>JALUAB010000091.1 GCA_027051195.1 Hyphomicrobiales bacterium
ATGACGAAGAAGGTCATCGCCGCTGCCGAGCCACTGGGCATTGCCGTGCACGACCACATCATCATCGGCCGCGAGGGGCACGCCAGCCTGCGCGGCCTGGGACTGATCTGACGAGGTGGAAACCGGGGCCGTGTCCATCAATCCGGCAGTCCTTCCCGCCATTGCCGCTTCGTCTTCTCGCGGAATTCCTCGAAGCGGCCTTGCGCGATGGCCTCGCGGATGCCGGCCATGAGCTGCTGATAATAGGCCACGTTGGCCAGCGACAGGATCATCTGCCCCAGCAGTTCGCCGGCCTTCACCAGGTGATGAATGTAGGCGCGGCTGTATTGCCCCAGCGCCGGATGCGGGTTGCCCGGGTCCAGCGGCCGCGTGTCATCGCGGAAGCGCGCGTTGCGCAAGTTCAGCTTGCCGAAGCGGGTAAAAGCCTGTCCGTGCCGCCCGGCGCGCGTGGGCATCACGCAGTCGAACATGTCCACCCCGCGCGCCACCGCCTCGAGGATGTCCTCCGGCGTGCCCACGCCCATGAGGTAGCGCGGCTGATCGGCGGGCAGGAGATCGGCGGTGAATTCAGTGAATTTCAGCATCAGCTCCTGCCCCTCGCCCACTGCCAGCCCGCCGATGGCATAGCCGTGAAAGCCGATGTCCGTCAGTCCGCGCACGGATTCCTCGCGCAAGTGCGGCTCCACGCCCCCCTGCACGATGCCGAAGACAGCCCGTCCCGGCGTATCACCGAAGGCCTCGCGGCAGCGCGCCGCCCAGCGCAGCGAACGGCGCATGGCCGCCGCCTGCGCCTCGATGCTGGCGGGCAGCGCCACCACCTCGTCCAGTTGCATGCGGATGTCGGAATCCAAGAGCGCCTGGATCTCCATCGCCCGCTCCGGCGAGAGAAAGTGCGCCGAGCCATCCAGATGCGAGCGGAAGTGCACGCCCTCCTCCGTTACCTTGCGCAGGGACGAGAGCGACATGACCTGAAAGCCGCCCGAATCGGTGAGGATCGGCCCGTCCCAGCGCATGAAGGCGTGCAGCGAGCCGAACAGCTCGTGGATGCGCTCGGCGGAAGGACGCAGCATCAGGTGATAGGTGTTGCCGAGAATGATGTCCGCCCCTGCCGCGCGCACGTCCTCCAGCCAGATGCCCTTTACCGTGCCGGCCGTGCCCACCGGCATGAACGCCGGCGTGCGGATGCGCCCGCGCGGTAGTGAAATCTCGCCCAGCCGCGCCTTGCCGTCCGTGGTGATGAGCCGGAAGGAAAAATCCGTATCGTCCGTGTCTTCCGCCTGCGCCATGCCCGCCCTGCCCCTTTCGCGTGGTTGGATTCCGTGGCTGGATGGAAATACGTTGCGGGCAATGGGCCGTCTCTGGCGTGCCTGTCAAGCCCGCCCGGCGCCCACCCCCTGCGGCACCGCTTCGAGGATGACCACCGCCAGTGCATAGCGCCGCTCGTCAGAGAGGCTCACGTGCATGCGCGCGGCATGCCCCGCCGGCAACAACGCTTCCACCCGCGCCGCCGCGCCGCCATGCAGTTTCAGGTTCGGCGCGCCCAGCGCGTCGTTCACCACCTCGATGTCATGCCACTGCACGCCGTCGCGAAAACCGCAGCCCAGCGCCTTGGCCGCCGCCTCCTTGGCGGCGAAGCGCTTGGCCAGCGTCGCCGCCAGCGCGCCCGCACCGCGTTCTTCGGCCAGCGCCCGCTCCGCCGGGGAGAACACGCGCTTGAGAAAGCGCTCGCCGTGGCGCTCCAGCATTGCGGCGATGCGGCCGATTTCCACGATGTCGCTGCCCAGCCCGATGATCATCGGCCACGCCTCCGCGGCCACTCAGGAAGGAGAAGAGGACGCCCGCGCCCGGCGCAGGGCCTCGAAATCCGCCCCCGCGTTGTGCGAGGAGCGCGTGAGCGGGCTTGCCGCCACCATGAGGAAGCCCTTCGCACGGGCGGCGCGGGCGAGGTCCTCGAATTCCTCCGGCGCGTAGAACTTCGCCACCGGCGCGTGCTTGCGCGTGGGCTGCAGGTATTGGCCGATGGTGATGAACTCCACGCCGGCGCAGCGCATATCGTCCATCACCTGCATGATCTGTTCGCGCGTTTCGCCCAGCCCCACCATGATGCCGGACTTGGTGAAGACGTCCGGTCGTAGCTCCTTCGCCCGCTCCAGCAGCCGCAGCGAATGGTAATAGCGCGCGCCGGGCCGGATGGTGGGATACAGCCCCGGCACCGTCTCGAGGTTGTGGTTGAACACGTCTGGCCCCGCCTCCAGCACCACCTCCAGCGCCCCCTCCTTGCCACGGAAATCCGGCGTGAGTACCTCGATGCTGGTCTCCGGCGAGGCGGCGCAGATGGCGCGGATGACGGCGGCGAACTGCCCCGCTCCGCCGTCGGCGAGATCGTCGCGATCGACGGAGGTGATCACGGCATGCTTCAGCCCCATTTCCTTCACGGCGAAGGCCACCCGCTCCGCCTCGTCCGGGTCGGGCGGCAGCGGTTTGCCCGTGGCCACGTTGCAGAAGGCGCAGGCGCGGGTGCAGATCTCGCCCAAGATCATGAAGGTGGCGTGCTTGTGCGCCCAGCATTCGCCAATGTTGGGGCACGCCGCCTCCTCGCATACGGTGGCGAGCCTGTGCCGCGCGACGATCTCGCGGGTGGCGAAATAGTCCTTCGACACCGGCACCTTCACCCGAATCCACGCCGGCTTGCGCGCCACCGGCTGATCCGGCCGATGCGCCTTCTCCGGGTGCCGGGGCCGCCCTACGCCCTTCGTCTGGTCAAATACGGTCGCCATGCATCCTGTGCTAGCCCGCCTCGCCGCTGCTGGCAAGCGGCCCTGCCACTTTGGAAAAAATTCACCACACCCCCATCACCCTGCTCGTCATTCCCGCACAAGCGCGGGAATCCATTGATGGATCTGATTGTTATGGGCGTCCGCTTTCGTACAGTAGTATCCGGGGAAATTTCGGGGACGCCCATCATCATGAAAGGATGGGCTGCCGAACAGGTCAGGCAGATAGAGCATTTCATCTGCTCAGAAACAGAATTCCTCAATCGAATTCAAAATATTGTGTCATGCCCGGGCTTGTCCCGGGCATCCAGAGCGTTTCACTCTTGAGGTTATGGTAACAGACAGATGGCGCCGTTCTTGTTGTGGAAGGTGGAAGGGGAACGCAAGACAGAGAACCATGCACTACGGAATTCGTTTTTGGCCAGGATTCGGCGTCATGCATGACTGCATATGTGCTTCTCCCTGGATTGCCGGGACAAGCCCGGCAATGACGAGTGATAATTGAATCAGTGTCTTATGAAATAAGACTCAGTAGAATAGATGCCTTTCAGTCAAGCGGCATTTTTCTTGGACAACACCGCACTTTCGCGGAGATGACGGTTCCTGGTTGCACATGTAACTCACCCCAGCGGGTGCATGATGAGCACCATGGTGGCGTGGGCCGTTTCGTCGCCAACGTTGCGCAGGACGTGGGGCAGGTCGCCGCGGTAGCGCAACGACTCGCCCGCCTTCACCAACCGCGTCTCCTCGCCGCTGGTCACCTCGATCTCGCCGCGCAGCACGTGCAGGTGTTCGGTGCAGCCCGGCTGGTGCGGCTCGCTTGCCAGCACGCCGCCCGGCTCGGCGTGGAAGTCATACCACTGCACATGCTCCACCAGCTCCAGCGCGCCGATGATGAAGAGCCGACACTTGCCGTCCTCGGAAAAGAGCAC
>JALUAB010000092.1 GCA_027051195.1 Hyphomicrobiales bacterium
GGGCGGTGTTCTGGCTGGTGCGGGCGGGGCTGGCGGTGGTTCCGGCGCTGGCGCTGCGCCGGCCGGTGAAGAAGATTGCGGCGCTGGCGGCGTGGCTGGTGGCGCTGGCGTATCTGTTGCTCTCCGGCAACTCCGTCGCCACGCAGCGGGCGTTCATCATGCTGAGCGTGGCGCTGCTGGCGTTGTTGCTGGACAGGCCGGCGATTTCCATGCGCAACCTGGCGGTGGCGGCATGGATCATCATGCTGTTGCATCCGCACAAGGTGGTTTCGGCGGGTTTCCAGCTTTCTTTCCTGGCAGTGGCGGGGTTGGTGGCAGCCTATGAGTGGTTCACGTGGCGGCGCCGGCGGCGGGCGGGGGAGCGCGGCGCACCGGTTGCGGCGCACGGGCGGTTGTCGCGCTGGCCGTTTGCGTTCGCGGGTGGTCTGCTGGCCACCACCGTCATCGCATCCGTCTATACCGCGTTGCCGGCGGCCTGGCATTTCCACCGGCTGCCGGCTCATGGGTTGCTGGGGAATCTGGCCGCGTTGCCTGCGCTTTCCGCGATGGTGATGCCGGCCGGCCTGCTGGCGCTGGCGGCGATGCCCTTCGGGCTGGAAGGGCCGGTGTTGGCGGTGATGGAGCGGGGGCTCGCCTTCATGCTGGCGGCGGCGGAGAGAATCACTGCGTTGCCCGGTACATGGTGGCGCGTGGCGCAGATGCAGCCGGTGGCGGCGGCGCTCATCGGTGGCGGGCTGTTGTGGCTGGCCTTGCGGCGGGACGGCTGGCGGCTGCTGGGCGTGCTGGCGGTGGTGGCCGGGGCGGCATGGCCGCCGGCGCAGCGGCCGGATGTGCTGGTGGAGGAACGGGCGCGGCTGGTGGCGGTGCGCACTCCGGCGGGGCTGGCGGCGATGCCGGGGCGGGCGGGGCAGTTTGCGCTGCGCGTATGGCTGGAGCGCGATGGCGACGCGGCGGATGCGAAAACGGCGCGGGCGCGACCCGGCTGGCGGTGCGACGCACTGATGTGCCGGGTGCGGGTAAATGGGCGGGTGGTGCTGTATCTGAAGGACGTATTCCGCCGCAAGGGCGGGAAAGGGGCGGAAGCGGAGGTGGCGTTGCCGGCCATGCAGCTGGCCTGCGACGGGGCGGTGGTTGTGGTGGCGGCCTTTCCGTTGCGGGGACTGTGCCGGGAGGAGAAGGGCCGGGTGGCCCTAGACCGGTTCGACGTCTGGCGGAACGGGGCGCACGCGCTGTTCCTGCGGCGCGATGGAGGCGTGGAGGTGCGGCATGTGCGCGGCGTTTCGTCCGGCAGGCCGTGGGCGGCGGCGCCGCTGGCCCGCTACCGGGTGTTGTCTGCACGCCGGGTCAACGGAAGATCTTCAGAAAGCGGAAATCCTTCTTCTGCCTGCGCTGCTTCGACACCGCCCGGCGGCGGGTGTTGATGTTGGTGCGTACGCGATTGCCGGAGCGGGTGCGGAAAATGCGCTGGCGTTTCGCGGGCTTGAAGATGGTGAAAACGTTGCGGAGGGTGCGCACCACCTCGTTGCCGTCGCGACGGGAGGTGCGTTTCCCGCGGGTGCCGGCGTCAACGGTTCCGGCGCGGCCGGCGCTAACGTTCTTCCTGCCTTTCGCCTGCGAGGCTGCGGCGGCGCCGACGGCCGCCGTGGCGGCGCCGGCGGTGAGGATGTCGGAGTCGGCGATTTCGGAAACCGGCGGCAGCATGGCCAACGAAATGCTGGTTTCTCCCTCGTCCTTCCATTCTCCATCCGCCGGCCTGGCCAGAAGCGTGTTCCGTTTGCGTGCGGCGCGGGCCTTGGCCGCCACCTGCCGTTGCTCGCGGGTGAGCGGCACGCCGGGCAGGGGTTTCGGCTCCATGCCGGCAAGCGCCGGCTCCATGAAGGCCTTCCACGTCATGGCCGGCAGGGAGCCACCGGTCATCCTCTGCGTGGGCGTGTAATCGTCATTGCCGAACCACACGCCGGTAACGAGATGGCCGGTGAAGCCAATGAACCATGCGTCGCGGTAGCTGGAGGTGGTGCCCGTCTTGCCGGCCTGCGGCGTGAACCCGAGGTTGGCGCGGCGCGCTGTGCCGTTCAGGACCACGTTGGCCATCATGCGGTCGAGCTGGGCTATCTTCTCTTCCGGGAACGCGCGCACGGGCCTGGCGTCCGGGTCATCCTTGTGTGCATACAGCAGAGTGCCGTCCGGGCGGCGGATCTCCAGCACCGAATAGGGTTGCACGCGGTAGCCGCCGTTGGCGAAGGCGGCGTAGGCTCCGGTAATGTCCAGCACGGTGACCTCGTTGGCGCCCAGCGGCAGGGAGGGCACCGCCTTCAGTGGCGCGTCCAGCCCGGCGCGGCGAGCGGTGCGGATGATCTCTTTCGCGCCGAACTTGAGCATCAGGCGCACGGGCACGGAATTGTAGGAGTGTGTGATGGCGGTGATCAGCGGAATGCGGCCGTGGTAGCGACGGGAGTAGTTCTGCGGCGTCCAGCCCCGAATGGTCACCGGCGCGTCCAGCACGATGGAATTGGGCGTCATGCCGTTCAGCAACGCGGTGAGATAAACGAATGGCTTGAACGACGAGCCGGGCTGGCGCCAGGCGTCCGTGGCGCGGTTGAACTGGCTGGATTCATAGTCGCGGCCGCCGACAATGGCGCGGATGGCGCCCGTGGGCGTGAGGGCCACCAGCGCGCCCTGAGATGCGCGGTAGGTCTTGCCGTATTTTTCCAGCGCCTCGGCGATAGCCTTTTGTGCCAGCTTCTGCATGCGCATGTCGATGGTGCTTCGCACCTCCACCACGAATTCGCCGGTCAGCCCCTTGCGCTTCAGGATGTCCTGCGTTTCGCGGTAAACAAGGTCGAGGAAATGCTGGGGCGCGGAATCCTCCTGTCCGCCGACGATGGTGACCTTCTGGTTCTGCGCCGCCAGCAGCTCGCCGTAGGATATGAAGCCGGCATCCAGCATGCGGAGCAGCACCACGTTGGCGCGTTTCTCCGCCGCATCCGGATTGATGGCAGGGGAATATTTTGACGGCGCCTTGAACAGGCCGGCGATCATGGCGGCCTCCTTCAGGCTCAGGTCACGCGCCGACTTGCCGAAGTAGTATTGCGCCGCCGCCTCCACGCCATAGTTGCCGCTGCCAAGGTAGGAGCGGTCGAGATACATCTTCAGGATCTCGTCCTTGCTCAGATGGGCTTCGATCCACAGCGCGAGGAAAGCTTCGTGCACCTTGCGGCGGAAGGAGCGTTCCGGCGACAGGAAGAGGTTCTTGGCCAGCTGCTGGGTGAGGGTGGAGCCGCCCTGGACCACGCCCTGGGCGCGGGCGTTGGCGATGGCGGCGCGCAGGGTGCCGATGGCGTCCACGCCGAAATGTTCGTAGAACCGGGCGTCTTCCGTGGCCAGCACGGCCTTGACGAGGTAGGGCGAGAGTTCCTCCAGCGGGATGGTGTCATCCTGGCGCACGCCACGGCGGCCAATGATCTCGCCGTTCGGGTCGGTGATGGTGACGGCCAGCTGGCGACGGGCGTTCCACACATCGCCCTTGCCGGCGAAGGGAGGCAGCATGTAGGCCACCACGACGAAGGCGAAGATGGTGCCGAGCGTGGCAGAATCGTCCAGCACATCCACGATGAGGCGCCGGATTCCGGTGACGCGGAAGCGTTCCAGCCATGCCGAATAGGCGGCCCAGACGCGCCGGATGAAAGTCCAG
>JALUAB010000093.1 GCA_027051195.1 Hyphomicrobiales bacterium
GTGGCGATTTCCTCGCCGATCAGCGCCTGTTGCCTGGCGTTCGCCCGCAGCTGCGCTTCCAGCCCGTTGATCTGTTGCTCGAGCGCCGCCTTCTTCTGTTCCAGGATGCGCTTCTGGCTCTCCAGCATGTTGCGCCGGGCCGAGAACAGCGCCCGTTGCGTTTTCAGCAGCCGCCGGATTTCCGGATCGTCGCCCAGCTTCAACAGAACATCGGCGAAGACGATGTCGTCGGCTCCATCACGCTCCGCCTCCAGCCGCGCGCCCTCCGCCAGCAGCGCGTGCAGGCGCGCCAGCACCACGCCCAGCTCCGTCTGCAACAGCACGTCGTCCAGCACCAGTAGCACCTGGCCGCGCTCCACCCGCTCACCGGGGCGCACCCGTATTTCACGAACGATGCCGCCCTCCCGGTGTTGCACCGTCTTGATGCCGCTTTCCGGGCTCACCACGCCCGGGGCGATGACGGCGCCCGAAATGCGGCTGAGCGCGGCCCACAGACCACCACCGACGAAAACCAGCGCGAACACCGCCAGCCCCGCCAGCACCCATCCCCGGGCGGAAAGCCAGCGCCGCCGGGTGGCTGCCGCGTCCCCGGAGCCATCAGCGTGCATCGTCATCGCCTCCGTTGCCGTCTCCGCGCCCGGAAGGGCGCTTCGTGCCCACGTCACCCGTGCCTCCGGAATTGGCCGCCACCGCCGTTGACATCTCTCCGCCCTTGCCCGTGGCGCCGCTCGCCTGTTCCCGGCCACTGGCCAGCGCCGCCAGCACCTTGTCACGAGGGCCGCCGATGCGGATCTGCCCATCCTGCAGCACCAGCACGTAATCGGCCAGTTTCAGGAACCGCTCGTCGTGCTCCACCAGCACCACCGTGCATCTCCGTTTCTTCAGTCGTATCAGGGCCTGCACGAGTTCACCCACCCCGGTCTGGTCCAGGCCGTTACGCGGCTCGTCCAGGATCACCAGCACCGGATCGCCGTAGAGCGCCCGCGCCAGCGCCACTCGTTGCCGCTGGCCGGCGGAAAGAAAGGCGCCCATCGGACCCACTTCGCGGTCATAGCCGCCCATGTGCTTGATCTCCTCGTGCACGCCCGCGGCCCGCGCCGCCCGCACCACGTCCTCCGGGTCGGGCTCCGGATCAAGCCGTGCGATATTCTCTGCGATGGTGCCGTCCATCAGTTCCACGTTCTGCGGCACGTATCCAGTTATCCGGCCCAGCAGTTCGCGCGGCCAGGCATCCAGCTCGGCTCCGTCCAGCAGGATCTCGCCGTCCAGCGGTTTCCATACGCCGGCCAGCAGCCGCGCCAGCATGGTCTTTCCGGAACCGTTGGCGCCCAGCACCAGCAGAATGCTGCCCGCCGGAATCTGAAAGCTGATGTTCTTCAGGAACGGTTCGCGCTGCCCCGGCGGCGCCGCGAACAGCCGCCGCACCTCCAGCGCGCCTTTCGGCTGCGGCTCCGGCGGCGTCTTCGGTGTCCGGTCGCTCTCCACGTCGCGCAGGGCCTCCTTCACGCGCCGCCGCGCCAGCCGATAACGCTGATAGGCGCGCCAGTTGGTGATGGCCATCTCGATGGGCTGCAGGGCCCGGCCCAGAACGATGGAGGCGGCGATCATCACCCCGGCGCCGATCTCACCCAGGATGACCAGCCAGGCGCCGAGGGCCAGGATGCCGGACTGGATGAGCAGCCTGAGCGCCCGGCTGACGGAACCCAGGCCCAGAATGCGGTCGCGCAGCACCGTCTGCCGCGCCAGCGCCTCGTCGTGGCGCTGTCGCCAGCGCCGCCACAGGTTGGAAACCATCCCCATGGCGATGATCGCCTCCAGACTGCGCATGCCGGTGCTCAGCACGTTCTGCGCTTCTTCCGTGGCCTGCACGGCTTCCCGCTGCGGCCGCCGGCTGGCCAGGTCGTTGGCCAGCGCCAGCGCGAACAGGACGAGCGCCGCGACGACGGCATAACCCGCCAGCAGGGGATGAAACAGATAGATGACGACGATATAGACCAGCATCATCGGCGCGTCGTAGAACGCCGTGATGGCCACGCCGGAAAGAAACCCGGTGATCACTTCGAATTCGCGCAGCGGAAGCTCCGAGCGCGGGGCGCCGGCAGTCTTCAGCGTGCGCGCCAGCACCGCATCGAACACCGGCCGGCGCAGCTCTGTCGCCAGCATGTTGGAAACGCGGCTGAGTACGCGCCCGCGGATGACGTCCAGGGCGGCCAGCGTCAGGTAGAGCACGACCACCAGTGCGAACAGCACCAGCAGGGTAGGGGTGCTGTTGGCAGGCAGCACCCGGTGATACACCTGCAGCATGAAGATGGGGCCAGTGAGCATCAACACGTTGATGCCCAGGCTGAACAGCGCCACCGCCAGAAAATGCGGCCACTTGCGCCGCAGCGCGGCTCTGGTCGGGTCGCCGCTCCTGCTGGTCGTCGGGCCGGGTTCCGGCCGGTCGCCGCTCATGACGTTCCCGTGGTCGGTCGCCTCGCCGGCGCCGGGCCGGCGGTTACTGAAGGAGCGGTCGGGATGGGAGTGTTCTCGGATAATGTGTCGCGGAGAATGTTCGGAATATGCATTGCCGGAATCCTCACGAGTGAAAAACGAACGACAACGCCTCATGTCCGCGAGGTTTCCGGGCGTCAAGCGGCGAGGTATCGCCCGGGATCAGGAGAGATCCTTCCCCTTTTCCTCTGTCTTCGCGTCCCCGGTTTCGCCCCCCTTGTCCTCGCCCGCGGCCTCCGCCTCGCCGCCGATGCTCTCTTCCGGCCGCAGGTAGGGAGCCAGGTCCGGCGTTTCCGCCGCGTGTGGCTCTTCCGGTGTTTCGGGCGCCGCATTCTCTCCGGCGTGCGCTTCCTCGCCATACCACATCTGCTGCCATTCACCCAGCGGATCCTCGGAATGCCGGATCTGGCCGTCGATGAAGGCGCCTTCGTCCACGCTCAGACTCTGGCTCATCACGTCGCCTTCCACCTGCGCGCCCGGAACCAGCTTGACCCGCACCGCGCAGATGGGGCCGATGACCCGGCCGCGAATCTCCACTTCCTGCGCCACCAACTGGCCGCTCACCGCGCCGTTGCTGTCCACCACCACCCGCTGGGCCTGCACCGCGCCGTGCACGGTGCCGTCCAGGTGCAGATCACCACTGGTCACCAGGTTGCCTTCCATCACCACATCCGAGGTTAGGACGGATTGACTGGCGCCACCGGTGGCCGCCACCGGCGCTTCCGCACCGGGTTGCATGGCCGGCTGTTGCGGCGTGGACGACTCCTCGGGCGGCTCTCCGGCGGCCGTTTCCTCGGGCCGATTTTTGCGAAAGATCATGACCTTGCCCCGTCTTGCATACATTGTGCGGATTCGTGCGGAATCCACCCGTTGGCTGTATCAAGAGCAGATTATGTCCTCTTGTTGAAGGCTTTGGAAAAAAAAGGGTAAATTTTGCCCGATTGCGCCCGGCCGCTCAGTCCAGCGCTTGCGCCGCTTCCAGCACCTCCTGCGCATGCCCCTTTACCTTCACCTTGCGCCACGCGCGGGCGATGCGCCCCTCGCGGTCGATGAGAAAGGTGGAACGCTCCACGCCCCAATACTTGCGGCCATACATGGATTTTTCCTTCCACACGCCGTAGGCCTCGATGGCCTTGCGTTCCGGATCCGCCGCCAGAATCACCTTCAGCCC
>JALUAB010000094.1 GCA_027051195.1 Hyphomicrobiales bacterium
TGAAGGTGCCGGTGGCGGAAGGAGAGGCGGTGCCGTCGGTCATCGAGGTGTTTCCCGGCGCGGAGTGGTTCGAGCGCGAAGTGTGGGACATGTATGGCGTGTTCTTCACCGATCATCCGGACCTGCGTCGCATTCTCACCGACTACGGCTTTTCCGGCCATCCGCTGCGCAAGGACTTTCCCGTCACCGGCTTCGTGGAGGTGCGTTATGACGAGGACCTCAAGCGCGTCATCTACGAGCCGGTGAACCTGCAGCAGGCGTGGCGGGAGTTCGACTTCCTTTCGCCGTGGAAGGGCGAGCCGGCGGTGCTGCCGGGGGACGAGAAGGCCTCGGTCGAGGCGAACGCCCCGGGCGAGGCAACCGCATCCGGCGAGGAGAAGGAGGAGGCGGGCCGATGAGCGACCGCGACGTCAGCGTGCGCAACTTCACCATCAACTTCGGCCCGCAGCATCCGGCGGCGCACGGCGTGTTGCGGCTGGTGCTGGAGCTGGACGGCGAGGTGGTGGAGCGGGCCGACCCGCACATCGGCCTTTTGCACCGGGGCACGGAAAAGCTCATCGAAACCAAGACCTGGCATCAGGCGGTGCCCTATTTCGACCGGCTGGACTACGTGGCGCCGATGAACCAGGAGCACGCCTTCGTGCTGGCGGCGGAGAAGCTGCTGGGCATCGAGATACCGTATCGGGCGAAGGTGATCCGCGTGCTCTACGACGAGATCGGGAGGCTGCTTTCGCACCTGCTGAACGTCACCACGCAGGCCATGGACGTGGGCGCGCTCACGCCGCCGCTGTGGGGCTTCGAGGAGCGCGAGAAGCTGATGATCTTCTACGAGCGCGCTTCCGGATCACGCATGCACGCCGCCTACTATCGCATCGGTGGCGTGCATCAGGATCTGCCGCCGGAGCTGATCGACGACATCGGCGAATTCTGCGAGACGCACCCGAAGGTGCTGGACGACATCGAGGGGCTGCTGACGGACAACCGCATCTTCAAGCAGCGCAACGTGGATATCGGAGTCATTTCGGTGGAGGAGGCGTTCGCGCGCGGCTTTTCCGGCGTTATGGTGCGCGGTTCCGGGGCGGCGTGGGATCTGCGCAAGGCGCAGCCCTACGAGATCTATGACGAGTTGGACTTCAAGGTGGCGGTGGGGCGCAACGGCGACTGCTATGACCGCTATCTGGTGCGCATGGAGGAGATGCGCCAGTCCGTGCATATCATGAAGCAGTGCGTGGAGATCCTGTCCTCGCAGAAGGGGCAGGGTGAGGTGCTGGTGGACAACCGCAAGGTGGCGCCGCCGCGGCGGGCGGAAATGAAGACCTCCATGGAGGCGCTCATCGAGCACTTCAAGCTCTACACCGAGGGCGTGAAGGTGCCCGAAGGCGAGGTTTACGCCGCGGTGGAGGCGCCGAAGGGCGAGTTCGGCGTCTATCTCGTCTCCGACGGCACCAACCGGCCCTACCGCTGCAAGATCAGAGCGCCGGGGTTCGCGCATCTCGCCGCGCTGGACGCCATGGGCCGCGGGCACATGCTGGCCGACATCTCGGCGCTGATCGGATCGCTGGACATCGTGTTCGGGGAGATCGACCGATGAGTTTCCGCAGGCTTCATCCCGAACAGCCGGAAAGCTTCGAGTTCACGCCGGAAAATCTGGCGTGGGCGAAGGAGGTGATCGGCCGCTACCCGAAAGGGCGGGAGGCTTCCGCCGTCATCCCGCTGCTGATGCGGGCGCAGGAGCAGAACGGCGGCTGGGTGACCGAACCGATGATCCGCACCATCGCGGACATGCTCAACATGCGGCCCATCCGCGTGCTGGAGGTGGCCACCTTCTATACCCAGTTCCAGCTGAAACCCGTGGGGAAGAAGGCGCACATCTGGGTGTGCGGCACCACGCCGTGCCGGCTGCGCGGGGCGGAGGAGCTCATCAAGGTGTGCAAGCGGCGCATTGCGGAGAAGGCGCACACGCTGTCCGAGGATGGCGACTTCTCGTGGGAGGAGGTGGAGTGCCTGGGCGCGTGCTCCAACGCACCGATGATCCAGATCGGAGAGCGTGTCTATGAAGACCTGACGCCGGAGCGGTTCGAGGAGATTCTGGATGAAATCGCGGCCGGGCGCTGGCCGGAACCGGGGCCGCAGAACGGGCGCAAGTCCTCAGAACCCCTGGGCGGGCCGACGACGCTGACTGACGAATCGCTGTTCAACAAGGGCTCGGACGCGGAGGCGCTGATCTTCGGCAAGGGCAAGAGCGCGCGGAAGACGGTGGCGAAGAAACCCGCCGCGCCGGAAAAACCTGCCCAAGAGACGGAGGCTGTCGCCACCGAGGCCGCCGTCACGGAGGCCGTCGGACTGGCTGACCTTGCGCAAGCGAAGACGCCCTCCGAGGAGGAGGTAGAGAAGGCCGCGCCGGCAAAGCCCAGGCTGTATGAGGCGCCGCCGGAGAAAGTGGATGATCTCAAGCTAATCTCCGGCGTGGGGCCGAAGCTGGAGAAGCTGCTCAACGAGCTGGGGGTCTATACCTTTGAGCAGATCGCCAGCTGGGGGGCGGGTGAGATCAAGTGGGTGGACGATCACCTGAAGTTCAAGGGGCGCATCGTGCGCGACAAATGGGTGGAGCAGGCGGCGGCGCTGGCCGCCGGCGGCGAGGAGGAATACGTGAAGCGCTTCGGCAAGAAGCCGCGGTGAGGTGAGAGAGAATTAGGGACGGCAGAGATTCACATTCCGCGTCATGCCCGGCCTTGTGCCGGGCATCCAGGGCGGCACGCACATGAGTTCTTGATGCTCGTGAGCAGTGGCTTGCAGCCGTGATTTTTCTGGATTGCCGGGACAAGCCCGGCAATGACGAAGAAGTGGGAGGCCAGTCCGAAGCGAGACGCAACAGGCATGAGCAAGCGGATGAAACAGAACAGCGAGAAGCGCGTGGCGGAGCAGGGCGCGGTCTGCCAGGCGGGCGTGTGTGCCAGCGGCCATTGCGCGGAGGGCAATTGCGTGCGCAATGCACTCATCCGCCTCGTGGTGGTGGCCGCCGCGCTGGCCGTCTTTGCCTTCGCCTCTGGGCAGATGGCATGGCTGGCGTTGGCCGGGCTGCTGCTGTTTTCCGCCGCCGCGCTGTGGGCGCTGGACAGGTGGTCGCTGGCCCGCGCCCGCGCCGCGGGCAGGATGTGAGGGGATCGGGAGCAACCGATGCTGAGTGACAAGGACCGCATCTACACGAATCTCTACGGGCTGCACGATCCGGGCCTGAAGGGCGCGCTCGTGCGCGGCGTCTATGACGGCGTGAAGGGATTCATTGCCAAGGGGAAGGACTGGATCATCGAGGAGGTTAAGACCTCCGGCTTGCGCGGTCGCGGTGGCGCAGGCTTTCCGACGGGGCTGAAATGGTCGTTCATGCCGAAGGAGGTGGGGGAGCGGCCGCATTACCTCATCGTCAATGCCGACGAATCCGAGCCGGGCACCTGCAAGGATCGCGAAATCCTGCGGCACGATCCGCATCGGCTCATTGAGGGCATGATCCTCGCCTCGTGCGCGGTGCAGGCGCATACGGCGTGGATCTATTTCCGCGGCGAGTTCATGGCCGAGCGGCATGCCTTCGAGGCCGCGGTGCAGGAGGCCTATGATGCCGGAATTCTTGGCAGGAACAGTGTGTTCGG
>JALUAB010000095.1 GCA_027051195.1 Hyphomicrobiales bacterium
GCCATCGCAGCAGTATCGCGTTCATGGCCGCCGCCGCCATGCCGGCGCCCCCGGCTCGCCCCAATATGGTAGCACTCTTGATTCCCCGTTGCATGAAAAGTTGCAACCTTTCCTTGGATTCCGCCGCGCCGATGAAGCCGACGGGAAAACCCAGCACCGCGGCGGGACGAAGTTTTTCTTCCGCGAGGCGCTCCAGCAGCCGGAACAGGGCCGTGGGGGCGTTTCCGACAATGCAGATTGCGCGCCCCGGTTGTATATTCCAAGAGTCAACAGCCATTGCGGTTAAGGTAGTGTTTCTTTCGCGCGCGCGTTGCCGCACGGTGTCATTCCGTAACAGGCAGTGCATCCGCACGTTACGCGGCAGCAGGCGGCGCATGATTCCGGCCTGCGTCATCTCCGTGTCCACGTAGATGTCGCAGCCCGCGTTCAGCGCCGCCTCCGCCGCCCCTTGCAGGCCGGGGGAAATGCGAATGCGCGGGGCCAATTCCGGCAGGCCGCAGGCGTGGATGATGCGGGCGGCGATGTGGCGCTCCGTCGCGGGCACATGGCCGAAGTCGCAAGACGATGCCACTTCGGTGAAGGAGCGCCGATAGATCTCGGCGGGGTCGGCCAGCCAGCCCTCGTTTTCGCGCCGCTCGCGGCTCATGCGCCGCCGCCTCCCTTCAGGGTGCGCGGGCCCAGCGGGTGATCGGCGTGCGGGTAGGGGGCGTGATGCCCATGGTCATGGGAGTGCCCATGGTCATGGGAATATCCGTGGCCATGATCGTGATCATGGGCGTGGTTGTGATGGTCGTGCCCGGTGCCGACGCCTTCCACGTGGTGGTGATGGCTCATCTGCGGCTCGCCGACCTGGTGCTCGAAACCCGGCATCTGTTCGCGATACTTGCACAGGCTGCAGTTCATGGCCGGGCTGCCGTGCTCGAGTTCCCCGGCGCGCTCGATGAAGGTATCCACCACCAGAGGATGATCGTTCAAATAGCCCGCCTTGACGAAGGAGACGCCGGGATGCGCCGCGGCGGCCTGGTCCACGGCGTCGTAGATGCGGTTGACGAGGATGCCGGTGAACAGGAACCACGGGAACACGATGACACGGCGGTAGCCCAGCCGGGCGGCGTGTTCCAGCGCCGGGGCGGTGAGCGGAAAGGTGACGCCGGAATAGGCCGGCATGGCCCAGCCGAAGCCGAAGCCCTCCCACAACATGCGGGCGACCTTGGCGACGTTGGCATTGGCGTCCGGGTCGGAGGAGCCGCGGCCGACCACCACCAGCAGCGTTTCGTGGCGCGCGATTTCGCCCTCGCGGGCGTTTGCCTCCGCTTCCGCCGACTCTATGCGCTCGACCGCCACCTTCAGCAATTTCGGAGTGATGCCCAGTTCGCGTCCATAGCGCACCTCCACGCCATGTTCAGCGGCGTAACGGTTGAGCACGCTGGGCATGTCGTTCTTGGCGTGCCCGGCTGCGAACAGCAGACCCGGAACGGCGAGGATGCGTTCGCAGCCCCGCGCGCGCAACGCGTCCAACGCCTCGCGGATGATGGGGCGGGCGAACTCGAGATAGCCGTAGGCCACCGGCCAGCGACCGTTTACGCGGTCGCGCACGCCCTCCACCAGGCGCGCGAATTCCGCCACCGCGCCTTCGTCGCGCGAGCCGTGGCCACAGATGACGAGACCCGTTTTCGGAGATTGCATGTGCCGATCCTCCCTGCACCGGTTTGTCCACGCAGGGCAGGATCCGCTCCAGAAGCACTCACGGCAGCTTCCGGCCTGTTGGCCCCCGGTCTGGGTCGGCCGCATCCGGAACGGCTTCCGCGGTTCCCGGAGGGAACGCTGCCTGCTGGCGGCGGATGCTAGCGGCGGACATGCGCCGGGTCAACGCCGCCACGCTCCCATTTGACGGGAAGGGAACCATCGCCTACAGCCGATGCATGCGGGATGTCGGAGACATGAAGGGGCCGCTGGCCACGCCCGTGGCGCCGCCGCCGAAACCGCGTGCGGACGTGGCGCGTGCGCCGTGGGGCGTGCTGGTGGTGCCCGTGTGCCCGAAGCTGCTGGCGCGGGAAGCGCGCGAGCCGATGGCGGCGCTGGCGCTGTTCGCGCGGGCGCTGGCGGAGGCGGTGGAAAGCGATGGATCGGCGGATGCGCGCCTGGCCCGGGTGGAGGCGCTGGAACTGGCCCTTACCGGCGCCTTTGGCCCGGCGTCGTCACGGCCCGAACTGCTGCCGGCGGTGATTCTGCGCGATGCGCTGCTGGCCACGGGCGGCAGCTTTCACGATGCGCTGGCGCTGGCAGACGCGGCGAAGGACGACATCGCAGGTGCCGTTTTCGCCGACGATGCGGCGTTGCTTGACCATGCCGCGCGGGCCGCGGCGCCGATATTGCGCTTCTGCCTGCACCTGCACGGGGTGCGGGAGGAAGGTGTGCTGGCAAGGGGCGACGATCTAGCCCGGGCATGGTATCTTCTGCGCAGGCATGGCGGCCCCGATGCCGCGCGGCTGGCGGAAACGGCGCTCCGGCGCGCGGGTGATCTGGCCGCCGTGGTGGAAGGCCGCGCGCCGAAGGCGCAATTGCATCGGCTGCGGGCGCTGGCAAGGGCGGCGCTGGCGGTGAAGCGGGGCGGCGCGGCGGGCGATGCGCTGACGGTGGTTTCGCCATGGGCGCGGGCGCGTATCCTGCTGGCGGCGCGGCTGCGCGCCTGGGCCGGTTAGCATGCGACGGGGGAACGCGCGGAGACATGGGCATTTCGCGCGAGGCATATCTCATACGGCTGCGGGAAGACCTTGCGCGCTGGGCGGCGGATGGGCGTATCGACCCGCAAGCCGTCGATAGCCTGCTGGCCGACGCCGCGGCGCGATTCGATGTGCGAGCCGACGAACGGATCCCGCCTGCCCGGGCGGTGGAAAGCCGCGGCGGGCGCATGGTGGAATCCATGTTCCTGCTGGCCGGCGTGCTGCTGGCGGCCGGGGTGCTGACCTTCGTTGCCGCCAACTGGGAGCAGATGAGCCGCCTGACGCGGCTGGCGGTCATTGGTGGTGGACTGTGGGCGAGCGGCCTGTTCGCCGTGTGGCTGCGGGGGCGGGCGCCGGCGCGCTACGCAGAGGGCATGTTCCTGTTCACCGCCGCCCTGTTCGGCGGGGCGATGGCACTCGTCGCGCAGATGTATCATGTCTCCGGCGACCTGCCACGCTTCCTGCTCACGTGGAGCCTCGGGGCGCTGGCGCTTTCCGCGCTCATGGCGGCGGAGTGGGCGGGGGCGCTGGGTCTGCTGGTGGGTCTGGGCTGGAGCCTCGCCAGCGCCGGCATGCATCTGACGGAACTCGGGCTTGAGCAGGCATTCGCCGGCAAAGTGCGGGTGCACTGGCCGTTCCTGCTCATGCTTCTGCCCGCGGCGCTGCTGGCCTTGGTGCATCGCTGGCGCTGGCTGGCGCGGGCCAGCGTGTTCGCGGCACTCGCATGGGTTTCCGTGAGCGTGCTCGGCCTCGCCCATGGCGCCGCTTCGGGCCTGCACTACATTCTGCTCACCCTGCCGCTCGTCGGCCTGCTGTCGGCACTGATGGGGGTGTTCCTGCAGCGGTCGTCACCGCCCGAGGGGCGGCTGTTCTCGGTTTCACTCATCTGGCAGGGTGGCCTGTTCGTGTGGCTGGA
>JALUAB010000096.1 GCA_027051195.1 Hyphomicrobiales bacterium
CTGAAACGACTGGAGGAGGCTGAGAAGCGCGACCATCGCCGGCTGGGGCGCGAGATGGACCTGTTCCACTTCCAGGAGGAGGCGCCCGGCTCCGTCTTCTGGCACGAGAAGGGCTGGACCATCTTCCGGGAGCTGGTGAACTACCTGCGCCGGGTGCAGCGCCGGGCCGGCTACATCGAGGTCAACACGCCGGACATGATGGACCGCAAGCTGTGGGAGCAGTCCGGCCACTGGGAGAAATTTCGCGAGCACATGTTCATCACGCAGACGGAGGACGAGCGCATCTTCGCCTGCAAGCCCATGAACTGCCCCGGCCACGTGCAGATCTTCAAGCATGGTCTCAGGAGTTATCGGGATCTGCCCATACGCATGGCGGAATTCGGCAAGGTGCACCGTTACGAACCGTCCGGCGCCCTGCACGGGCTGATGCGCGTGCGCTCCTTCACCCAGGACGATGCGCACATCTTCTGCACGCAGGAGCAGATCAAGGACGAATGCGTGCGCCTGCACGAGCTGATCCTGAACATCTATCGCGACTTCGGTTTCGAGGACGTGCGCATCAAGTTTTCCGACCGGCCGGAGAAGCGCGTCGGCTCCGACGAGGTGTGGGACGCCGCCGAGTCGGCACTGAAGGAGGCCGTGGAGGAGGCCGGGGGCGAATACACGCTGAACCCGGGCGAGGGCGCCTTCTATGGCCCGAAGCTGGAATACGTGCTGCGCGATGCCATCGGGCGCGACTGGCAGTGCGGCACGGTGCAGCTGGACTTCAACCTGCCCGGGCGCTTCGATGCTTTCTACGTCGGCGCCGACGGTGAGAAGCACACGCCGGTGATGATACACCGCGCCATGTTCGGCTCGCTGGAGCGTTTCATCGGCATCCTGCTGGAGCATTATGCCGGGCACCTGCCGCTGTGGTTGGCGCCGGTCCAGGTGGTGGTGGCCCCCATCACGTCCGACGCCGATGATTACGCGAAGCAGGTGGAGGCGCGGCTGAAGGCGGCGGGCCTGCGCGCCGAGGCAGATCTTCGCAACGAGAAGATCAACTACAAGGTGCGCGAGCACTCGCTGGCCAAGGTGCCGGTGATTCTCGTGGTCGGCAAGCGCGAGGTGGAGGAGGGCACGGTGAACGAACGCCGCCTCGGCTCCAAGGCCCAGCGCACGCTGAAGCTGGAGGAAGCCGTCGCCGCGCTGGCGGAGGAAGCGACGCCACCGGACATCCGCCGCGAGCGGCAGGGTGCACCGGCTGGCTGACCCGGCATGGACGAAAAGAACGGGAAAGAACGGCTGGAAGAACTGGAACGGCGGCTGGCGACGCTGGAAGAACTGCTGGCCGAACGGAAAGCGCCGAAGCCATTCGAGTCCTTCTTTGCCAGTCTCGTCGCCACTTATGTCAGCATGACCCTCATCGCCATCATCTTTGCCATCGGCGTGGGGCTGGTCCTGCTGTTCCTCCTCTGGTGCTGTCCCGGCACCTTGGAGCGCTGGCTGCCGGGCTGATCCGCCTCACGTGGCCGCGCGCAGCCGTTGGTGAAAGCGGCGGCGGTGGGCGTCCAACAGGGCCGGGTCGGGGCGGAAACGTTCCGGCATGGAAAGCCGCAGACTGTCCACCTGCTCCAGCACGCGCCGGGCGTCATCGGGCACGTCCGGCGCGATGACAAGCCGCATATCCTCGTCGAAGGTAATGAGATGGCGGTCGAAGGCGCGGTCGTGCAGGGTGTTCAGACAAATGCCGTTGCGCGGGTTGAGCCGATTGGCCGGGTCGTCCTTCCATGCCACGATGTGCGAGGCGTTGAGCAGCCGCGCGTCGTTCACGCCGGTGAGCGGGCAGCGCCCCGCCCACGCCGCCAGCACCATGCGGCGGAAGAACGTCTGCCCGAGCCGCTGCCGCACAGGCGCGATGCGTTCCGTGGTTTCCGGCGCGGGACGCAGCGGCGTGGCGGCGTCTTCGGCAAGCCCTGGCGTTGGTTCTTCCATGCCTGTCTGGCGGGCGAAGACGGGCAGCAGGATTTCTGGGTCGTGCCGGAACGTTTCCCAGACTTCCCGGTCGATCCGGCTCGCATGCGCCATGCCCTTGCGCGGCAACGATTCGTCCAGCGCCGCGAAGTTGCATGCCTTCAGTGTCACCGCGCCCGGTGTGCGCCCCAGTCGTTCGGCCAGTCGGATGATGTCCGGATTGCGCTCGTGCAGCCGCCCGAAGGGCGTGCGCAGATAGAGCGCAAGCGCCTCCAGTGTCTCTTCCCGCGTCCAGTTGCGCCGTTTGTCCCCCATGCGCACATCATGCACGGGGCGGCGAAGCATGGCAATCGGTCGGGATGTTACCCGCTCAGCCGGAGGCCTTCTTCTTGCGCGTGCCCGCCTTGCGACCGCCCTTGCCCTTGGCCTGCCGCGCCGCGATCAGCTCCAGCGCCTGTTCCAGCGTGATGTCCTCCGGCGCGATATCCTTCGGGATGGTAGCGTTTACCCGCTTCCACTTCACGTATGGGCCATAGCGGCCGGAGAGCACCTGTATCTCGCCGCCTTCGGGGTGTTCTCCCAGCTCCTTGATGACCTGTTTCGACCCCCGTGCCTCCTTCTGCGCGATGAGATCCACGGCGCGGTTGATGCCGATGGTGAACACGTCCTCCACCGAGGGCAGGTTGGCGAATGTGCGCTTGTGTTGCACGTAAGGCCCGTAGCGCCCAATGTTCGCCAGAATCGGCTCACCTGTCTCCGGATGCCTGCCCACCTCGCGCGGCAGTGAGAGCAATTGCAGCGCCGTTTCCAGATTGACGCTCGCCGGATCCATGCCCTTCGGGATGGACACGCGCTTCGGCTTCTCTTCCGCGTTATCATCGCCCAGCTGCACGTATGGGCCGAAGCGCCCCTGCTTGCGCCAAACGGAAAGCCCCGTCTCCGGATCGGTGCCCAGCAGCACGTCGCCGTTTTCCGCCGCCTCGTCCGCACCGCCTTCGCCCGCTTCGCCGGTGAGCGGCCGCGTGTAGCGGCACTCGGGATAGTTGGAGCAGCCGATGAAGGCGCCGTAGCGCCCGACTTTGAGCGACAGCGTGCCGGTGCCGCAGGCGGGGCAGGTGCGATCGGGCTTGCCATCCGGCCCCTTGGGGAAGATGTAGGGCCCCAGCTGCTCGTTCAGCGCCTCCAGCACCTCGGTCATGCGCAGCCCTTGTGCGCTCTCTACCGCCTGCCTGAATTCCGTCCAGAAGTCGCGCAGCAGCTGCTTCCAGTTCTCCTCGCCGCGCGCGATGCGATCCAGCTTGTCCTCCAGCGAGGCGGTGAAGTCGTAGGCCACGTAGCGCGGAAAGAAGTTCTCGAGAAACGCCGTGACCAGCCGCCCCCGGTCTTCCGGCACCAGCCGCTTCTTTTCCAGCTTCACGTAGCCGCGGTCGCGCAGGATCTGCAGGATGCTGGCATAGGTGGAGGGCCGGCCGATGCCCAGCTCCTCCAGCTTCTTCACCAGCGAGGCCTCGGTGTAACGCGGCGGCGGCTCGGTGAAGTGCTGCTTCGCCTCCACCTTCAGGGGGGTGAGAGCCTCTCCTTCCTTCACCTCCGGCAGGATGCGCGATTCATCGGTTTCCGGCTCGTCATCAGTGCCTTCCTGGTAGAGCTTGAGAAATCCGTCGAACTTCTG
>JALUAB010000097.1 GCA_027051195.1 Hyphomicrobiales bacterium
AACGGCGTGCACGTACTGTGCCACGCCCACGGCTACCCCATGGAAGAACGCCTGCACAAGGCGTTTCGCGTGCTCGACCTCAGCCGCGCCGATGACGGGCTTTTGATACGGGCGTGAAACGTTTCCCCATGAATGGAAATGGTATTTTAATTTCCATTCCCTATTTTCTGATGCGCAAGAATCATGAAAGTAAAAATTTTATTAAACCCTTATTTGTTTGTTCTCAGGGGCATGGTTAATATCATGACCCGTTCGAATTGGTAAGTTGCGGGGAAAGCGTCATGGCTTCCGTGCGCCCGTATCGGCGAAAGAACGGGCCGGCCGGCAGGGTGCTGGTCATCGGCGACGACACCCGCGCCTTTCTCGCTTCCGTTCGCGCGCTGCATGCCCACGGCTGCGTCGTGGACGCGCTGCCGTTCGACCACGAGGCCCCGGCGCTATCCTCCCGCGCCATCCGGCGCGTCAGGCGCATGCCGCCCCCGGCGGGGCGTGTCAGGGAATGGGCAGAGGAGCTCGCCCTGTTGCTGAAGGACGGGTGCTATGACTTCATTCTGCCCTGTTGCGAACGTTCTCTCATTCCCATCATGGAGCACCGGGCGCTGTTCCGGGGCTTCACCATCGCCTTTCCCGGAGAGAAGGCGCTGAAGGTCAGTCTCGACAAGGCGGCGTTTCACTCGCTGGCCCGGCGTCTGGGCGCGCCCGTCGCGCCGGGGCGTATGCTGGATGCGCGACGTGACACGGCCGGGGGCCTGCGCCGGGAGTTCGGCCTGCCGCTGGTCATGCGGGAGGCCGCCTCCTACACGCCGGAACGGCTGGACGAACGCGGACGGACGCACATACTGCGCACGCCGGAGGAATTGTCGGATTTCATGGAGGGTCTGGAAGCCACACGCCGCTGGCATGTGAGCGCCTTTTTTCCGGCGTCCGGTGCGGGCCGGGGGCAGGGCATGGGCATATCGGTGCTGGCCGAAAACGGTGAGGTGCTGGTGGCCTTCCAGCATGCGCGCCGGCTGGAGCCGGAAAACGGCGGCGGCAGTTCCGTGCGCGTCTCCGAGCCGCTGGATCCCGTTCTGCTGGAGCACGTGCGCAGGCTGAGCGCGGCGCTGGAGCTGAACGGTATCGCCATGTTCGAGTTGCGTCGCGACACGGAGAGCGGCGAGGCTGTTTTCATCGAGCTGAACGCCAGGCCCTGGGGTTCGTTGCCGCTGGCCGTGCGTGCCGGCGTGAACTTTCCGGTGCTGCTGTATGAGCTGCTGGTGCATGGCCGCCGCCCCCGGCAGCCCGTCTATCGTCAGGGCGTCGTCATGCGCAACCTGGCGCTGAACGTCTACGACCTGCTTTTCCGATCCCGCATGCCCGTGTCCAGAAAACTGCTGGAGAGCCTGCGCATAGGCGGCGAAATGGCCATGAAACTGGGCAGTCGTCCGGGAAGCGGGCCGGGATTCGACACCTTCGACCGCAACGATCTGCGCCCCGCCCTGCGCGAGATCGTGCACCTGTGGCATCTGTACCGGCGCAGGGGTGCATTACCACATGCCACACGCGGGGCCGCACCCGAACATGAGCCGCGTCGTCGCGACGGCGACGGCCGGCCCGCGCCACGGCGCGGCCACTGACCAGGCCTCCATTGGCGGAATCTTCATGATTGCACGTCAAGAATGACACGTCCGGGGTGCGGCCCGGCCCTTCGGCGGTAACGGCACGATGATGTCTTCATGCGTGAACGCCTGACGCACATGCTTTCCGGTGTCGATCTGCGCGGCGTCGTCGCCACGCTGGCGATGCGCTTCGCCGGGGCGGGGCTGGGCTTCTTCAGCCACGTGGCCTTCGCGCGGCTGCTGGGGCGGGAGGATTACGGCCTGTTCGCCGGGTTGTGGGCCTGGGTGGTGCTGCTGGGCATGCTGGCGCCGCTGGGGCTGGCCACGGCCAACACGCGGCTGGCAGCGCAGTATCTCGAACGAAACCGGTTGCCCCGGTTGCGAGGGCTTTTCTCCTTCGCCGTCATCACGCCGCTCCTCTCCGGCGTGGCGCTGGGAGCATCGTTCGCCGCGCTGGAACTGGCGCTTTCCGGCAGGATGGAAGGCGATACGTGGCGGGGCGCGCTGCCGGTGGTGCTGGCGGCGGCCTGCGTGCCGCTGTTCGCGCTGGGGGAAAGCCTGCGCGGGCTGGCACGGGGGCACGGGCTGACGGCGCTGGCCTACGCGCCGGCCTTCCTGTGGCGGCCGCTGCTGATGGTGTTGCTGGCGCTGGTGGCGTGGGCCGCGCTCGGGTGGCTGGACGTGTTGCTGCTGCTGATGGCGTCGCTGCTGGCCATCACGCTGACGGTGGCGACTCAGCTGCACCTGCTGCGGAAACGGATGGCCCAGGCCACCGCAACAACGCGGCGCGGTGTGCGGCATGCGCGCGCGTGGCTGGCCATCTCATCGCCGCTGCTGCTGGTGGACGGCTATTTCATCCTCGCCGCCAACATGGATGTGATCGTGCTGAGGCACTTCGCGCCGGCGGAAGACGTGGGCGCCTATTACGCGGCGGCGCGCATCGCGGCGCTGGTGAACTTCTTTCCGCTGATGATCGGGGCGCAGGCGGCGCCGCGGCTGGCGCGGCTGTGGACGCGCGGCGAGATGACGGCATTGACAGTGCTGGGACGCAAATATGCCCTGCTGGCGGCGGGCGGCACGGCGGCGGCGTTTCTGGCGCTGCTGGCGTTGGGGGATTTCGCGCTCTCACTGTTCGGGCCGGGGTTCACGGTGGCGCGTCCGGCCATGCTGCTGTTGGCGGGAGGCATCGTGCTGCAGGCGCTGGCCGGGCCGGTGCGCTATCTGCTGGCCATGGCCGGACAGGAACGCGCCATGGCGGCGGTGATGGTGGGTGCCGCGGTGCTGAACATCGGGTTGAACCTGCTGCTGGTGCCGCCATATGGCATGATGGGCGCGGCGGCGGCCACGGTGGCCTCGGGGCTGATCTTCACGCTGGCGCTGGCCGCCGTGGCGTGGCGGCGGCTGGGAGTGTGGACGGGCATCGGCCCGCTGCGCCTGCCTGCGGCCGCCTGAACGGCCCGGCCAGTCAGACCGTGGGCAGGATGTTAAAACCGGGTTCCTCCGGCGTGTCGGCGGGGAAGGTTTCCACCTTTTCCACCTTCGCCAGCGTGGGGCCGTCCTTCGTCAGGATCAGCATCTCCTCCACCTTCGGCTTGGGCCCGCAGAAGAGCGCTTCCACGGTGCCGTTGGAACGGTTGCGCACCCAGCCGGAAAGGCCCAGCGCCTCCGCCGTTTCCTGCGTCCAGGCACGGAAGAACACGCCTTGCACGCGGCCGTGGAAGATGGCCCGCACACAGGTGGTGTCGTCTGCCGATTGCGTCATCTTGCCGATCTCCATTGTTTTCTTGCGGCGCCACCCCGCACTTTCTATCTTGGCGCCCGGAGGCGGCAGGACAAGAGGCGCGCGAACACTTGAACGAACGCATGCAGCAGAAAACGCCGCGGGTGGGCATGGTCTCGCTGGGCTGCGCCAAGGCGCTGGTGGACTCCGAACGCATCGCCTCCGCGCTCAAGCGCGAAGGGTACGACTTCGCGCCGGACTATGCGGGCGCGGACGTGGTGATCGTGAACACCTGCGGGTT
>JALUAB010000098.1 GCA_027051195.1 Hyphomicrobiales bacterium
CCAGCCCCTCGAGAATCTCGATGTCGGCGGCGGAATAGTCCTCGCCCGCCGCGGGCTTCTCTGCGGCAGGTTTCTTCGGCGGTTTGGGGGCGGATTTGGGAGCGGCGGATTTCGCCGCCGGTTCCTTCGCCGGTTCATCGCCCAGGCTGGAGAAAAGATCGTCGGTCATTGCGCCACCGTTCGCGCTGGTGCAGGCCGAATCGGCCGCCTCTGCCCGGAAGCATGGCAGATGCGCAGCCCATGCTCCAGCATTGCCATGAAATGGTTAACATTTGCCTGCATGGCTGTGTCATAATGGGCGTGAAGCAAGCAGGCAAGGAGGCGAGACGATGGGCAAGCTGGCGATGACGCTGGGGCTGGTTGCGGCAGCGTCTCTCGCAGGCGCCCCGGCGCTGGCCGGGAGCAAGGAGGAAACGAGGCGGTACGACGCGACAGATGCCATTTACGACCAATATGTCATGGGCGCTTCCGGCGTGCGTTTTCCCGGCGACGTGGCCACGCCGGTGGGCAACTACCATGTGCGCGGGGGCAAGAAGATTCCCTACATCGAGCGGTGCCGGTGGACATTCGAAATGAGTGACGTCGGCCTGCCGCGGCACTTCCGCTACGTTTGTCGGCGGTATTACGGCGAGCCGATCAACTGAAGCGCGTGCCGGCGGCATGAGTCCGTTGCGCGAGATCCCGGCTTTTGCGCACTGGTGTCCCAGGAAATTCCAAGAATGACGCATCCGCACGAATGAATCGGTCATCGTTCTGCCTTGCAAGTGGAAAGGCAGCGATCAAAATGCGCTGAATGTAATTTTTATAAAGTAAAATCAATACATTGTGTCATGCCCGGCCTTGTGCCGGGCATCCAGGGCGTTTTACTCTTGAGGTTATGACGGCAGGTGGCGTCCATCTTGCTGTTGGGAATGACAAGGGGAACGCAAGAAAGGGAGCCAGGCGCTACGGAATTCGTTTTTGGCCAGGAATTCGGTGTCATGCATGACTACATGCATTTTTGGCCCTGGATTGCCGGGACAAGCCCGGCAATGACGAATAATAATTGAATCAGCAGCTTATCTGATCGTGCTCAGCGAAATGAAGCCTTCCTAGTCAAACGGTATTTACCTTGGACACCAGTGAGCTTTCGCCGGGATGACGAGTGCTGCATGGGCGCAGGAGCTTGCGGGGCAGGCGTGAAGGTCACGGCCTTTCGATGCGCTCCATTCCGGCCATGTAGGGGCGCAGGGCCTCGGGTATGGTGATGGAGCCGTCGGCGTTCTGGTAGTTCTCCATCACGGCGATGAGGGTGCGGCCCACCGCCAGGCCGGAGCCGTTGAGCGTGTGGACAAAGCGCGGCTTCTTCTCGCCCTCCGGCCGATAGCGGGCGTTCATGCGGCGGGCCTGGAAGTCGCCGCACAGGGACACCGACGAAATCTCGCGGTAGGTGTCCTGCCCCGGCAGCCAGACCTCGAGGTCGAAGGTGATCTCGGCGGAAAAGCCCATGTCGCCGGCGCACAGCAGCATCACGCGATACGGCAGGCCCAGGCGCTTCAATATCTCCTCGGCGCAGGCGAGCTTGCGGTCCAGCTCCGCCCTGCCCTCCTCCGGCGTGGTGATGCTCACCAGCTCCACCTTGTCGAACTGGTGCTGGCGGATCATGCCGCGGGTGTCGCGGCCCGCGGCGCCGGCCTCGGAACGGAAACACGGCGTGAGGGCGCAGAAGCGGAGGGGGAGCGCCTCTTCCGGCACGATTTCCTCGCGCACGAGGTTGGTGAGCGGCACTTCCGCGGTGGGGATAAGCCAGCGGCCGTCGGTCGTCCTGAACAGGTCCTCGGCAAACTTGGGCAGCTGGCCGGTGCCGAACAGGGCGTCGTCGCGCACCAGCAGTGGCGGCCAGACTTCTTCGTAGCCATGTTCGCCCGTCTGCACGTCCAGCATGAACTGCGCCAGGGCGCGCTCCAGCCTGGCCAGCGGGCCGCGCAGCACGACGAAGCGGCTGCCGGCGACTTTCGCGGCGCGCTCGAAGTCCATCATGCCCAGCGCCTCGCCCAGCTCGAAGTGCTGCTTCGGCGCGAAGTCGAAGCGCGGCGGCTCACCCTCGCGGCGCACCTCCACGTTGGCGCTCTCGTCCTCGCCGTCGGGCACCTCGTCGCGCGGAATGTTGGGCAGGGCGGCGAGCGCGGCGCGAAGCTCGGCCTCCTTCTCCCGCGCGGCGTCCTCCAGCTGCTGGATGCGCGCCTTCATGGCCGCCACCTCGGCCTTCAGCTGCCCGGCGCGCTCCTTCTCGCCGGCGGCCATGGCCTTGCCGATCTCCTTGCTGAGGGCGTTGCGGCGGTTCTGCAGCTCCTGCAGCCCGGTGAGGATCCTGCGGCGCTCCTCGTCCAGCGCGATGAGGCGAGCCGCCTGCGGCTCCAATCCGCGGCGGGCCATGCCGCGGTCAAATTCCTCCGGGTGCTCGCGAATCCAGCGGATGTCGAACATGCGCGTCCCCTCATGCCTGTCGTGATGTTCGCCGCCCTACACTACATCACCGTCATCCCCGGGCCTGCCTGCCACCGGACTTGTTCCGGTGGTCCCGGGGATCCAGCGTGAAAAACGATGCGTAGCTGTCTATCATTTCCGTAAACGTTTCCTGAAGGCTGTCGTCCATCACCCTGGATTGCCGGCACAAGGCCGGCAATGACATAACACCAGTCTTTCGTCAGGAGCGCGCTCCCGAACCGTGGTCAACAACTTTCTACCCTGGGCTCACTCTTTTCTGCCCTGGGCTCACTCTTCTTCCCGCGCCTGTCCGCGCTTCTTCTCGCTCATGCTCACCAACCAGATGGCCAGCTCGTAAAGGCCGATCATGGGAATGGCCAGGCCGATCTGTGAAAACGGATCAGGCGGGGTGAAAATGGCGGCGATGGTCACCACCGCGACAATAGCGTAACGGCGGCCCTTCCTGAGCTGCTCCGCCGTGATGATGCCGGCGCGGCCCAGCAGCGTGAGCACCACCGGCAGCTGGAAGGCCACGCCGAAGGCGAGGATGAGCGTCATGACCAGCGAAAGGTATTCGGAAACCTTGGGCAGCAGGTCGATGGTGGCCTTGCCCCCGTCGCCGGTCTGCTGAAAACTGGCGAAGAACTTCAACGCCACGGGCAGGATGAAGAAGAACACGAGCGCCGCCCCGGCCAGGAACAACAGCGGCGTGGCGACGAGGTAGGGGCGGAAGGCGGCGCGCTCATGCTTGTAGAGCCCCGGCGCGACGAACTTGTAGATCTGTATGGCGATGAGCGGAAAGGCCAGGAACAGGCCGCCGAACATGCCGATCTTGAGCTGCGTGAAGAAGAACTCCTGCGGCGCGGTGTAGATCAGGTGCAGCTTTTCCGCATCCCCGATGGCCCACTTGTAGGGGATGAGCAGGAAATTGAAGATGGGGTTGGCGAAATAGAAGCTGACGATGAAGGCGACGACGAAGCCGACGAGAGAATAGATGAGCCGCTGACGCAGCTCTATCAGATGCTCGATGAGCGGCGCCTTGGAAGCTTCCACCTCGTCCAGTTCTTCCTGCGGTTCCGACGGCAGGCCGCCGGAGGGCTTTTCCGCGATGTCCTTCGTGCTCATGCGCCAAT
>JALUAB010000099.1 GCA_027051195.1 Hyphomicrobiales bacterium
CCGCGTGCACCTGCGCACCCGTTTCGACCCCGCGCCGCAACCGCTGACACTCGAGGACGGACACGGACCGGTGTTGCTGTTTCCCCTGCCCTATGTGGATCCGGCCCGCGCCCGCTCCGAAACCGGCGATGCCACGTTGCAGGCCCACGCGGACGTCTTCGCGCGGCTGATGGCGCACGTGCGTGAACGCATGGCGCTGGCCGGCGGCAATGCCCGCTGCGTGGTGGCGGCGCATGCCACCGTGCTGGGCGGCAGGAGCAGCGAATCCGAACGCAGCCTCGCCATCGGCGGCGCCGAGCAGGTGCCACCCGCCACCTTCGACGGCGCGCATTACGTGGCGCTGGGCCATTTGCACCGGCCGCAGCGCGTGGGCGCGGATCACGTCCGTTATGCCGGCTCGCTGCTGAAATACTCCTTCTCCGAGGCGACGCACGAAAAGTCCGTTTCGCTGGTGGAGCTGGATGCCGCCGGATGCTGCGCGTTGGAGGAAATCGCGCTCGCTCCCCGCCGCGACCTGCGGCGCGTCTCCGGTACGCTGGAAGAGGTGCTGGCGGCCGCCGTCTGCGATGCCGCCCGCGAGGATTTTCTGCAGGTGGAACTGACCGACACGCTGCCCGTGTTCAACGCCATGGAAAAGCTGCGCGCGGTGTATCCAAACGTGCTTTCCGTCTCGCGGCCGGAACTCGAACGCTCGGTCGGGGAATCCGCGGCGAAGGCGCGCGAGGCGGCGCGCATATCGCCGCTGGAGCTGTTCGCCGCCTTCCACCGCGAAATGACCGGCGAGGATCTGACGCAGGAAGGCCGCGCCCTGCTGACGGAGATCCTGGCCGACATCGCCCGCCGGCAACGGGAGGCCTGAGCCATGCGGCCGCTCAAGCTCGTCTTGCGGGCATTCGGCCCCTACCCCGGCGAGGAGGAGGTGGACTTCACCGTCTTCGAACGCGCGCCGCTGTTCCTCATCCACGGCGATACCGGCGCCGGCAAGAGCATGCTGCTGGACGCCATCTGCTTCGCGCTTTACGGCAAGGCCTCCGGCCCGGAACGCGAGGCGGCGCAACTGCGCAGCCAGCAGGCGAAAGACGACATGCTCACGGAAGTGCGGCTGGACTTCCGCCTGGGCGACGCCCATTACCGCATCATCCGCCGCCCCGCCCAGCGCCGTCGCAAGAAGCGTGGCGACGGCCACACCACGGAAGAAGCCCGCGCCGAGCTGTGGCACCGCGTTCCCGACCTTCCGGAAGAGGACGACGGCACGTTGATGGAAAGCGGCGTGGCCGCGGTAAACACCCGGGTGGAGGAGCTGCTGGGGCTGACCGCGGATCAGTTCCGGCAGGTGATCGTGCTGCCGCAGGGCCGGTTCCGCGACCTGCTCACCGCCGGGTCGGCGCAGCGGCAGGAGATCCTTCAGCGGTTGTTCGACACGGAAATCCACGCCCGGCTGGAAGCGGCGCTGAAGGAACGCGCCCACGAAGGCCGCCAGCGGCTGGAACGGCTGAAGGCGCGTCGCGCCACCCTGTTGCAGGGCCACGGACTGGAGGATGTCGGCGATGATGAGGCCGCGCGGGTGGCCCTGCGGGAAACGCTCTCCAATATTGATATGGAAATTGAAAAAGTCGAGGCCGATACATCAAGTGGCGAGGAAATTCTGAAATACACATCCGACCTACTGCAAGCCCGGGAGACGGAGGAGAAACAAGCCGCCGTGTTCCTGCTGGCGCAGCGGGCACTGCAAGAGGCGGTAGCGGCCGCGCAGCGGGCCGAGGCCGCACTGGCCAAAGCGCGCCAGGCGGCGGAAGGGATCCACCCCCTGACGGTGGAGGAGCAGCGACTGGAACAGGCATGGAAGGACGCCACCGCGCTTGCCGCGCAGGCGGAGAAGGTACAGGAGCGGGAACGCGCCCTCGCCGCCGCCCGCCAGGCGGAGGAGGAGAGCGCGGCCGAGGAGGAAAGGCTGGCCGCGCAACTGCGAACGGCGGAAGAGCGCCTGAAAGCGGCGCGGGAACAGGCCGGCGCGGAACGGGCGCTGGCGCTGGAGATGCAACAGCTGCGGAAAGCGCTGGAGCAGCGCATGCGGCTGGCCGATGCCGGACGGGCGCTCTCTCAGGCGCGGAAAACCCTGAAGGAACGCATGGCGGAACGGGAACGCACCGAGCGCGCCGTGCAGGAAGCCGAGGCCGCGCTGAATGCCCTGAACGCACAGCTGCGCCATGCGCATGCGGTGATGCTGGCGCGCACGCTGACGCCCGGCCGCCCCTGCCCCGTCTGCGGCAGCACGGAGCACCCCGCCCTTGCCGGCGCGCAGCCGGCGGATGCACCGGACGAGGCGGAGGTAACGGCGGCCGAGGACGCTCTGGCGCGCGCCCGCGCGGCGCTGGAAGCGGCGCGAACGGTGGAAGCGACGGCGGCACGGGAAGTTTCCGCCGCCGAAGCACGGCTGCAAGCCCTGAACCAGGATCTGATCCTTCCCGAACGCACACCGGAGGAACTGACCGAAGCGGCCCACAAGGCCGGGGTGGCACTGGAACAAGCGCGCGCGGCCGTTAGGGAAGCGACGGAACTGGAGAAGGGCATCGATGCGCTGAAGACGCGGGAGAAGGAGCTGAAGCAACTATTGCAGGAGCGGCGCGAAGCGGTCATTTCGGCGGAACGGAGGCTTTCCGAGGCGCAGGCAGTGCTGGATGACCTGCGGCTGCGCGTGCCGGAAAACATGTGTGCACCGGAAGCCATCGAGAAACGCCTGCGGGAGGTGCGCGACCGGCGCGCGGCGCTGGAACGGGCACTGCGGCAAGCGGAGGAACGCTGGAAAAAGGCCGCCGGTGAGCAGGCCGCGGCGCAGGCGCGCCTGCACGATGCCGAAAGGTCGAAGGCCGAAGCCGTGGCGGCGTCTGAAAAGGCGCTGAAACGCTGTCTGGAAGCCGGGCTGCCGGAAGCGGACACCACGCCGGAACACCTGCGCCAGCGGCGAGAGGAACTGAAGGCCGCGCTCGAGGAATTGCACAAGACACGCGGCCGGTTGGCCGAACGCCGCAAGGTCCTTGAGAACACGCTGGCGGCCCTCGCCGCACTGGCGGAGGAGCGCGCGGCGCTGGAGCGCGAACACGCGCTGGTGCACGGGCTGGCGGCGCTGGCCGGCGGCGAGAATGCGGCGCGGCTCACCCTGCAACGCTACGTGCTGGCCGCTCTGCTGGACGAGGTGCTGGCCGCCGCCAATCACCGCCTGCGGCTGATGACGCAAGGGCGCTACGAGCTGCGCCGCCGCGCCGTGCCCGGCGATTTGCGTCGCGCCGGCGGGCTGGATCTGGACGTGCTGGACGCCTGGAGCGGAGAGACGCGCCCGGCGCAGACGCTTTCCGGCGGCGAGAGCTTTCTCGCCGCGCTGTCGCTGGCGCTGGGGCTGGCGGACGTGGTGCAGGCCGGCGCCGGCGGCGTGCACGTGGAAACGCTGTTCATCGACGAAGGATTCGGCAGCCTCGATGCGGAGGCCCTGGATCACGCCATCGAGGCCCTCCTGCACCTGCGCGCGAAGGGCCGGCTCATCGGCATCATCTCGCACGTGGTGGAACTGCGCGAGCGCATCCCGGCACGACTGCACGTGCGCAAGGGCCGCACCGGCAGCTGTCTGCGGACGGTTACCGGATGAAGCTGCACACGTTGACCGCCACCCGGAAACGTGTCATGCGCCGCCCTCATGGACCACGCCACGCTCATGCACCTGTTGATGTTTCTCGCCGGCATCGCCGCCGGTTTCATCGACTCCATCGCCGGCGGCGGCGGGCTCATCGCCCTGCCCACGCTGCTGGCCGCCGGCGTACCGCCGCACCAGGCGCTGGCCACCAACAAATTGCAGGCCAGCTTCGGCACCTTCACCGCGGCGCTCAACTACGCCCGCATCGGACTCATGCCCACCGGACACCTCCTGCTGGGCGTCGCCGCCACCGCTGCGGGCGCGCTTTCCGGCGCGCTTCTGGTGCGCCACCTGGCGGCGGATTTCCTGCGCCCGCTCATCATCGTGATGCTGGCGCTGATGTTTCTCTACATGCTGCTGGCACCGCGTACCCGCCTGAACGAAAGCGGGCCGCGCCTGCCGCAGGCCGCCTTCTACCCGCTGGCCGGACTGGCGCTGGGGTTCTACGACGGCTTCTTCGGTCCCGGCACCGGCAGCTTCTGGATCATGGCGCTGCTGGCGCTTGCGGGCTTCGGCCTCAAGCATGCGACCGCACAGGCGAAGGTGTTCAATTTCACCTCCAACGTCGCCGCGTTCGCCCTGTTCGCCGCCTCCGGGCTGGTGGTGTGGTCCTACGGTCTGCTCATGGGCGCGGGCCAGGTCATCGGCGCGTTGGCCGGCTCCACGCTGGTCGAACGGCGGCATGCGCGCTTCATCCGCCTGTTCTTCCTGCTGGCGGTGGGCGCCACCATCCTGCGGCTGCTGTGGTCGGAACTGCAATCGGTCCTGCCCTGACAGGGCATTCGGGAAATCTCCCCGGCGCCATGGCTCCCGCCCACCCACGCTCCGGACCGGGGGTGACTCATCCCTTCATGCGCAGCAGGCGCGCTTTCTGGCGCTCCCAGTCGCGGCGCTTCACCGCCTCGCGCTTGTCATGCTTCTTGCGTCCCTTCGCCAGGCCAATGAGCAGTTTCACCAGCCCCTTGCCGTTGAAATACATCTTCAGCGGCACGATGGTCATGCCCTTGCGCTGCACCTCGTCGGCAAGCCGCTTGATCTCGCGCTTGTGCATCAACAGCTTGCGCTTGCGCCGGGGCTCGTGGTTGTTGATGTTGCCGAAGCGGTATTCCGGAATGTCCGCGTTGATCAGCCACAGCTCGCCTCCCTCCGGCGAGACGTAGGCCTCGGCGATGTTGGCCCTGCCCTCGCGCAGGCTCTTCACCTCCGTGCCCACGAGCGCAAGACCGGCCTCGAAAGTCTCGAGAATGTCGTATTCGTGCCGCGCGCGACGGTTTTCAGCCACCACCTTGCCGCCATCGTCGGTCTTGCGCGCACCGCCCTTCCTGGAAGACATGGCCCGTTCCCCGTCCGCCGTTTCGCCGTTCCGCGCTCCCGTCCGATCTTTCGCCCCATCATGTCACAAGGTTGAGCGGAAATGCGGCGCGGCGGGTGGTCAATCCAGAATCCCCGCATGCCGCATGGCCGCCTTCACCGCCTTTTTCGACGAATCGGCGATTTCCACCATCGGCAGCCGCGCGAACGGAGTGCACAACCCCAGCAGCGAGCAGGCATATTTCACCGGCCCCGGTGAGGTTTCCACGAACAGCGCCTTGTGCAGCGGCATCAGCCTGTCCTGCAGTTCCAGCGCCCTGGCGTAATCCCCTTTCAGCGTCGCTTCCTGGAATTCCGCGCACAGCCCCGGCGCCACATTGGCGGTGACGGAAATGCAGCCCCGCCCACCATGCGCGTTGAAGCCCAGCGCCGTGCCGTCCTCGCCGGAAAGCTGGATGAAATCCGCCCCCGCCGAAAGCCGCAGGAGCGACGGCCGGTTGAGATCGCCCGTGGCGTCCTTGATGCCGACGATATTGGGCACATCGTTCGCCAGCCTGGTGATGGTGTCGTTGGAAATGTCCGCCACCGTGCGCCCGGGCACGTTGTATATGAGAATGGGCAGCGCCGGCGCAGCCTCCGCCACCGCGCGGAAATGGGCGTACAACCCTGCCTGCGTCGGCTTGTTGTAATAGGGAACGACCACCAGCGCCGCGTCCGCCCCGGCCTCCGCCGCATGCCGCGTGAGCGCGATGGCCTCGGCCGTGGAGTTGGAGCCGGTGCCGGCTATCACCGGCACCCGGCCGCCCGCCTGCTCGATGACGATTTCCACCACGCGCCTGTGCTCGTCGTGATCCAGCGTCGGCGACTCGCCGGTGGTGCCCACGGCGACGATGCCATGCGTGCCCTGCTCCACGTGCCAGTCCACCATCTTCCGCAGCGCCAGCTCGTCGATGGCGCCGCCCTCCGTCATCGGCGTGATGATGGCGACGATGGAACCCTGCAAGCGGGAAATGTCCACGGCCCCTGCCTCCCTGGTGATGTCGTGAAGAATTCTTGAACCTGTTGCGGCGAGCATAATCATATCGGCGTGGTGGCGGCAAGCATCCGGGCCGCGCCTGCGGGAAAGATGCCTCTTTTCCGGCGAAATTCGGCAAAATGGTGATCGGGCATCACAGCTTTGCCTCATTCTGCCGCAACAAGTGGTGGTGTTTGTGGAATGATTCCAAAGAATGCCGCACGGTTGCCCGGCGGACGAACAATGGAACGGATTCGGAAATGATTTTCCTCGGGGGCGAAAGCGGAGCAAGACCACTGGCGACGGGCCTCATCCTGATGCTGGCCGCGCTGTTCACGATCTCGGCGGGTAGTGGACCGGCAAGGGCCGCCACCTGCGCGGGCGCTCAACTTTCAGCCAATGGCGTGCAGGCGGTGAAACTGGCGCTGCGTGGCGATCTCGGGCGCGCACTGGCCGTTGCCGGCAACGACGAGGCGGCGCGCAAGACCGCCCGCTGGCTGTGGCTGCGCGCCCATCTGCGCCGTGCCTCCGCCGCCGACCTGCTGAACTTCGCCAATGCCAACCCGCGTTGGCCGCAGGCCGGCACCTTCCGCGCCCTGGGCGAGCTCAAGCTGTTGCTCCGGGGATCACAGGCGGAGCTGGCCGCCTATTTCGCCAGGCACAAGCCGGTGAGCACCTCCGGCAGGGCGGCGCTGGCCAGGTTGCACCTCGCCCGGGGAGATGCCGGCAGGGCGCGCGCCCTGCTGAAGCAGGCGTGGCGAAATCCGCGCCTTTCCGACGCGGCGGAATCCTACATCCTGCGCAACATGCACCAGTTGCTCTCGCGCGAGGATGACGCCGCCCGGCTATGGCGCCTCATCATGGCCCAGCGCACCCGTCACGCGGTGCAATTCGCCCGCCGCCTGCCTGCGGCCTACCGCCAGGCGGCATCCGCCGCCCGCGCCCTGATGCGCCGCCAGCGCGGCGCGCTGAATGCCTACCGCCGCCTGCCCGCCGCCATGCGCGACACGCAGGCCCTGCGCTATGCGCTCGCGCGCTACTACCGGCGCACGGACAAGCCGCTGCGCGCCCTGCCCATCCTCAAGGCGCTGCCCGCCTCCCATGCCCGCCAGATCATGCCGGAACAATGGTGGGAGGAAAAACGCCTGCTCGCCCGCCGGCTGCTGCGCAACCGCTACCGCCGTCACTGGCGCGACGCCTATCGGCTGGCCGCCTCCCACGGTTTCAGAAAGCCCGGCAAGGCCTCCTACCGCGGCGAATTCCTGGCCGGTTTCATCGCCCTGGAAAAGCTGCATGACGCGAAAACGGCGCTGAGGCACTTCCGCCGCCTGCCGAAGCTGGCCAAGAGTCGCACCTGGAAGTCCAAGGGCTGGTATTGGGTCGGCCGCGCCCGGGAGGCGCTGGGCGACATCGGTGGCGCTCGGCGCGCCTATCGCGCCGCCGCAACCACCCCCACGGTCTATTACGGCCTGCTGGCGCGCGAGAAACTGGGGCTGGGCCGCAAGCCGCTGCCGCTGAAGATGGCCTGGCCGACGGCACGGGCCAAATGCCGGGTGGGCGCGCACGAGCTGATGCGCGCCGCCCGCATGCTGTCCGCCGCCGGTCAGAAATCCCGCGTGCGCAGCTTCGTCTGGCCGCTGGCCTATTCCTTCCACAAGGCGCCGGAGCTGGCCGCCGCCGCCTCCTGGCTGTGGGACATCTCCGGGCCGACCAACGCCGTGCGCCTGGCCAAGGCCGCAGGCAGCCGCGGCATCGACATCGACAACTACGGCTATCCCATGAAGGCCTTGCCAAAGCACCGCACGCGCGAAAACATCCTGGAACTGCCGGTGGTGCTGGCCATCACCCGGCAGGAGAGCGAGTTCGACCCACGCGCGGGCAGCCATGTGGGCGCTCAGGGCTTGATGCAGCTCATGCCTGCGACGGCCCGCATGGAAGCACGTGTCCTGGGCATTACCTACCGCCGCAGCTGGCTCACCAGCCGACCGGAATACAATCTTCTGCTGGGACGCCATCACCTGGCGCGCATCATGCAGAACTTCGACGGTTCCTACGCGCTCGCGTTTGCCGCCTACAATGCCGGCGCCGGCAACGTGCGCAAATGGCTGGCAGATTACGGCGATATGCGCACCGGCACGCCTGATCCGGTGGAGTGGGTGGAGCTCATTCCCTTCACCGAAACCCGCAATTACGTGCAGAAGGTGTTGCAGGGAACGCACGTCTATCGCACACGGCTGAAGCGACCCATGATTCCCATCTCCCGCGACCTGTGGCGCGGCGTGCCCGGCTGGCGCGAGCTGGTGCTGCGCGGCAGCGGCCACAAGGCGGAACCGACCTCCAGTGCCCGCCGGAGAGAAACCGCCAGCCGCGCCTTTCCTGCGGGTGACTGCGCCAGCGGCGCGAAGGAGATCGGCGATCTCATCGGCAAGTGCTGATGGCCGCCGGTGGAGCCTTCAGGCCGGCTGACGCTCATTGCCGAACAACGGCAGCACCTCCGCCACGCGGCCATCTCCTCGCGCGGCCGCTTCTCCGGCATCCACATGCAAGGTGCGCAGACCGGTAAGGCGTGCCGTTTCGAGACAGGCGGGCACCACGAGCTCGGGATCGAAGCGAGGCATGAACACCAGCAACGCCACCGTCGTGCCGCGGGCGGCATCCAGCAGCGGCAGAGCCAGCATCTCCATGCCATCCACTTCCAGTGGATTCTCCATATGCACCTGCAGGCGGGCAAGAAAAGCCTGCTGATGCCCCAGCGTCTGCGCCAGCATCCGCTTCAGCGTCGCCTGTTCGAAGCGCTGCCAGTCGTGAAAGACTTCCTCGCCGCTGATTTCCCGACCTGAAAGGCGGCACAACAGGCTGCCTGCCAGACGCCAGCGCAGCGGCGTGTCCACCCCCGGCGCCTCGCTGCTCCGCCCGTGTTCCACGATGCCGGCGAAGGCCATCAGCCGCCCCAGCAGGCGCGGCGCAAAATCGGTTACTTTCGGCATGCGGCCGGCCAGCAGGAAGCGCCGCCAGGCGACATACAGCCGGGCCAGTTCCTCGTGCTCGAAGGCATCCGCCTCCGGCACCCTCAGAGGCAGTTCCACCACCTTGCCGTCTAGCCTGTCATGCATCACGTCCATTCCCGTGCTCCGGATTGTGCCGATGTGGCACGTGTAGAGGCAACCCGTCCTGCACGCAGCATGATTCATGCCAGCTGAAGGAAAGCTGACGGGAAAGGCAAAAGACATCGGACTGCAGACCGGCAATGTGGCCGTGGCGCCGGATCAGCGGCAGCGCACCAGCATTTCCCAGCGTCCGCGCACAGCCCGCATCAGGGTCACTCTGGCACGCTGACTGCTTTTGCAGTTGAAATGCCGTATGGCCGCTCCGGCCACTTCCCGCATGATGCGCTCGTCTTCTTTCGTCGAGCCCAGCCGGCGCCCCGGAGATGAAATGCGCACCACGAAACTTCCCGGTACCGTCCGCCGCCAGGCGACATCGTAGCGTTTGCCGTTGAAAACGACAGGCTCCGTCCGCCAGCCGACCTTCGCGCGAAACTCGGCGGGATCAGGTGCTTTCAGCACAAGGGGCGGGGCGTCCGCCCGCTTCTCACATCCGGCCAATGCCATTGCCGCGACTGTCAGCATGACATAAGAATATCGGCATATGATCCTGCGCATTTTCATTTCCCGGTCTTTTCCGGTCCGCTCTCGCGCTCAGGCATAGAGCCGTCACGGATACAAGACAAGGAGCAATCCGCATGAGTGATTTTGATCCATCGGCGCACCTTTCCGAACGCCTGCGCTGCATGGAGGAATCGGCCATACTGCGTATGTCGCGGCTCACCCGCGAACTGCGCGCGCGAGGGCGGGACATCGTGTCCCTCACGCTGGGCGAGCCGGATTTCGACACGCCGGAAGTGATTCGCAAGGCCGCCTGCGCTGCGCTGGAGGCCGGTTACACGCACTATCCCCCCCTGCCCGGCTTTCCGGAGGTGCGCGCCGCCATTGCCGAAAAGCTGCGCGAGGAAAACGGGCTTGATTACGGCGCGCAAGGCGTGCTGGTGACCACCGGCGCCAAGCAGGCGCTGGCCAATGCGGTGCTGGCGCTGGTGGATCCCGGCGACGAGGTGATCCTGCCCGCGCCCTACTGGGTATCCTACGAGATCCTGGTGAAACTGGCCGGTGGCGTGCCCGTCGTCGTCGAAGCCTATGCGGAACATGGCTTCGGCCTGAATGTGGAACGCATCGCCCGCGCGGTAACGGAGCGCACGAAACTCGTGATGATCAACACCCCCTGCAACCCATCCGGCGCCGTGTTCACTCGCGAGATGCTGGAAGGGCTGGCGGATATCGTGCGGGCGCATCCGCGCATGATGGTGCTTTCCGACGAGATCTACGAATACATCCTGTTCGAGAACGCGCGGCACGTTTCCATCGGCGCCCTTCCCGGCATGCTGGCGCGCACCGTTACCGTGAACGGCTTCTCCAAGAGCCATGCCATGACCGGCTGGCGGCTGGGCTACGCGGCGGCTGATCCTGCCGTCATTTCCGCCATGGCGAAGATGCAGGGCGCCATTACCTCAGGCGTGAATGCCTTCTCGCAGCGCGCCGCCATCACCGCGCTCGCGAAGGCGAGGCCGGAAGCCGACCGCATGGCGGCGGACTATGCCCGGCGCCGCACACTGATGGCGGAGCTGCTGGCCGGCATGCCCGGCATGCGCCTGCACCTGCCCGCGGGCACTTTTTACATGCTGCCGGATTTTTCGGACTTGCTGGCGCGCCTCCCGCAAGGAATGCCCAGGGACGACGTGGCGCTCGCCGAATGGCTGCTTGTGGAACACGGCGTTTCCACCGTGCCGGGCTCGGCCTTCGGCGCGCCAGACACGCTCAGGCTATCGTTCTCGGTTTCGGATGCGGACATCCGCGAAGGCGTGGCGCGGCTGCGCGCCGGCATGGAGGCGCTGGCGGCGCGGTCCGGGTGAGCGTCACACGGCCTGCAAGCGCCTCCACCGCCAGGGACAGGCGCGGAAATCGAGCGCGCGGCGCAATCCCTCACACGCCTCTGTCTGCCGCACTCCCGAGGCAATGGATCCCCGGGACAAGCCCGGGGATGACACCCTGGAGTTGGGCCCGCGGATAAGGTGTTTCATCATCAGCGTCAGTGCCAACCCACTCCTTTCCCGGGCAAAAGGAAGGCTCAAGGCGCGCCGAGTGCTCCATTCGTGTCATTGCCGGGCTTTGTCCCGGCAATCCACATCGGCGACCGTGCAATTGGCGACAACGCCTGTTGCATCCCCGTGCTCCTCGAGACAAGCCCGGGATGACACGAGAGAACAGTTTTCCAATGCGGGTGCCGTCCAGATGGCCAGTGCATTGACGAACCACATGGCGCATGGGTAGCCACTACTGGTTCGCTCCATCCTTTTCCGGTGTCATCCCCGGCTTCATGCCGGGGATCCATGGCTCATGCCGATGCAGGGAATGAAGACGTGAGAGGGGCCCGACCGACAAGCAACGCACTTCTCTCTGCCTCAACGCATCCGTTTCAGCCGGGCGTAGTTGAAATGCTGCACGCGCCCGACCACCCTCACCTGTCATACCCGGGCTTGTCCCGGGTATCCATGGCTCCTGATGATGCAGGAGACGAGAACGTCGAAGGTTCCGGGTGACTGTCAACACACGTCACGCCGACCTCATTCCACCCGTTTCAGCCGGGCGTAGTTGAAATGCTGCACCTTGCCCGCCGGGGTCACGTGGTGTTCGTCGGCCGTCTCCAGAAGCTTGAATCCCGCTCCCAGCTCGGCAGCGATGCTTTCCGGCGAGTGGCGCATCACCGGCAGGCCGGAGCATTTCTCCGGACCATCCGGGGCGAAGGTGGCGATGATGACATGCCCGCCGGGCTTGAGCGCGGATTTGAGCACTTCGACGTAACGCCTGCGCTCTTCCGCCTGCGTGAGAAAATGGAACACCGCCCGGTCGTGCCAGATGTCGTAGGGACGCCGGGGCCGCCAGGCCAGCAGGTCGGCGATGATCCAATCCACCTGCCCCGCCCGTTCGCCCAGCCGCTCGCGGGCCTTCCCAAGCGCCGTATCGGCGATGTCCAGAACGGTGATGTCCGCGTAGCCGCTATCCAGCAGGTAATCCACCAGACGTGAAGCGCCGGCGCCGGCGTCGATAATGGCCGCCTCACGGCCCAGCCCGGTGTTGGCGATGAGCCTCAGCGAGGTTTCCGGGCGGGCCTGGTACCAGCTCACCTCGTCTTCGTGTTTGCGTTCATAGACGCCCTGCCAGTGCTCTTTCCTGTCGATGGTTCCCGTCATGGAGCATCCTCCCTTTCGTGTTTCAACGGGAGGATAGCACGATGACGGCTCAGCAGTCGGTAGCCGGCTACCGCTGCACCAGCCCGCCGTCGATGAAGTCGAAAATGACGCCGTTGGCGTCCACCTCCGGGCCGAAGATGGGCCAGGCGGCCTCGGCCAGTTCTTCCGGCGTCGGCAGGGTTTCCGGATCCTCGCCGGGGAAGGCGGCGGCGCGCATGCGGGTGCGGATGGGCCCGGGGTTGAGAATATGCACACGCACGTTCGTGCTTGCCACCTCCTCGGCATACACCCGCGCCATGCACTCCAGTGCTGCCTTGGTGGTGGCGTATGGCCCCCAGTAGGCGCGGCACCTGTGCCCGGCGCGGGAGGTGACGAACACCGCCCGGCCTGCGTCCGACTGCCGGAGCAAGGGGTCGAAGGAGCGGATAAAGCGCCAGTTGGCCGTCACGTTGATGGCGTAGGTGCGCTCCCAGTATTTCGGCTCCACGTGCGCCAGCGGCGACATCGGCCCCAATACACCGGCGCAGCCGAAGAAGATGTCCAGCTTTCCCCAACGCTCGAAAATGGCGCCGCCCAGCCGGTCGATACCCTCGTAATCGGTCACGTCCAGCGGCACCAGCGTGGCCTGTTTGCCGGTGGCGGCACGGATCTCGTCGTCCAGCGCCTCCAGCGCGCCCTGCGTGCGCGCCACAGCGATGATGTGCGCGCCTTCTTTCGCCAGTTTCAACGCCATGGCCCGGCCGATGCCCCGCGATGCGCCGGAAACCACCGCCAACCGGCCTTCCAACGCGCCCTGCTCCGCCATGCTCCCTGCTCCGTTCCTGGTTGTCGCGGATTGATCCCCGGGGCACGGATGCGCCTCACGCGCTGTCCGCCAGCAGCGGCAGCTGCTTCGGATCCGTCTCCCGGTCTTCCCGATCCGTCAGCGGCGTCGGATAGTCGCCGGTGAAGCAGTGATCGGTATATTGTGGCTGCGCGTCGTTGCGCCCCTCGTGCCCCAGCGCCCGGTAGATGCCGTCCACGGAAATGAAGGCGAGGCTCTCCGCGCCGATGAAGTCGCGCATCTCCTCCAGCGTGTGGGTGGCGGCAAGCAGTTGCTCGCGCGAGGGCGTGTCGATGCCGTAGTAGTCCGGATGGGTGATGGGTGGCGAGGCGATGCGCATGTGCACTTCCCTGGCCCCGGCCTCGCGCACCATCTGCACGATCTTCTTCGACGTGGTGCCACGCACGATGGAATCGTCGATGAGCACTACCCGCCGCTCCTTCAACACCGCGCGGTTGGCGTTGTGCTTCAGCTTCACGCCCAGCGCCCGGATCTTCTGCGTGGGTTCGATGAAGGTGCGTCCCACGTAATGGTTGCGGATGATGCCCAGATCGAACGGGAGGCCGGATTCCTCGGCATAGCCAAGCGCCGCCGGCACGCCGGAATCCGGCACCGGCACCACGATGTCTGCCTCCGCCGGTGCTTCCCGCGCCAGTATGCGCCCCATGGCCTTGCGCACCTGATAGACGGAGCGCCCGCCGACGATGGAGTCGGGCCGCGCGAAATAGATGTATTCGAAGATGCACGGACGTTCGGGCTGCTCCGGAAAGGGAAAGAAGCTCTGGATGCCATCCTCGCCCCGCCCGGTGATCATCACCACCTCGCCGTTCTTCACCTCGCGCACGAACTCGGCGCCGATGATATCGAAGGCCACGGTTTCGGAGGCCAGCAGCCAGGTGTCTCCCAGCCGCCCCAGCACCAGCGGGCGGATACCCAGCGGATCACGTGCGCCGATGAGCTTCTTCTCTGTCATCGCCACCAGCGCGTAACCGCCCTGCACTTGCCTGAGCGCGTCGATGAAGCGCTCGATGAGCCGCCGGTGCGGAGAGCGCGCCACCAGATGCAGGATCACTTCCGTGTCCGATGTGCTCTGGAAGATGGCGCCGGATTGGATGAGCTCGCGGCGCAGGGCCAGCCCGTTCGTCAGATTGCCATTGTGCGCGATGGCAAATCCGCCGGTGGCCAGCTCGGCGAAGAAGGGCTGCACGTTGCGCAGGATGGTGGTACCGGTGGTGGAATAGCGCACGTGCCCGATGGCGACGTCGCCGGTGAGCCGCTGGATGGTCTTTTCCTTGGTGAAGTGATCGCCCACCAGGCCCAGGCGCCGCTCCAGATTGAATTGCCGACCGTCATAGGCGCAGATGCCGGCCGCCTCCTGCCCGCGATGCTGCAACGCGTGCAGCCCCAGCGCCGTGAGCGCGGCCGCGTCCGCATGCCCGAAAACGCCGAAAACACCGCATTCCTCCCGCAGCAGGTCGCCGTCGAGATCGAAATCGCACATCATGGTTTCCGTCCCGGAAATGTCCGGCCGCGCCATCGTCGGCCCTGCTCACCGATCCTTTTGCCCGCTTCCGAGAAGATTGTCGAGGCGCGTCCTGTCGCCCCTGCCGATGGGCGCGCCGGCATCGTTCGCGGCATCGCCGTTTTCCGCTCCCAGCTTCTCGCGCATCACCTGCATCATGTCCGGCGGGATGAAGTCCGTGATCACCTGCGCCGTGCCGGCCACCAGCGGCTGCAGACGCGCCTTCTCGATCCACTCCGCGCGCCGGTCTTCCGGCACCAGCCATACATAGAACATGTAGGCGATGCTCACCAGCACCAGCCCGCGCAGCACGCCGAAGATACCGCCCAGCGTGCGGTCGAAGGGGCCCACGGCGGAATCCAGCACCCAGTCGCCGATCTTCACCGAGATCACCGACATGATGAGCAGCACCAGCAGAAATACCGCCGCACCGGTGACGATGACGGCCAGTTTGTCGCTGGCTATGAAGCCGCGGGCCACATCCACCAGTGCCGGCATCTGCACCGCCCACCAGGCCGCCGCCGCCGCCACCACCCAGGCGAACAGCGAGAGCACCTCGCGGGTGAAGCCGCGCATGAGCGCCAGCAGACCCGAGACGAGCATGATGACGACGAGAATGAGATCGAGAAGCTGCATGAGATGCTCCGCCCTCCCCCGGACGCGACCTCCCGGCCACGTTAATGCGAATTCGGCACCGATGCGACCCGGCGCTCGGCTGGCTGGTTTTCATGACCATACCGTGGCGGGGCTCGTCAAGGGCGGGGGATGGCGATTTTCCATTCGTCCCCCGGACGAAAGCCGGGGCCTTCTGGCGGTGGCCGGAAGGCTTTCCACGAATTGCATGCTTACACCGGCATGACGAAGGGGAAGGAGCGCTTGCGTGAGGTGGAGCGCAGCAGGCAACCGAGTCGATGAATCGGCAAAATCACATCGGTGAAATCACGACTGCAACAGTCGCGCGGCAAGTGCCGCCACATCGGGTATACGTTCCACCTTCAGCCCCGGTTTCTCGGGAAGTTGCGAATCCTCCGCCACCAGCGCCCGGGAAAAGCCCAGCTTGGCGGCCTCGCGCAGACGCAGCTCGGTAAGCGGCACCGCGCGCACCCGCCCCGAGAGCGCCACCTCGCCGAACACCACCGTGCCCGCAGCCTGCGCCTTGCCGGAAAGCGAGGAGACGAGGGCGGCGGCGGCGGCAAGGTCGGCGGCCGGTTCGCGCACGCGCATGCCGCCGGCCACGTTCAGATACACGTCGTGCTGGCCCAGCCGCACGCCCGCGCGCGCCTCCAGCACTGCGAGTATCATCGCCAACCGGCCGGAATCCCAGCCCACCACGGCGCGCCGTGGCGTGGCAAAGGTGGTGGGCACGGCCAGCGCCTGCATCTCCACCAGCAGTGGCCGCTGCCCCTCCACGCCGGCGAACACCGCCGCCCCCGGCACCTGGCTCTCAGCGTCTCCCATGAACAGCCGCGACGGATTGGGCACCTCCACCAGCCCGTGGCCGGCCATCTCGAACACGCCGATCTCGTCGGTGGCGCCAAAGCGATTCTTCACCGCCCGCAGAATGCGGTATTGGTGCCCGCGGTCGCCCTCGAAGTAGAGCACCGCATCCACCATGTGCTCCACCACGCGGGGTCCTGCGATCTGCCCCTCCTTGGTGACATGGCCGATGAGCAGCATCACCGCGCCGGTCTTCTTGGCCAGCCGCACCATGGCTTCCGCACCCGCGCGCAGCTGGCTTACCGTGCCCGGCGCGGATTCCACCACCGGCGTCCACAGTGTCTGCAACGAATCGATGACGACGATTTCCGGCTTCTCGCGGCGCAGCGTGGCCACGATGTCGGAGACGTTGGTTTCCGCCGCCAGCATCAGCGGCGCATCCAGCACGCCCAGCCGCTGCGCTCGCAGGCGGATCTGGTCCAGCCCCTCCTCGCCTGAGACATAGACGGCGCGCCGCCCCGCCTGAGCCAGCCGCGCCAGAACCTGCAGCATGAGCGTGGACTTGCCGATACCCGGATCGCCTCCGATCAGCAACGCCGAGCCGGGCACGAAACCACCACCGGTGACGCGGTCGAGCTCGGAGATGCCGGTGGCGATGCGCGGCGGCGGTTCGCTGGTGCCGGCGAGCGGCTCAAGCCTGCGCGATTTCCCCTTCGGCAGCTGCACGCCGCCGGCGACAGCGAGCGGCTGTTCGGGGTTTTCCTCGACGATGGTGTTCCACTGCCCGCAGGCGTCGCAGCGCCCGGCCCAGCGGGCCGCTACCGCCCCGCAGTTCTGGCACACGTATGTCGCCTTCGCCCTGGCCATGTTCATGCAAGCCCGCGCCTGCGGCGGGCGATCAACCCTTCGTCACCTGCATCCTGATAGGCCCTTCGGCGCGGCCGTGGATGAACTGATCGACATAGGGGTTGCCGGAGTTCTCCAGTTGTGAAACGGCGCCGTGCCAGATGATCTTCCCCTGATGGATCATCGCCACCTCGTCGGCGATACGACGCACGGAGTTCATGTCATGCGTGATGGTGATCGCCGTGGCGCCCACTTCCCTGACCGTCTTCACGATCAGCTCGTCGATGACCGCCGCCATGATCGGGTCCAGCCCCGTGGTCGGCTCGTCGAACAGGATGATTTCCGGCTGCGCGGCGATGGCCCGGGCCAGCCCCACGCGCTTCTGCATGCCGCCGGAAAGTTCCGCCGGATAAAGGCCCGCCACCTCCGCCGGCAGCCCCACTTGCGCCAGCTTCTCGATGGCGATCTCACGCGCCTTGCGCCGCGGCACGCCACGCCCCTGGATCAGGCCGAAAGCGACATTCTCCCACACGGGCAGAGAATCGAACAGGGCCGCGCCCTGGAACAGCATGCCGAACTTGCCCATGAGGTGTTCGCGCGCCCTGCCCTTCAGTTGTGTCGTTTCCTCACCGTCGATGAAGATCTGTCCGGCATCCGGCCGCAACAGCCCGATGATGCACTTGATGAGCACCGACTTGCCGGTACCCGAGCCGCCGATGATGACCATGGAAGAACGGCGCTTCACGTCCAGGTTCACGCCGTCGAGCACCACCTTGGGGCCGAAGCGCTTCTTCAGCCCGCGCACGCTGATGTGCGCTCCGTCCGCCGCCGACGTTTCCCGCCTGTCCTGCACCTGCTCCATCACCGGCTCCTATTATTTCGCGAACAGCGTGGCGGTGAGCGCGTAGTTGGCCGCCAGTATGAGGATGGAGGCGGACACCACGGCGTTGGTCGTCGCCCGCCCCACACCCTGCGCGCCGCCACGGGAATGAAAACCGTGGTAGCAGCCCATGAGCGCGATGATGAAGCCGAACACCGCGGCCTTGACCAGCCCCGAGGTGACATCGTCCAGCTGCAGGAAATTCACCGTGTTGGCGAGATAGGAGCCGGCGTTGAAGCCCAGCTTCTGCGTGCCGACGACGAAGCCGCCCATGATGCCTATGATATCCGCCACCACCACCAGCAGCGGCAGCGTCACGACGCCGGCGATGAGGCGCGGCGCCACGAGATATTTCAGCGGGTTGGTGGACAGCGTGGTGAGCGCGTCGATCTGCTCCGTCACCTTCATGGTGCCGATTTCCGCCGCGATGGCGGCGGAGACGCGTCCGGCCATCATCAGCCCGGCCAGCACCGGCCCCAGCTCGCGGGTGATCCCCAGCGCCACGATGGAGGAAACGAGGTTCTCCGCGTTGAAGCGCGAGGAGCCTATCCAGATCTGCAGCGCCAGAACGCCGCCGGTGAAGAAGGCCGTGAGGCCGATGACCGGCAGCGAGAAATAGCCCATGCGCACCATCTGCAACAGCCACTGGCGAAAATACCAGCGCGGCAGCAGGCCGATGCCGAGCGCATGCCACGTGAAGACGGCCAGCCGGCCGATTTCGGCCAGCACCGTCAGCACCGCGCGTCCGATCTGGGCCAGTGGATTCACGCGCCCTACCGTCCCCTTGCGGCCGTCACCGGCCGATCATTCCCCCGTTGGCGTGTAGAGTCGTGTAAAGCGCGATCCCAGGCTTGTCAAAATCTCGTAGGGGATGGTGCCGGCCCAGCGCGCCAGCTCGTCCACGCTCACGTGCGGCCCCATGACCTCTGCGCGCATGCCGCGCTCCAGATCCTCCGGCGGAATATGGCTCACGTCCACCGCGGCCAGATCCATGGAAATGCGTCCGGCATAGGGAGCGAACTGCCCGGCTATGAAGACGTGCGCCGGCCCGCCGGCGGTGTCCGACAGGCAACGGAACAAACCGTCCGCATAGCCCAGACCGAGAACGGCTATTCGCGAGTCGCGCGCCGCCCGCCAGGCGGCGCCGTAGCCCACCGTCTCCCCGCGCCGCACCTCGCGCACCTGTAGCACGGTGCCATATAGCGTCGCCACGGTGCGCATCGGGTTGGGGCGGCCGCTGAACGGGTTGCCGCCATACAACGCGATGCCGGGGCGCAGGATGTCGTATTCCCACTCCGGCCAGACCAGCGACGCGGCGGAATTGGCCAGCGACGCCGGCATCTGCGGAAACAGCGCGCGGATTTCATCGAACAGCGCCTTCTGCCGCGCGTTCATCTCGTGTCCCGGTTCGTCCGCGCAGGCGAGATGGCTCATGATCAGCTCCGGGCGGAACCGCCGAAGCAGTTCGCCCCGTTCCGCCAGCCGCCGCGCTTCGTCCGGCGCAAGCCCCAGCCGGTTCATGCCCGTGTCCACGTGCAGCGCCGCCGGCAGGCGCACCTCGCGCTCGCGGCAGAAGGCCGCCCATTCCTCCACCTCCGCGATGGAATTGAGCACGGGCAGAATCTGGTGCCGTTGAAAGAATCCCGCCTCGCCGCGCGGCAGGCCGGACAGCACGAACACCCTGGCAGACGGCAGGGCCCGCTTAAGCGCCGCCCCCTCCTGCGGCAGGGCGACGAAAAAGGTGCGGCAACCGGCCTTCACCAGCGCCTTCGCCACCGGCTCCATGCCCAGGCCGTAGGCATCGGCCTTGACCACGGCGGCCGTCTCCGCGCCGGTGTTGGCCCGCGCGATATCGCGCCAGTTCGCCACCAGCGCCGCCAGATCGATGCAAAGAATGCCTCCCGCCAGCGCCGGATCCTCCCATGAGGCCGCCACGGATTCCGCAGGCGCCTCGTGATCACCCATGAACACCACTGATTCCCCTCGACTTGCCGGTTTCCCCTCGGAAGCCCCCCAGGGCCTCCCCTGCCCCCGGCATGGGAATCATCATGTCGCACGAGGCGGGCCCCATTGTGGCGGCAATTGCGCCCGAATGTGGCAATGAGCCGGGGGCCGCGTGCATTCTGGCGCAAATGTGTCCGCTTGCGAATACCTTCTTGCCCGCAGTCAAGGACAACATGACCCGCGCGTGGTTTCCTCCGCCCCGCATTTGCGCCGGCGCGCGGTTTGTGCACATAGTTTCATGTTCGGCAATCACACGGGAGGCCTGCCGTGACCACTTTCACCCACGCGGGCGATTTCGACGTCATCGTTGCCGGCGCCGGGCCGGCCGGACTGGCGGCAGCGGCGTTATGCGCGGAACAGGGGTTGAAAACGGCCATCGTCACCGGCCCGCTGGATCCGTTCGAAAAGCGCCACGATCCGCGCACCATCGCGCTCATGCGCCCTTCCGTGCGGTTGCTGGAGCATCTGGGGCTGTTCGCCCCCCTGAAGGATGTCTCGAACCCGCTGCGGAAGCTGCGGCTGGTGGACGATACCGGCAGCCTGTTCTCTGCCCCCTCGGTGACCTTCGATGCCCATGATGCAGGCTGGGACGCCTTCGGCTGGAACATCCCGTTGCAGAACCTGCACCCGGCCCTGGCCGCGAAGGCGCAGGAACTGGGCGTGGAATTCATCCGCGATTCGGCACTGGGCGTTGGAGCAGAACGGCGGGAGCTGGCGCGGGTGAAGCTGGCCTCGGGAGGAGAGCTGTCCGCGCCCGTGGTTCTGGCGGCGGACGGGCGCAATTCGCGCATCCGCGGTTCCGCCGGCATGCTCATGATGCGCCATGATTACGACCAGGTGGCGCTGGGTTGTTTCTTTTCGCATTCCGCCGATCACGGCGACATGTCCACCGAATATCACAAGCCGCAGGGCCCCTTCACCACCGTGCCGATGCCCGGGAACCGTTCTTCCCTTGTGTGGATGGTGACGCCGGAGAAGGCGCGGGCCATCACCGGCCTTTCACCGGGGCAGCTGGCGCGGCGCATCCAGCTGGAGAGTCATGGTGATCTCGGCAAGGTGAGCGACACCACGGAGCTGAAGAGCTTCCCCATGCAGACCATGGTGGCCCACGACTTCGCGAAGGAGCGCATCGTACTGGTGGGCGAGGCGGCGCACGCAGTGCCGCCCATCGGCGCGCAGGGATTGAACATGTCCTTGCGCGACGCGGCGCTGGCGGCGGAACTCGTCGGCGACGCCTTCGCTTTCGGGGAGGACTGGGGCGCAGAGAAAGTCATGAACGATTACGACCGTATCCGCCGGCGCGACGTGTTCCCGCGCAAGATCGCCATTCACGTGGTCAACACGGCCATGCTAACGGGCTTTCTGCCCTACCAGCTGGTGCGCGCCGGCGCCATAACACTGGCGGCCAACGTGCCCATGATCCGCGACATCGTGATGCGCCAGGGGCTGGCGCCTTCGGACGAGCACGTTCCTCGCATTATGCGTGAAGAAGATCTTGCCGCAGACTGACTCTTCAGGACTTTTTCAGGAATTTCGGGCGCCGTGGCTGACACATGGCAGCATACTGGAACCCGTGCAGCCTGAGCGCCCATTGCAGGCCCACCACCGCTCCCTTCACCGGCCGCAGCAGCAGGAGAAAGGCCGCCAGCCACGGCGCACCCCACATCCACGCCGAAAAATGGATGCCCAGGAACTGTAGGGCGAGAGCCGCCAGCAGCACCAGTTGCAGCGCCACGAAGGCCGCCAGCGCCACGCCCTTGCGGTCGGCCCGGTGATGATAAAGCTCCTCGCCGCAGCGATCGCATGTATCGGCCACCTTCAGGCCGCGGGCGAACAGCCGTCCGCCGCCACAGGCCGGGCAGGCCCCGCGCGCCCCGCGCAGCATGGCCGGCAGCCAGGCGCGTCTCCGGGCGGGGTTGGCGGTGCGGCGTTCGTGCCGCGGCAGATGCGCCAGCGTTATGTCGTTCATCCTGGTCTCGTTCATGGCCCGGTGGCCTCTTCAACCGGCTGGCAGCTCGACCGCCAAGGGCCGGCCACGACGCCCGGAATTGCACGCCGATTCGTTCCCCGTCCCATGGATATTCGACAATGTGGCCGTCAATGCGAAAAGCCCCCGAATGGCCGCGCGACACGATGCCACAGGGTTTTCGCAGAGGCCCCGAACCGGCTGCGGCCATGACAAGGGACATGCGGAAACGCCGACCGTTCAGGCGGGATACAGCAGACAGGCGTCGCCGTAGGAAAAGAAGCGGTAGCGTTTGGCAATGGCATGGGCATAGGCCGCCCGCATCGCCTCCATCCCGCTGAAGGCGCTCACGAGCATGAACAGCGTGGACTTCGGCAGGTGGAAGTTGGTGATCATCAGGTCCACGGCGCGGAAGCGGTATCCCGGCGTGATGAAGATGTCCGTCTCGCCGGCGAAGGGATGCACCCTGCCATGCTCGTCGGTGGCTGTCTCAAGGATGCGCACGCTGGTGGTGCCCACGCACACGATGCGCCCTCCCTTCGCGCGCGCCACATTCAGCAGCGCCGCAGTCTCCCCGGAAATCTCGCCATATTCCGCGTGCATGCGGTGTTCGGAGATGTCTTCCGTCTTTACCGGCAGGAAGGTACCCGCGCCCACGTGCAGCGTCACCCGCGCCAGTTCCACGCCCATGCCGCGGATGCGTTCCAGCAGCTCTTTCGTGAAATGCAGCCCCGCCGTCGGCGCGGCCACCGCGCCCTCGCGTTCGGCGAAGACTGTCTGATAGTCGATGGCGTCGGCCATGTCCGGCCGCCGCCGTGACGCGATGTAGGGCGGCAACGGCATCTCGCCCACCCGCGCCAGCGCCGCGGAAAGCTCCTGCCCCGGGCAGGAGAAGCGCACCACCACCTCCCCACCCGCGCTCTTCCGCACGATCTCGCCCCACAGCTCGTCTACCGAACAGCCCATGCCGGAAAGGCCGAACATCACCTTGTCACCCGCCCGCAGTTTCTTCGCCGGGCGGGCGAAGGCGCGCCATGTCTGCGCGTCCTCCTGCCGGTGCAGGTTCATGGTGATGCGCGGCATCGTATCGGCGCCCTGGCGCACCCGGCGGCCGCAAAGCCTGGCCGGTATCACCTTCGTGTCGTTGAATACCAGCACGTCGCCGGGGCGCAGATATTCGGGAAGGTCGCGAAAGATGCGGTCTTCCAGCGCCGGCTTGTCCGGCGTTTCCGCCTGCGGGCGCACCACCAGCATCCGTGCCGCGTCGCGCGGCCGCACAGGCCTGAGCGCGATCAGCTCCTCCGGCAGATCGAAATCGAAGTCGGAAAGTTTCATGCTGGTAACGCCGCTCACGTGCCGGTTCGCGCCGCCGCCGGCACAGCTTCCGGCGCCGCGGCGCCGTTTTCCTCGTTGGCCCGTGCCAGATCGCCCATCAGCTTCTTCGCCCGCAGATCCTCCGCGATGGTGCTGATGAGATCATGCCGCGCCACCTCCCGGGCGTGGGTGAGTGCATTGGCGAACCCGATCTCGTCGGTGCCCCCGTGGCTCTTCACCACGATGCCGTTCAGGCCCAGGAAGATGCCGCCATTGCTCTCGCGCGGATCCAGCTTTTCCTTCAGCCGCCGGAAGGCCCGCCTGGCCAGCAGGGCGCCCAGCCTGGAGAGCCAGTCGCGCATCATTTCCTTCTTCAGCAACCCGGCGATCTGCCGTGCCGTTCCCTCGGCCGTCTTCAGCGCGATGTTGCCGGTGAAGCCCTCCACCACGAACACGTCCACCGTGCCTTTCGCGATGTCGTCGCCCTCCACGAATCCGTGATAGCGAATGGGCAGTGCCGCCTGGCGCAGAATGCGCCCGGCCCGGCGCACCTCCTCCACACCCTTGATTTCTTCCACGCCCACGTTCAGTAGCCCCACGGAAGGCTGCTCCACGTGCAGGAGCGCCCGCGCCATGGCTTCCCCCATGATGGCGTAGTCCACCAGCTGTTCGGCATCTGCGCCGATGGTGGCGCCGAGGTCGAGCACAATGGAATGCCCACGCGTGGTGGGCCACAACCCGGCGATGGCCGGGCGCTTGATGCCGGGCATGGTCTTGAGCACGAACACACTCATCGCCATGAGCGCGCCTGTGTTGCCGGCAGAAACCGCGGCGTGCGCCTCGCCTTTCTTCACCGCCTCCAGCGCCAGCCACATGGAAGAGACGCGCCTGCCCTTGCGCAGCGCCTGGCTGGGTTTTTCATCCATGCGCACCGCCACCTCGGCATGGCGCGCCCGCACGCGCCCGCGCATGTCTGCGGGCAGCGCCCGCAGCGCTTCCTCCACGCGCGCGGAATCGCCGAACAGCAGCACATGCAGATCGTCATGCCGCTGAAGCGCCAGGCGCACGCCGGGAATGGTCATGGCCAGCCCTGCGTCGCCCCCCATGGCGTCCACGGCCAGTGTGCAGCAATCCTTCAAAGGCCTTCCCCCTGCCAGCCCCCGGCCACGCATCCGGCACCGCGCCGGGGCGTCAGCTTCCCATCCGCGAACATGCCGGGCAGGATACAGCATTCGCCGCACCGGGCAAAGGCCGGGCCTCCACGACTTTCCACCGGCCTCATTCGTCGTCCGGTTTCAGCCCGTGCAACACGGCGAACGGATTGTCGTCACGCCCGCCGCGCGCCTCCCCGGCCTGCGGGGTTTCCGGCGTGCCCGCCTCCACCTCCACGAAGTCCGTTCCGGGCTTGCGCGGCCACGGCTCCAATGACAGCGCCAGCACCTCGGCGGCCAGCTCGCCGAGATCGATCTCGGCGTCGCGGATGATGTCCGGCTCGTCCGGTGCGTCGGCGTCCAGCTCCATGACCGCGCCTGCCTCCAGCGCCCGCGCCTCCGGCGAATCGGCCGGCACGAACAGCCGCTCCACCTCTGCCCGCACCGTGGCCGGAAATATCTCCAGCGTGCGCACGCACTCCTGCTCCACCTCCGCCGTGAGCGCGCCGCGCACCATATAGGCACCGCCGCCCTCCGGCGCGATGCGCAACGTCGCCGAAAGCGCCCGGATGGCCGGCAGATTCATGCGTTTCGCCAGCGCTTCCAGCTCCTTCGGCCGGGCGGAGATGGTGCGCTCCACACCTTCGCCGATGTCCTCCACCGGCAGCGGCCGGGAGAATTCGGGCCTGATTCTCTTATCCGTCATGACTTCCTTTTCCTCGATTCTCACCCGGCGGGTGGCCAGGGAATGTCTCCGGCCCGTATGCGCTCCGGTGACAGGCCAGCAAGCGCCTCGCGCGCCCTGCCCGCATAGGCCGCGAGCCCCGCGGCATCGCCCGCCGCATCCGTTTCCGCGTAGATATGCCGTCGCAACGCCTCTTGCAACGCCGCGGCGTCCCCCGCCGCCAGGGCGCCGCGCACCGCTGCCAACTGTGCGAAGAAGGCATCCGCCAGCCGGTGCATGCGCTTCGGCACCGCCAGGTCGCTCACTCCCATCTCGCGCAAGGATGCGTCCAGCTCGTCGAAGAACGTCTCCTGCACCGCCCGCGCCAGCTCTTCGCGTTGCGCCTTCTCTTCCATCGTCGCTTCATCGTCGGCCACAAGCGCGTCCACCAGCAGGATCACGTGCAGCCCGACCATGCGAAAGCGCCCCTCCGGCGTGTCCGGCACGCCAAGCCCGGCATAGAAGGCCGGCTGCCGCGCCTGCGCCACAATCGCGGCGTATGCGGCATCTGCCGATGGCCCCTTGCGGCCAAAAAAACTGCCGAGAAGCTGCCTGATCATTTGCTTCCGCCCGCGGAATCGGTCATGGAAGAGGAAACGGTTTCTTGCCAGGGGAGCGTGGCGCAGACATGAGCGCTTGTCCAGAGAAGATGCGCAAGCGGCGTATCGGCCGCAGAGGAGTGCTGGGGCTGCTGGCCGCGGCCGCGCTCACGGCCTGCACGCCCACCGTCCTGCACCACGGCTACCTGCCCCGAAAGGGTGATCTCGAACAGCTGCGCGAGGGCATGACCAAGGCCGAGGTGGAGGCGCTGCTGGGATCGCCCTCCACCACCGCCACCATCGACACGGTGAACGACAGCTATTACTACATCTCCAGCACCACGAAGCAGACCGCCTTCCTGAGGCCGCGGGAAGTGGACAGACGCGTGCTGGCCATACGCTTCGATGGCGACGGCCGGGTTAAGAGCTTCGCCGTCTATGGCCTGGAGGACGGCCAGGTGGTCAACATCAGCGACCGCAAGACACCGGCAGCCGGCAAGGAACTGGGTATCCTCGCCAGCCTGTTCTCGCGCTACAAGTGATGCCGGAATACCTGGAGAATCACCACCCGCCCCGAGTTGTCCGGAACATGGGGCCAGGCCTGTGCGCGTGGCGACCTGAACCGAACAACCCCAACGCAAGCCGGTGATTTGCCCATGGGCGGTTTCAATCCCTTTCGCAGATCAAGACGCAGGCCCGGCTGGCTGCTCCGGTTCATTCCGGTTTCCATCATCATCGCCGCCGCTCTCGCCATTGTCGGGCTGTTCAGGCCATTCACCGGCGAAACTTTCTGGCAGGGCGCGGCCCCGGCGCAATCCGGACCACTGCAATACATTTCATCCTTCTTCAGAAGCCTTGATGACATGCTCCCGGCCTTTCGCCGCTTTTTCCGTGGAGAAGGAAGCGGCCAGCCAACGGGCCAGGCGGCGCGGAACCCCTCCGCGGTCAGGGGACGTGCCCGCGTCATCGATGGCGATTCCCTGCGTGTGAATGGCATGGAGATCCGCCTGCACGGCATTGACGCGCCGGAACTGCGCCAGACCTGCCGCGACGAACGCGGGCACCGCTATGCCTGCGGCAGGCGCGCGAAGGCGTATTTGCGGCGGCTGGTGGCCAGCCGCGACGTCTCCTGCCGCCGGGTGGCCACGGACCGCTACGGCCGCATGGTGGCGCTGTGCATGGTGGATGGCGAAGACATCGGCCGGCGCATGGTGCGCGATGGCTGGGCCGTGGCCTTCGTGCGCTATTCCCGCCATTACGTCGGCGATGAACGCATGGCGCGGCGCGCCCGGCGCGGCCTGTGGCGCGGACGCTTCATCCCGCCCGCCACATGGCGGCGCTTGCACCGGCGCCAGCGTTAACGGCCGGAATCCGCCGCCGCCAGCGCCGTCGCCAGCGCGTCCACCTCATGCTCCGAGAATACACGTATTCCCGCTGCTTCCAGCATTGCCGCGCTCACCCCCGCTCCTGCCAGCATATTGCCGGAAAAGCTGCCGTCGTGAACGCGGCGCACGCCACAGGACGGGCTGTTCTCCTTCAACAGCGCGAAACGGCAACCCTGCTCTTCCGCCAGCCGCCGCACTGCCCGCGCCCCGGCGATGAAGGCTGTGGTCACGTCCGCGCCACTCTCCGTGCGCACACGTGCCCGGCCAGCCAGCACGTCCGCCCCCGTGCCGCCTATGATTTCCGCCGGCTCACGCGGCACGGCGAGCCCGCCCAGCAGTTCCGGGCATCCGGGCACCAGCCGCCCTTCCTCCCGCCAGCGCCGCAGCAATGGATGCGCCAGCGGCTTCGCGGCGCCGTCAAAGCGCACCGGCTCGCCCAGCAGGCAGCGGCTCACCAGGATTCGCGCCCTGTCATCCGTGGCCTTGCTCATGTGTGGCAGAATAGCGGAAGGGAATGGCGCGCCCTAGGGGAATCGAACCCCTCTTTCCAGCGTGAAAGGCTGGCGTCCTAGCCGATAGACGAAGGGCGCGGAAAAGCGGGGCGCTGGCGAACGCCGCTTGCCCCGTTCGCGCGCCCTGTATAGTGAGCTTTGCACGCACTGGCAAGAGGCCATGCGGGCCTTTCAGCCGTGTTCGGCGATATCGCTCATGTGCAGCTGCACGCCGTTGCGCCCGTTGAAGTCGTCGCGCTGCAGGCGGCCGGCCACGTGCCAGGGCCTGCCGTCGCGGGCGTTGAGCAGCGCCTCACCCAGTGGCGTGTCCACGGCGCGGAAGGCGATGGCTCTGAGCGTGCCTCCGTCACCGGACTTCAACGTGCAGCGGATGTGCCTTTCGCCGACGATGTCCACCCACTGCACCCGGTGGGCGGCGAAGGCGAACACCGGCGCCGGGTTGCCCGCGCCAAAGGGGCCCGCCGCCTCCAGCTTTTCCAGCAGCGCACGGGTGGCGCCGGAAGCGGTGAGCACCGCATCCACCCGCAAATGCGGAAAGGCGGGCACGGTGGCAAGTTCGTCCTCCAGCACCGTGTTCATGAAATCATGAAAGGCGGGAATGCCTTCTGCCGGCAGCGCCATGCCGGCGGCCATGGCATGCCCCCCGCCCTTCGTCAACACGCCTTCGGCCACCGCGCGCGCCACCGCGCGGCCGATATCGACTCCCGCAACCGAACGCGCCGAGCCGCTGGCCTGCCCCGTGAGCGCATCCACCCCCAGCGCGATGGCGGGCAGATGAAACCGCTCCTTGAGCCTCGCCGCCACCAGCCCCAGCACGCCCGGGTGCCAGTCCTCCCCGTGCACGCAAATGATGCCCCTGCCCCGGCGCTCCAGCTGTTCTTCCGCCTGCGCGATGGCCGCTTCCAGCAGTGCCTGCTCCAGCACCTGGCGTTCGCGATTCATGTGCTCCAGTCCCGCCGCCAGCCGCTGCGCCGTGGCCATGTCCCGCGCCCGCAACAGATCGAAGGCGTCCTTCGCGTGGCCGATGCGTCCGGCGGCATTGATGCGCGGACCGAGGACGAAGCCCAGCGTGTAGGAATCCGGCGCTCGTCCGGCTCGGGCGGCATCCATCAACGCCGCCAGCCCCGGACGCGCGCGCCGGGCCAGCACCCGCAGCCCCTGGCGCACATAGGCACGGTTCAGGCCCTTCAACGGCATCACGTCGCACACCGTGGCCAGCGCCACTAGATCGAGGTGGCGCAGCACGTCGGGCCGTTCGCGCACATGGCCACGCCGCTCAAGTTCCCGCGCCGTCGCCGCCAGCAGCATGAAGGCAAGCCCCCCGGCGCACAGATGCCCGAGGCCCGAATCGTCATCCGCCCGGTTGGGGTTGACCACCGCGTGCGCGCGCGGCAGGGCTGTACCCATCTGGTGATGATCCACCACGATGGTTTCCAGCCCGCGTTCGGCGGCGTGCTCCAGCACCTCGTGCGCCATGGCACCGCAATCGAGCGTGACGAGCAGGCGCACACCGGAATCGGCCAGCGCGTCCACCGCCCGCACGGACGGCCCGTAGCCCTCCGCCACCCGGTGCGGGATGTGCACACGCGGTGTCAGCCCCTGCTCCTCAAGAAACTCGGAAAGCATGACGGCGGAGGAAACGCCGTCCACATCGTAATCGCCGATGATGCCCACCGGCTCGTTCACGATGATGGCGTCGGCCAGCCGGGCGGCGGCCTTCTCCAGGTCGCACACGGCGGATGGCGGCGGCATCCACGTGCGCAAGGACGGGTCGAGGTGGGCGGCAGCCTCTTCCGGAGAAATTCCGCGCGCGGCCAGCAGGCGCGCCAATGCGTCCGGCAGGTCGTGCCGCTGCGCCAGCGCCATGACCGCGCGATCATCGGCCCGGCGCAATAGCCAGCGCCGTCCGGTGGCGGATCGCTCCACGCCCAGCAGCGGCTCGGCGGCATCCCCGTCCACCGCCGCTGCCACCGCCTGCACTGCCATTTCCGCCATTTTCAGCACGTCCTCCTCCGGCCTTATAAATGAAAAGTGCGCAAGCTCTATCGCTAGGCTCAGGACCCATAAAGGGCGTGGATGCCAGCGGCATTTTCGCGAAATATCGCTGGCTTTTCGCCCGCAGGGAATAGCCGAAGCTATTTCCAAGGGTGAAAAGCCAGCGAGATGAAGCGAAAATGTCGCCCGAAGGGTCTGGCGCAAAATCTCGATAATCCATTGCTAATTGCCGATTTTGCGCCAGACTGGCGCCGCGCAATTTATGGGTCCTGAGCCTAGCGACAGTCTTTCTAATTCACGACGATCGCACCTTCCCATGTCATTGCCGGCCTTGCCTGTCCCGGACTTGATCCGGGATCCCGGCAATCCAGGGAGAAAACGACGGGCATCAGGCACTCTCCAATTTTCAGAAAAGCTGCATGCATGTCGTATTACGCCCTGGATCCCCGGGACAAGCCCGGGGATGACGATTGACAGACGCGAATCATCACTTCCTTCCCCGCCCAGCATAGGTGCTCGTGGCGGCGGCGCACAGGGAAGCGCGAAGGTCGTGTGGACGAAGTGAACGAAATGGGGATTTGCGGCGATTTTCGAGCGAAAACCGTGCGGGCTTTCGCAGGAATAGCAGCGCTATTTCAAGAAAGCCCGTGCCGGTTTGCAGCCGAAAAGCGCCGGAAAGACCTTTCGGGCAATTCGTCCGCACGTCCCATCATGTGAAGATGCTGTTGAGAAGATCGCCGTTCTCGTCCACCCGGCGGAACACCCGGCTTTCACGCACCGTGTGAGTGCGGGCGCGCATGGTGAGCGTGTGGGTGCGCACCTTGCCGTCGAGCCGCCGCACGCGGGAGAGCAGCGAGCCGCCGGTGATTCCCGTGGCGGCGAAGATGACGTCGCCCTGCACCATGTCGGCGATGAGGAGCTTGCGGCCCGCGTCCTCGATGCCGGCGCGGCGGATGGCACGGGCATGATCGTCGGAGCGCGCCACCAGCCGCCCCTGCATCTGCCCGCCGATGCAGGCCAGCGCCGCCGCCGCCAGCACCCCCTGCGGCGCGCCGCCGATGCCCATATAGATGTCGATACCGGTTTCCGCCGGGTCGGTGGTGTGGATGATGCCGGCGATGTCGCCGTCGGTGATGAGGCGGATTTTCGCGCCCGCCTCGCGCACCTCGGCGATCAGCCCGGCGTGTCTCGGCCGGTCGAGAATGCACACCGTGATGTCGGCCACACGCACGCCCTTCGCCTCCGCCAGCCGCGAGAGATTCTCCGCCACCGGCGCATCCAGATCCACCAGCCCTTCCGGATAACCGGGGCCGATGGCGATCTTTTCCATGTAAACCCGCGGCACCTTCACCAGCGAATCACGCTCCGCCAGCGCGGCGACGGAAAGCGCCTCCGGCAGATCCTTCGCCACCTGGGTCAGGCCTTCCACGGCGGTGCAGGCGATATCCAGCGCCGGCCCGCCCCGCCCCAGTTCCTGATCCAGCCACAGGTGCGGCGTCTGTCCTCGCTCACCCTCGCCCACCACCACGCGCCCCGATATGGCCAACGCGTCGAAAGCCTCGGCCATGGTGTGGATAGCGGCCTCGTGCGCCAGCCGTTCGTCACCCAGCCCGCGCAAGCGCGCCGCCGCAATGGCCGCCGCCTCGGTCACCCGCGAGACTTCCACCGTCAGTTCCCGGTTGAGCATGTGCGCGTCCCCTCCCCTCTCTCCGGCGCCGCCGCGCTCAAAACCTTTCTATCCGGATCATGCGCGGCTTGCCGGCGCAGTGCCCCTCCGCCTCGATGCGGGCCAGCGCCGCGCGCATGGAGCTCTCCAGCGTGTCATGCGTGATGAGGATGAAGGGCGCCGTCTCGCGCGCTTTTTCCTCCTCCCGCAACGGCACGGTGCGCGAGATGGCCGGCCCTTTCTGCACGATGCTCTCGATGGAAATACCCTCGTCGGCGAAGGCCCGCGCGATGGCCGCCACCTCTCCCGGTTTGTCCCACAGGTCCATGGCCACGTAATAGCCGCCCTCGTGCGCCCGCATGCGGGCCTTGCGGTAGGGCTCCAGCCGCGCCGCCGGCAGGCCCAGCGGCGGCACGGAGATGCCCCGCGCGATGTCGACGATGTCCGCCACCACGGAAGAGGCCGTAGGGTGTGCGCCGGCGCCGCGTCCCTGCAACATCACGTCGTCCACGAAGTCGCCGCGCACCTCCACCGCGTTGAACACGCCGTTCACCTCCGCGATGGGCGAGCCGACGGGCACCAGTGTGGGATGCACCCGCTGCTCGATGCCATCGCCCGTGTCCACCGCCACCGCCAGCAGCTTGATGCGGTAGCCAAGCCCGCGTGCGTAGCGGATGTCCGCCAGCGTGACGTTCTCGATGCCCTCCACGTAAACGTCGTCCATGGCAATCTCGCTACCGAAGGCGAGCGAAGTGAGAATGGCCAGCTTGTGCGCCGCGTCCCAGCCGCCGATGTCGAAGGTGGGGTCGGCCTCGGCGTAGCCCAGCTCCTGCGCCTCCTTCAGCACGTCGGCGAAGTCGCGCTCCTCCTCCTCCATCTTGGTGAGGATGTAGTTGCAGGTGCCATTCAGGATGCCATAGACGCGCTTCACGGCATTTCCCGCGATGCTCTCGCGCATCATCTTGACGATGGGAATGCCGCCGGCCACTGCCGCCTCGAAATTCAGCGATACGCCGGCCTCCTCGGCCTTGCGCGCCAGCTCCACGCCATGGTGCGCCAGCAACGCCTTGTTGGCGGTCACCACGTGCCGGCCGGCGCCGATGGCGGCCTCCACCGCGGCACGCGCCGGGCCGTCCTCGCCGCCGATGAGCTCCACCAGCACGTCGATCTCCGCGCTGCGCGCCATTTCCACCGGATCGTCGAACCACTTATACGCGGACAGGTCATGATCACCCCGTGGCTTGCCACGCGAGCGCGCGGAAACGGCCACCACCTCTATCGCGCGCCCGCAGCGCCGCGCCAGCACTTCGCCATTGGCGCGCAACAGATCCAGCACCCCCACGCCGACGGTGCCCAGCCCGGCCAGCGCGATCTTCAACGGTTCCGCCATCGGTTCACTCTTCCCTGCCTGATTCGCTCTTCTCGCTTCGCCGACTGTCAACGGCATCCAGGTTCGACCAGTGGCGCCCCATTCGTCATCATTACCGTGAAAGAGGGAAGCCACTTCCCGGTCATCCCTGGAACAGGCGCCTCCTGGTGAATGGGCAGCCTCTCACCCCTGCTTCACCTTGCCCTTCCTCGCCTTCGTTTCCGGCACCGGGGCGCCGGCGCGCTGGAAGAAGCGGCGGATGTTGCGCGCCGCCTGGCGGATGCGCTGCTCGTTCTCCACCAACGCGATGCGCACGTATCCCTCGCCCTCCTCGCCAAACCCCACTCCGGGCGAAACTGCCACCTCCGCTTCCTGCAACAGCAGCTTGGAAAAGGCAAGCGAACCCATCTCGCGAAAATGCGCCGGCAGCGGCGCCCAGGCGAACATGGTGGCCGGCGGCGGCGGAACCTCCCAGCCCGCCTTGGCGAAGGCCTCCACCAGCACGTCGCGGCGGCGGCGATAGACGTCGCGCGCCTCCTCCACGCAGTCCTGCGGACCGTTGAGCGCCGCGGTGGCCGCCACCTGGATGGGCGTGTAGGCGCCGTAGTCGAGATAGCTCTTCACCCGCGCCAGCGCCGCGATGAGCCGCTCGTTGCCCACCGCGAAGCCCATGCGCCAGCCGGCCATGGAATAGGTCTTGGACATGGAGGTGAACTCCACCGCCACGTCCATGGCCCCTTCCACCTGCAGGATGGAGGGCGGCGGCGCATCGGTGAAATAGATCTCCGCGTAGGCGAGGTCGGAGAGCACGACGAGGTCATATTTTCTCGCAAGCCGCACCACTTCGCGGTAGAAGTCGAGATCGGCCATGTAGGCCGTGGGGTTGGAGGGATAGTTTAGCACCACGGCGATAGGCCGCGGCACGGAATGGCGCATGGCCCGCACGATGGCGCGCAACTGCGCCTCGCCCGGCTCCGCCGGAATCTGGCGGATGGCCCCGCCGGCGATGAGAAATCCGAAGGCGTGAATGGGATAGGTGGGATTGGGCGCCAGCACCACGTCGCCCGGCGCGGTTATGGCCTGCGCCATGTTGGCGAAGCCCTCCTTCGACCCCAGCGTGGCGATGACCTGCGTGTCCGGATCCAGCTTCACGCCGAAACGCCGCTCGTAATAGGCCGCCTGGGCGCGCCGCAGCCCCGGAATGCCACGCGAGGCGGAATAGCGGTTGGTGCGCGGCTTGCCCACGGTCTCGACGAGCTTGGCGTTTATATGCTCCGGCGTGGGCAGGTCCGGGTTACCCATTCCGAGGTCGATGATGTCCGCGCCGGCGGCCCGCGCCCGCGCCTTCAGCCGGTTGACCTCCTCGAACACGTAAGGTGGCAGGCGGCGGATGCGGTAGAAGTCGTCGTGCATGATTCCCTCGCAGGCGCTGAAAACGAACCGCTGATTTCTTTCTAGCATCGCATGGGGCGGGAGCAAGGCATTTGCCAGCCGCGCCCCGGGCAGTCATGATTTTGTCATGGATGGCCCATAAATATCCCCCGGGCGGATGACGGATGGAAAGGAAGACGATGCCAGCTCTGCCGCGTCTGTATCATGCCGCGTTGGCGTTCATCGTGGGGCTTTTGGCGCTGCTGCCCTCGACACCGCCCGCCCGCGCCGCCAACATGCTTGCCGACACCGAGCTTTCCGGCAACGCCTATCGTTCCTTCGAGCTCATCGCCCCGGTGCCGGACTTCTGCCGCAAGGTGTGCGAGAAGGACACCGGCTGCCAGGCGTGGATGTTCTCCTGGCCCGGCAAGAAGGGCAAGCGCGCGAAATGCTTCCTCTTCGCCGGTGTGCAGGGCAAGCGCAAGGACACCTGCTGCATCTCCGGCTACAGGGGCAAGGGTTCCACCTTCGGAGAAACCATTGCCCGCTGGTTCGGTTCCGAAAAGGATACGAAGGAAAACGCGGGCGGCGAACCCGCGCAATCGCGGACGCCACCCGAGCGGAAGACGGAACGGCCAGCGCCGCGCACGGCGCAGGCGCCGCGTCCGGCCCGGCCCACACCAACGGAACCGCCCCTTGCGGATCCCGCCGAGGTGGAGCGCCAGCGCCAATTCTGCGCCCAATATGCCGATGCCGCGGTGCGCGCCAACAGGAAAGCGCGGGAGCTGGGCTGCGGTTTTCGTGGTGGCCTGTGGGGCGCGAGCCGTAACGGATATTTCAATTGGTGCATGAGGAACAACGAACAAAGGGCTGAAAGAAACACGCAACGTCGCCTTGCGGCATTGCAGGAATGCGAACGCCGCCTGGCCACCCGGCCTCCCGTGCCGGCAGCGCCCCCCGCGCCGGGCGTGGCGCCCATGCCGCCCGACCCCGGCCATCCGGACGCCCGCCCAGCGCCACCGGCTGTTCGCTACATCTGGCGCCAGGCACGTTATACCTACAGCTGGCTGAAGCGCTCCGGCCCCGGCCCGCGCACCACGCCGTGGCGACCGACGCTTTCCGGCAAGTGCGTGCTTGTGCGCGCCTGCGAATGTCCGCAAGGCAACACCTGTCGCGTTTATGAGCCGGGCAGTATCGCCGTTTCATGGCCCAACGGCTGCGATGGTCCGCCCGCCTATTACGTATGCCGCGTGCGCCGGCGCTGAAGCGCCCGCCCGGGCAGCGGCGCATTGCCAGTCATTCCGCCCTCTGCTAGCTGAAGGAGAGCGCAAGGGAGGCGGACATGGCGGAAGAGAGCGGCTGCGACACCCTGAATCTGGCCACGTGGAACGTGAATGGCATCCGCGCCCGGCTGGCCACCGTCACCGCGTGGCTGAAAGAGGCGCGGCCGGACGTGGCCTGCCTGCAGGAGATCAAGACCGAGGAAAGGAACTTCCCCCGCGAGCCTTTCGAGGAGCTGGGCTACAACCTCGCCATTCACGGGCAGAAGGGGTTCAATGGCGTGGCCATACTCTCCCGCCATCCGCTGGAGGACGTCACCCGCGGCCTGCCCACGTGGGAGGGCGAGGATCAGGCGCGCTACATCGAGGCCGTGGTTTCCACCGGAAGCGGCGCGGTGCGCGTCGCCTCCATCTACGCACCCAACGGCAATCCCGTCGATTCGGAGAAGTTTCCCTACAAGTTGAAGTGGCTGGACGCCCTGCGCCGGCACGCCGCCGACCTTCTGGAGCTGGAGGAGAAATTCGCGCTGGGCGGCGACTACAACATCATCCCCACGCCCGATGACGCGAAGAACCCCGAAAAATGGGAGGGCGATGCTCTCTTCTCCCCGCAGGCACGGGCAGCATACCGGCGACTGATCAACATCGGCCTGGTGGACGCGGCGCTCACGTGCAAGGGCGAGCCGCAGCAATTCACCTTTTGGGACTACCAGGGAGGGGCCTGGCAGAAGAACGACGGCATCCGCATCGACTTCTTCCTGCTCTCGCCGCAGGCCGCGGACGTGATGTGCGACGCCGGCACCGACAAGCGTGTGCGGGCGTGGGAGAAGCCCTCCGACCACGTGCCGGTGCTGGTGGAACTGGAGGTGGACTGAGCTTGCGGCCCGGGATTACCCCGAAAGCTGCATTTGTGCGGTTTCATATCACCCCTAGTTTACCCTGAATTGCATTTTTCCATATCACAAACTATGGATTAATTCCCGAAAGCGCATACACGCCATGCTGACGTGTTCCCTGCGGAACATCATGGTGTGGAGAAGTGTATGCGTAGCGGTTTCACATTGGCAGGCGCTGTGCTCGGCGCCCTGTTGTCCGGGTTGACGCCGGCGCTGGCGGAGGATGGCCCGGAAAGCATGCTGGTTTCCCCGCGCGAACATGCCTGCCTGGCGCTCGCCATCTACCACGAGGCCCGCGGCGAGCCGTTGGAGGGACGTATCGCCGTGGCCATGACCGTGCTAAACCGCGTGGCCTCCCGGGCCTACCCCGATTCCATCTGCGGCGTGGTGTTCCAGAACATGCGCTGGCGCAATGCCTGCCAGTTCACCTTCGCCTGCAACGGTCGCTCCCTGTGGCCGAGGAACACACGCGCCTTCGCCCGCAGCGCCGCGCTGGCCGCCATCGTGCTCAAGCGCGCCACCACGCCGGAGTCCTTCCCCTCGGACTATTTTCTGGCAACCATGCGCGAATACGCCCACGTGACCCACTACCACCGCGTGGACGTGAAGCCCGCATGGTCGGCCCGGCTGGTGCCGGTGAAGCGGGTGGGCGATCATCTGTTTCTCGCCTCCACCCGGGTACTCAACCGCATGTCCGTGCGGCTGGTTTCCACCAGCGCGGCGCAACGGCGGAAAAAGGCGCTCCCAGCCCGCACCATGCGCCCGCGTCCGGCCGCCGCCCACGAGCTGCCACGGCCCGGAGGCATCGCGCCCGTTCCCGGCGCATGAGCGCGGCGCTCATTCCGCCGGCGTCGGCTCGGCGGGCCGCTCTCCACCCTCTTCCGGCGGCGCTTCTCCTTCCGCCTCCGCCAGCCGCCGTTCGGCCTCCACCAGCCGCCGGCGCGCCTCGTCCGCCTCCTGCTGGCGACGCCACATGTCGGCGTAGGTACCGCCCCTTGCCAGCAGCTCCGCGTGCGTGCCGCGCTCGGATACGCGCCCGCCCTCCAGCACGATGATTTCGTCGGCGTCCACCACGGTGGAAAGCCGGTGCGCGATCACCAGCGTGGTGCGGTTTTCCGAAACCTTGTCAAGCGCGGCCTGAATTTGCCGCTCGGTCATGGTATCCAACGCCGACGTCGCCTCGTCCAGCACCAGAATCGGCGGATTTTTCAGAATGGTCCGCGCGATGGCCACGCGCTGCTTCTCGCCACCGGAGAGTTTAAGCCCCCGCTCGCCCACCAGCGTGTCGTATCCCTTCGGCAGCGACATGACGAAATCGTGGATCTGCGCCATCTTCGCCGCCTCCATCATCTCTTCGTCCGTGGCGTCCAGCCGCCCGTAGCGGATGTTGTAGCCAATGGTGTCGTTGAACAGCACCGTATCCTGCGGCACCATGCCCAGATGCCGGCGCAGGGACCGCTGCGTGACGGCGCGGATGTCCTGCCCGTCGATGAGAATGCGTCCCTCGTTCGGCTCGTAGAAGCGGAACAGCAGCCGCGAGATGGTGCTCTTGCCCGCGCCCGACGGACCGACGATGGCCAGCTTCTTCCCGGCCGGCACGGTGAAGCTCACCCCGTGCAAAATCTCACGGTCGGCATCGTAGCCGAAGCGCACGTTCTCGAAGCGCACCTCACCGTTCTTCACCACCAGCTCCCGCGCATCCGGCGCGTCGGTTATTTCCGGGGGCATGTCCAGCAGCAGGAACAGGTTCTCCAGATCGGTCAGCCCCTGCCTTATCTCGCGATACACGGAGCCGAGAAAGTTCAACGGCTGGCCCAGCTGGATGAGCATGGCGTTTATCATGACGAAGTCGCCCACCGTCAGCCTGCCCGCCTGCACATCCATGGCCGCCAGCACCATCACCACCGTCAGCCCGGCTGTGAAGATGGCCGCCTGCCCGGTATTCAGCAACGCCAGCGACTTGGAAGTGGTGATGGCCAGCTTCTCGTATTTCGCCATGGCGGCGTCGTGGCGCTTGGCCTCGTGCTCCTCGTTGGTGAAATACTTCACCGTCTCGTAGTTCAGCAGGCTGTCGATGGCATGGCCGGAGGCCTCGTTGTCCGCCGCGTTCATCGCCCGGCGCACCTGCGTGCGCCACTCGGTGACGCTCCAGGTGAACAGGACGTAGGCGGCTATGGTCACGGCCACCACCAGCGAATAGAGCGCCCCGAAACGGCCGAAGATGATGGCCAGCACCAGCGCCAGTTCGATGGCGGTGGGAATGGAGTTGAACAGCGAGAACCGCAGGATGACCTCGATGCCCTTGGTGCCGCGCTCCACGATGCGCGCCAGCGCCCCGGTGCGCCGCTGCAGGTGGTAGCGCAGCGACAGCGCATGCAGGTGGCGGAAGGCCTGATCGGCCAGCGCCCGCACCGCGCCCTGCCCCACCTCGGCGAAGAACCAGTCGCGCAACTGGGCGAAGGCCACCATCAGCACCCGCCCCACGCCATAGGCGATGACCAGGAACACCGGCACGGCGGCGAACTGCCAGGCCGTGGCGTTGGGCAGACCGGAAAGGGCGTCCACCGCATACTTGTAGGCGAACGGCACCAGCACGGTGATGATCTTGGCCAGAATCAGCGAGGCCATGGCCAGCGCCACGCGGATGCGCTTGCCCGGCTGGTCTTTCGGCCACAGGTAGCCGAACAGCCGGCGCAAAGTCGCCCACGCGCCCAGTGGCCGGGCCCGCTCGCCGAAGGCCTTCGCGTCTTCCGGCAGCGCCGATGTGGACAGTCTCGCCATGATGCACCGGAAATGCGCCGGCGCGCGCCTGGCGCGCCGGCGGTTCAGCACGTTCCTCCCGCTTTTAGGCCATTCGCGCCGCCGCTTCCAGCGCCCGCGCGGAATGCTACTGCCGCAAGGCGGGAATACATCCGTCACGGCCGCCGGGAGTTCATCCCTTGTGCGCGCCCGGCGGGCGGAGTAGCTGTTCCTGATAGTGGCCCGTCTCGCGGACCGCTCCACTCCTCCCGCACGGAGAATCCCCATGTCCGCCGACAACTGCAACGACGATGCCCGCGGCATGCTTCTGGCGCTGGCCGCCTATGCCCTGTGGGGTGCCTTTCCGTTGTTCTTTCACCTGTTGCGGCAGGTGAACGCGGTGGAAATCGTGGCCCATCGCGCCATCTGGTCGCTGCCGCTCATCGGTCTGTTGCTGTGGCTGACTGGCCGCCACGGCGCCATCACGAAGGCCCTGGCGCCGATTCGGCGGTGGCGGCGCGCGCGCGTGCTCGTTGCCTCTGCTCTGCTGCTGCTCGTCAACTGGGGGTTCTTCGTCTGGGGCGTCACCAACGGACACACGCTGCAGGCGTCGCTCGGCTATTACATAAACCCGCTGGTAAACGTGCTGCTGGGCTTCCTGTTGCTGGGCGAGCGCTTCACCCGGGCGCAGACGCTGGCCATCCTGCTGGCCACAGCGGCGGTATTGTGGCTCACGCTGGCCGCCGGCGCGTTTCCGTGGCTGTCGCTGCTCCTGGCCTTTTCCTTCGCCGCCTATGGCTACCTGCGCAAGACCATGCCCTCGGATTCCCTGCAGGGCCTGTTCGTGGAAACGCTTTTCATGCTGCCTCCCGCCCTGTTTGCCCTGTGGCTGCTGCCACGCTTCGGCGTGACGCTTTCCTTCCCCGCCTCGCCGTGGCTTGCCTTCCTGCTGGCGCTTTCCGGACCACTCAGCGCCCTCGCGCTGTTGCTGTTCGCCGCCGGCGCCCGGCGCATCCGCCTCTCCACCCTGGGGCTGATGCAATACATCACGCCGACGATGCATTTCCTCACCGCCGTGCACGTCTTCGGCGAACCGTTCGACTCCCGCCACCTTTTCGCCTTCGCGCTCATCTGGCTGGCGCTCTTCATCTACGGTCGCGAGAGCTGGCGCCTCTCCCGCGCCTGAGGCGTTTCCACTTGCCCTTCTCGCGCGCGGGGCGCACAATGATCTCCCCACAACCAACAGAAAGGGAGAAACGCCATGACGGTCGCCAAGGTCATCGAGATATTCTCCTCATCCCCGGAGAGTATCGAGGACGCCGTCAACCGCGGCATCGAGCGCGTGGAGAAAACGCTGGACGAGGTGAAGGGCGTGTGGATCAAGAGCATCAAGTGCGACGTGGAAAACGGCAGGGTTTCGCGCTGGCGCGTGGACATGAAGGTCACCTTCGTGCTGAAGGACACCTCGTGAAAACAGCAAATGGCACCGCGCGGCCTTTCCGCCCGTGCGGTGCCGGGCTATAATGCCCGCATGACTGCCGAAGCCGCCGTTCAACAGGATCTGACCATCGACACGGCTGCGCTGCTGGAAAACATCCCGCGCGCCCGGCTGGAGCGCATGCACGCCGCTGGCATGACCATTCTGGAGAGCTACCGCGCGCTGGAAAAGGCCGGGCGCAACGTCGTAGGCCAGTGCCTGGCGCACCAGGGAACCTTCTACGAGCTGGAGCACTACCCTCGCGGCGACGTGTTCGACGAAGAGTTCGGCGCCCAATACTATTACCATGCCCACCGCCCGGAAAGCGGCGAACACGGGCATTTCCACTGCTTTCTCCGCCGCGAGGGCATGCCCGTGGGCGCCCACCCGGTGAAAATGCCACCCGACACGCCCCGCCCCGTCGGCGAGGATGCCATCTGTCACCTCATCGCCATTTCCATGGATCCCATGGGCTACCCCACCCACCTGTTCACCACCAACCGCTGGGTCACCAACGAGACTTTCTACCCCGCGGATCAGACACTCGAGATGGTCGATCGCTTCCGGGTGGATCATGCCTGGCCGTGCCTGGCCACCAACAACTGGATCACCGCCATGCTGCAACTGTTCTGGCCGCAGATCCGCCTGCTGCTGAACGAGCGCGACCGCGTGATCGCCGACTGGGCGCGCCGCCACCCGGACGTGAACGTCTATGAAGACCGCGAGCTGGAGATCACCTCCATCATGCCCATCGACGTGGACGATCAGATCTCACGGGTGGAACGGGCGCTCACGGCCGTTCGCTGACCGTCCCCTTCGCTCTCACCCCCTTGTGATGCCTCGTGAAAAAGGTGTGAAGCCGCTAACCCGCGCGCGCTGGTAGGGTCGAACATCGGCTGGCATTTGCCGGAGCCGGAATTCGAACCTGCAAGGAGGGAAGGACATGGATCACCTCGCGCGCAATCTCAGGACGGCGGCCCTGCCTCTGGCGCTTGGCGCCGGCCTGCTTGGCGCCGGCATGGCGGCACCGGCGCCGGCCGCGCCCTGCGCTCCCCGCATGAACGATCGCAAGGCCCCCTGCAATCCTTGCGCTGCGCATCCGAAGAACAGGATGCCCAGGTCCGCCAACCCCTGCGCGGCCAAAAATCCATGCGCCGCGAAGAAGCCCGCCAACCCCTGCAACCCGTGCGGCGCCGGCAAGATGATGAATCCATGCGCAGCCGGAAATCCGTGCGCGGCGCACGCGAGGGATTACATGATGCGCAAGGCCAACCCCTGCGCGGCCAAAAATCCATGCGCCGCGAAGAAACCCGCCAACCCCTGCAACCCGTGCGGCGCCGAGAAGAAACCCATGAAGGACAGCATGAAGATGGGCCCGGAACGTCTGAACGAGGCTTTCGCCGCCATCCTGCCTGCACTGAGGAAAACCTACCGCGGCGGCGGGCATTTCATCGCCGACGGCCGCTGGGCGGACTGGAAGAACTTCGCCACAAGTCCCTACAGCGGCGAAACGCACGGCGGGCGCTATCTCGTGAATTACGCCAATCCGGTGGCGGCGAAGGTCTATGGCCGCTACGAGCAGCTGCGCCGCATGCCGGCTGGCGGCATCATCGCCAAGCCCTCCTTCACGCTTGAAGGCCGCAAGCCGAAGCCCGGCCCGCTGTTTGTGATGGAAAAGATGACGAAAGGCTGGAACAAGGCCACAGGAGACTGGCGCTACGCCATGATCCTGCCGGGCGGGAAGACCTACGGCGTAACGAAAGGCCCGAACGGCGACAAGGTAGCCTTTTGCAATGACTGTCACGCAACCGCGCAGGAAACCGACGCCCTTATGTTCTTGCCCGAGAAAGTGCGGGTGAACTGAACCCCGTCGCGGAACCGATGAAATGGGGCGGAGCAAGGCGCTCCGTCCCCCTTCTTGATTCAGGTGAAACCTGCGCTCAGCCCTGCAGCCAGGCGCGCACCTGCTCCGGTGTCGGCACGCTCCCCACGTGCACGATCTCGCCATTGACCGCCACGCCCGGCGTGGACATGATACCGGCAGCCATGATCTCGGCCGTGTCGGTCACCTCTTTCACCTCCACCGGCACGCCCATCTGCTCGGCGATCTGCCGGATCATGTCCTTTGTGTTCTGGCAGTTCTTGCAACCGGAACCGTAAACGGTGAACTCCTTCATGCTCCTTCTCCTTGTTGGCAGGGATGCGTTACACTTGGTTATCGTATGCATGGAAGAACGCCACGCCTTCGGCACGCTCTCTACGTCTGCAAAAGTCAAACACGCGACTGCGTGCTAGGCTCAGGACCCATAAAGGGCGTGGATGCCAGCGGCATTTTCGCGAAATATCGCTGGCTTTTCGCCCGCAGGGAATAGCCGAAGCTATTTCCAAGGGTGAAAAGCCAGCGAGATGAAGCGAAAATGTCGCCCGAAGGGTCTGGCGCAAAATCTCGATAATCCATTGCTAATTGCCGATTTTGCGCCAGACTGGCGCCGCGCAATTTATGGGTCCTGAGCCTAGGCGAACAGCGCGTTGAACAGGTAGCCCACGACGATGAACGCCACGAACAGGATGCCGGCGAAGGTGGCGATCAGCTGGGGTTTCAGGACCTTGCGCAGGATGATCATCTCGGGCAGCGAGATGGCGGCCACGGACATCATGAGCGTCAGCACCGTGCCCACCGGCACGCCCTTGGCAAGCAGGCTCTCCACCACCGGGATGACGCCCGACGCGTTGGAATAAAGCGGAATGCCGATGAGTGCCGCCAGCGGCACGGCCAGGAAGTTGTCCGCCGCCGTCTGCTTCGCCAGCCACTCCGCCGGCACATACCCATGGAGAATGGCGCCTACCGCAATGCCAATGAACACATATTTCCAGATGCGCCCGACGATTTCGCGCACCTCGCGCTTCGCGAACGCGAGGCGGCCCTTCCACGAGGTGTCCGCCTGCGGCACCGCCACCTTGCCCATGCGGATCTGCCACACGTAGTCCTCCACCCACTTCTCCAGTTTCAGGACCTCGATGAGCAGGCCACCTATGATGCCCACGGTCATGCCGGCGATCACGTAAAGCGCCGCCACCTTCCACCCCAGGACGGCCGCCAGCAGAACCACCGCCACCTCGTTGATCATCGGCGAGGCGATGAGAAAGGCCATGGTCACGCCCAGCGGAATGCCGGCCTCGAGAAAGCCGATGAACAGAGGCACCGACGAGCACGAGCAGAAGGGCGTGACCGCGCCCAGCGTCACTGCCAGCGGATAGGAGACAAATCGTGGCTTGCCGGCCACCAGCTGGCGCACCTTTTCCGGCGCGATCATGGCGCGCAGGAAGCCCATGGCGAAGACGATGACGACGAGTAGCGTGAAGATCTTGGTGGTGTCCTCGATGAAGAAATGCACCGCTTCGCCGAAGCGCGAGCCGGGCTGAAGCCCCAGCCACTGCCATGCGATGGTATCGGCCAGCCACGTGAAAATGGCGAACATGATCTCGCTCCCTGCCTTTGAGGTTGGGGAATTGTCCTCGTGCCCGGTCGGATGATCGTGGCGCCGGGAAAATCAGGAGGCGCGCCGCTCCGGCGGCCGGCTCTCCTCCTCCATGGTGGAAAGCCGTGCCGCGTCATCGGCGTAGGGCGCCCTGTCCCGCAGGCCCTCCAGCGTCGTGCGCAATACCGCCGCCGCCCAGTCCGGCAGCGTCGGGTTCAGCGAATAGTGCACCCACAGGCCCTGCTTGCGCGAGGCCACCAGCCCGCCCTTGCGCAACGCCGCCAGATGCGAGGAAACGCGCGGCTGCACCATGTCCAGAGCGTGCACCAGCTCACACACGCACAGCTCGCCGTGCGCTGCCAAAAGCATCAGGATGCGCCGCCGCGTCGGTTCCGCCAGCGCGGAAAACAGCGCCTGTTCCACTGTTTCCATGGGAAGTCTCCGGGTGCAATGAACATCATCTGGCAAATATATATACACGTGAGTATATAGCTCGCAAGCAATAAAAATGAAAACCCGCGGCCATGAAGCCGCGGGTTTCATGATCGCATGAAACGGTCTGCGCAGGACTCAGCTCTCCTGCGCCGGCGCCTCCGGCGGCGTGTCCTCGCCACCACCCTCGGCGGCGGCCTCTTCGCCCTGCCCCGCTTCCGTCGCGGGCAGCACCGCCGCCTCCTCCGCGGCCGCTGCGGCGGCGGTGGCCTCCGCCTTCTTCTTGCGCTCTTCCAGGATGAGCTGGTCACGCCGCTCGGCGATGTGCTTGAGATCGCGCATCGCCCGGCCGGTACCCGCCGGAATGAGCCGGCCGACGATGACATTTTCCTTCAGGCCCTCCAGCCGGTCGATCTTGCCCTGCACCGCCGCTTCCGTGAGCACCCGCGTGGTCTCCTGGAACGAGGCGGCGGAAATGAAGGAACGCGTCTGCAGGGACGCCTTGGTGATGCCCAGCAGCACAGGCTTCACCTTCGCCGGCTTCTTGCCTTCGGCCTCCAGCCGCCGGTTGATTTCCTGCACCTCCCAGCGGTCCACCTGTTCGCCGGCGATGAAGTCCGAATCGCCGGACTCGATCACCTCGACCTTCTGCAGCATCTGCCGGACGATGACCTCGATGTGCTTGTCATTGATGGTCACGCCCTGCAGGCGATAGACCTCCTGGATCTCGTCGATCAGATAGGTGGCCAGCGCCTCCACGCCCTTGATCTCCAGGATGTCCTGCGGCGCCGGATGGCCGTCGATCAGGTATTCACCCTTCTCGATCCAGTCGCCCTCCTGCACCTGCAGGTGCTTGCCTTTCGGGATCAGGTAATCCACCGGCTCCTCGTTCGGATCCTCCGGCACGATGCGGATGCGCCGCTTGTTCTTGTAGTCGCGGGTGAACTCCACGCGGCCGGAGACGCTGGCGATGATCGCGTGATCCTTCGGCCGGCGCGCCTCGAACAGCTCCGCCACCCGCGGCAGACCACCGGTGATGTCGCGCGCCTTGGCGCTCTCCAGCGGAATGCGCGCCAGCGCGTCACCCGCCTTCACCTTCTGGCCCGGCTCCACGTTCAGGATGGCGTCCACCGACAGCAGGTAACGCGCCTCCACGCCGCGCTTCGTCTTCACGATGTCGCCGTTCTCGTCCTTGATGACGATGGCCGGCTTCAGGCTGGCGCCGCGCGGGCTGGCCCGCCAGTCAATGACGATGCGGCGGCTGATGCCGGTGGCCTCGTCCGTCACCTCGTGCACGGACACGCCGTCCACCACATCCTCGAACTCGACGATGCCGTCGGCCTCGGTCAGGATCGGGCGGGTGTGCGCGTCCCATTCCGCCAGCCGCGTGCCGCGCTTCACCACGTCGCCGTCCTTCACCAGCAGCTTGGCGCCGAACGGAATCTTGTGTTCGGCCACTTCGTTGCCGTGCTCGTCCACGATCAGCAGCCGCATGTTGCGCCCGGTGACCACCGTATCGCCATTGGAATTCTCCGCCAGCATCGGGTCGGGAATCTTCACGATGCCGTCGTAGGCGGCCTCCAGATAGCTCTCGGAGATCACCTGCGCCGCGCCGCCGATGTGGAACGTGCGCATGGTCAGCTGCGTGCCCGGCTCGCCGATGGACTGCGCCGCCATCACGCCCACCGCCTCGCCGAGGTTCACCGGCGTGCCGCGGGCCAGGTCGCGCCCGTAGCACCTGGCGCACACGCCGTAGGGCGTTTCGCAGGTGAGCACCGAGCGAATGCGCACCTCGCGAATGTTGGCGGCCTCGATGCGCTCCGCCGCCGCCTCGGTGATCTCCTCGTTCTTCTTCACGATCACCTCACCGCTGGCCGGATCGACCACATCCTCCGCCGCCGTGCGGCCGAGGATGCGCTCCGCCAGCGTCACTTTCACCGAGCCGGACTCGATGACCGCCCGCATCGGCAGCGAGTTCTCCGTGCCGCAGTCTTCCTCGATGACGATGGAATCCTGCGCCACGTCCACCAGCCGGCGCGTGAGATAACCGGAGTTGGCCGTCTTCAGCGCCGTGTCCGCCAGCCCCTTGCGCGCGCCGTGAGTGGAAATGAAGTATTCGAGAACGCTCAGGCCCTCCTTGAAATTGGAGATGATGGGCGTCTCGATGATCTCGCCGGAAGGCTTGGCCATCAGGCCGCGCATGCCGGCCAGCTGCTTCATCTGCGCCGCCGAGCCGCGGGCACCGGAATGGGCCATCATGTAGATGGAGTTGATGGGCTTCTCGCGGCCCGTTTCCTCGTCCATCTCCACCGCGGAGATCTCCGCCATCATCTCCTCGGCCACCTTGTCGGTGCACTTCGACCACAGGTCCACCGACTCGTTGTAGCGCTCGCGCTCGGTAATCAGGCCGTCGAGATATTGCTGCTCGAGTTTCTTCACCTCCTCGCGCGTCTGCTCCACCAGCTTCTCCTTGGCCTTCGGCACCACCATGTCGTTCTTGGAGAACGAAATGCCGGCTGTGCAGGCCTCGCGGAAGCCCAGGCCCATGACGCGGTCGCAGAAGATGACCGTTTCCTTCTGACCGCAGTTGCGGTAGACGGCGTCGATCATCTTCGAGATTTCCTTCTTGGTCATGAGCCGGTTGCACAGCTCCGGCGAAACGCCCGGCCGCTTCGGCAACAGTTCGGCGATCTTCATCCGCCCAGGCGTCGTCTCGATGAGCTTCGTGACCTCGTTGCCCTCTTCATCGAGCCAGCTGGCGCGCACCTTCACCTTGCTGTGCAGGGTCACCGCCCCGCGCTGCAGCGCGTGCTCCAGCTCCGCCATGGACCCGAACGCCATGCCTTCGCCCGGTTCGTTCTTGCGCATCATCGAAAGGTAATACAGCCCCAGCACGATGTCCTGCGTCGGCACGATGATGGGCGAGCCATTGGCCGGATGCAGCACGTTGTTGGTGGACATCATCAGCACCCGCGCCTCCAGCTGCGCCTCCAGCGACAGCGGCACATGCACGGCCATCTGGTCACCGTCGAAGTCGGCGTTGAAGGCGGTGCACACCAGCGGGTGCAGCTGAATGGCCTTGCCCTCGATGAGCACCGGCTCGAACGCCTGAATGCCCAGCCGGTGCAGCGTCGGCGCGCGGTTGAGCAGCACCGGGTGTTCGCGGATCACCTCGTCCAGGATGTCCCACACCTCGGGCTTTTCCTTCTCCACCATGCGCTTGGCCTGCTTGATGGTGCTGGCATAGCCCTTCTTCTCCAGCTGCCCGTAGATGAACGGCTTGAACAGCTCCAGCGCCATCTTCTTGGGCAGGCCGCACTGATGCAGCTTCAGCTCCGGACCGACCACGATCACCGAACGGCCCGAATAGTCCACGCGCTTGCCCAGCAGGTTCTGGCGGAAGCGGCCCTGCTTGCCCTTCAGCATGTCGGAGAGCGACTTCAGCGGCCGCTTGCTGGCGCCGGTGATGACGCGCGAGCGCCGGCCGTTGTCGAACAGCGCGTCCACCGCCTCCTGCAGCATGCGCTTTTCGTTGCGGATGATGATGTCCGGCGCCTTCAGCTCGATGAGCTTCTTCAGGCGGTTGTTGCGGTTGATCACACGCCGGTAGAGGTCATTGAGATCGGACGTGGCGAAGCGCCCGCCGTCCAGCGGCACCAGCGGCCTCAGCTCCGGCGGAATCACCGGAATCACAGTGAGAATCATCCACTCGGGCCGGTTGCCGGACTGGATGAAGGCCTCTACCAGCTTGAGCCTCTTGGCGATCTTTTTCGGCTTCAGTTCCGACTTCGTCTCCGCCAGCTCGCGCTTGAGCTGGTCGCGCAGCTGCTCCAGGTCGATCTTCATGAGAAGATCGCGGATGGCCTCCGCGCCGATGCCGGCGGTGAAGGTGTCGAAACCCAGCGTCTCCTGATAGTAGAGGTATTCCTCCTCCGTCAGCAGCTGACCCTGCTTCAGGTCGGTGATGCCCGGGTCGGTGACGATGTAGTTCTCGAAATACAGGACGCGCTCGATGTCCTTGAGCGTCATGTCCAGCAGCAGGCCGATGCGGCTGGGCAGCGACTTGAGGAACCAGATGTGCGCCACCGGCGCGGCCAGCTCGATGTGCCCCATGCGCTCGCGGCGCACGCGCGAAAGCGTCACCTCCACGCCGCACTTCTCGCAGATGACGCCCTTGTATTTCATCCGCTTGTATTTGCCGCACAGGCACTCGTAGTCCTTCACCGGACCGAAGATGCGGGCGCAGAACAGGCCGTCGCGCTCCGGCTTGAAGGTGCGGTAGTTGATGGTTTCCGGCTTCTTCACTTCACCGTAGGACCAGGAGCGGATCTTCTCCGGCGAGGCGAGCGCGATGCGGATGCCGTCGAAGGCCTGGGCCTGCGATTCGGGATTGAAGAAGTTGGTTACGTCCTGATGCATGTCCGGACACTCCTGGATATCGATGATTCTTCAAGTCGCCGCCGCTGTGGCACGGCGCCACGCCGCCGGCGGCTCCTCCGCCGGCGGCGCGCAGATGCTCAGTCCTCGTCTCTCTGGTGCTCCAGGCGCTTGCGCTCCAGCCGCTCGATGTCCTCTTCCGACACCAGCTCCACGTCCAGCGCCAGCGCCCGCATTTCCTTCACCAGCACGTTGAAGCTCTCCGGAATGCCGGCCTCGAAGGTGTCGTCACCCCGCACGATGGCCTCATAGACCTTGGTGCGGCCGGCCACGTCGTCCGACTTCACCGTGAGCATTTCCTGCAGCGTGTAGGCCGCACCGTAGGCCTCCAGCGCCCACACCTCCATCTCGCCGAAGCGCTGACCGCCGAACTGCGCCTTGCCGCCCAGCGGCTGCTGCGTGACCAGCGAATACGGGCCGACGGAGCGGGCGTGGATCTTGTCGTCCACCAGGTGGTGCAGCTTCAGCATGTAGATGCGCCCCACCGTCACCGGCCGGTCGAAGGGTTCGCCGGTGCGGCCGTCATGGAGCGTCACCTGCCCGTGCGGCTCCTGCCCGGCCAGCTCCAGCATGCGGTCGATCTCGTCCTCCTTCGCGCCATCGAACACCGGCGAAGCGAAGGGCACACCCTCCTTCAGCTCCTGCGCCATCTCCGCCAGTTCCTCGTCGGAGAGCGCCTTGATCTTCTCCTGCTCCTCCGGCTTGTCATAGATGGCCAGCAGTTTCTCGCGGATTTCCGTGAGCGCCTTCTTCTTGCCCTCAGCCAGGTATTCGTCCACCAGCGCGCCAATCTGTCTGCCCAGGTTGTCCGATGCCCAGCCAAGGTGCGTCTCCATGATCTGGCCGACGTTCATGCGCGAAGGCACACCCAGCGGGTTGAGCACGATGTCCACCGGCGTTCCGTCCTCCAGGAACGGCATGTCCTCCACCGGCAGGATGCGCGAAACCACACCCTTGTTGCCATGGCGGCCCGCCATCTTGTCGCCAGGCTGGATCTTGCGCTTGATGGCGATGAAGACCTTGACCATCTTCATCACGCCGGGCGGAAGCTCGTCACCGCGCTGGAGCTTCTCCACCTTGTTGAGGAAACGCTCCTCCAGCGCCTTCTTGGAGCTTTCGTACTGTTCGCGCATGGCCTCCAGCTCGGACATCGCCTTGTCCTCCTTCAGCGCGATGTCCCACCACTTCATGCGCGGAATGGCGTCCAGCGCCTCTTCCGTGATCTCGCCCTTCAGCTTGTGGCCCTTAGGCCCGGCCACCGCCTCCTTGCCGATGAGGAAGCGTTTGAGCAGCTCGTAGGTGTTGCGGTTGAGGATGTCGAGCTCGTCCTGCCGGTCCTTGTCCAGCCGCTCGATCTCCTCGCGCTCGATGGCCAGTGCGCGCTCGTCCTTCTCCACGCCGTAGCGGTTGAACACGCGCACCTCCACCACGGTGCCGGTCACCCCCGGCGGCACACGCAAGGACGTGTCGCGCACATCGGACGCCTTCTCGCCGAAGATGGCGCGCAACAGCTTCTCTTCCGGCGTCATGGGGCTTTCGCCTTTCGGCGTCACCTTGCCCACCAGAATGTCGCCGGGTTTCACCTCCGCGCCGATATAGACGATACCCGCCTCGTCCAGGTTCTTCAGCGCCTCCTCGCCGACGTTGGGGATGTCGCGGGTGATCTCCTCCGGCCCCAGTTTGGTGTCCCGCGCCATCACCTCGAACTCCTCGATGTGAATGGAGGTGTAAATGTCCTCCTTCACAATGCGCTCGGAGAGCAGGATGGAGTCCTCGAAGTTGTAGCCGTTCCACGGCATGAAGGCCACCAGCACGTTCTGCCCCAGCGCCAGCTCGCCGCGGTCGGTGGACGGCCCGTCGGCGATGATGTCGCCGGCCTTCACGTAATCGCCCACCTTCACCAGCGGCTTCTGGTTGATGCAGGTGTTCTGGTTGGAACGCTGGAACTTCTGCAGGTTGTAGATGTCCACGCCCGGCTTGGAAGGATCCGTCTCCTCCGTGGCGCGGATGACGATGCGCCGCGCGTCCACCTGGTCCACGATGCCCGGACGCTTCGCCGTGATGGCCGCGCCTGAATCACGCGCCACGCGCGCCTCCATGCCGGTGCCCACCAGCGGCGCCGAAGTCTTCAGCAGCGGCACCGCCTGACGCTGCATGTTGGAGCCCATCAGTGCGCGGTTGGCGTCGTCGTTCTCCAGGAACGGAATGAGCGCCGCGGCCACCGAGACGATCTGTTTCGGGCTCACGTCGCAGCACGTGAGCTTCTCCGGCGGCACCATCATCACGTCGCCCCTGTGCCGCGCCGGCACCAGATCCTCGACGATTCTGCCGTCCTTGTCCGTCTTCACGTTGGCCTGGCCGATGTAGTGCTCGTTCTCCTCGATGGCCGTGAGATAGTGCACTTCATCGGTCACCCTGCCGTCCACCACCTTGCGGTAGGGCGTCTCGATAAAACCGTACTTGTTCACCCGCGCGTAGGTGGCCAGCGAATTGATCAGCCCGATGTTCGGCCCTTCCGGTGTCTCGATGGGGCAGATACGGCCATAGTGCGTGGGGTGCACGTCGCGCACCTCGAAGCCGGCGCGCTCGCGCGTCAGTCCGCCCGGACCGAGGGCGGAGAGGCGCCGCTTGTGCGTAACCTCCGAGAGCGGGTTGGTCTGGTCCATGAACTGCGAGAGTTGCGAGGAGCCGAAGAACTCGCGCACCGCCGCCGCCACCGGTTTCACGTTCACCAGGTCGTGCGGCATCACGGTGTCCAGATCCACCGAGCTCATGCGCTCCTTCACCGCCCGCTCCATGCGCACCAGTCCAACGCGGAACTGGTTCTCCAGCAGCTCGCCGACGGAGCGCACGCGGCGGTTGGAGAGGTTGTCGATGTCGTCCACCTCGCCCTTGCCGTCGCGCAAGTCGTGCAGGGTCTTCACCACCGCCACGATGTCTTCCTTGCGCAGCGTCCGCACCGTGTCCGGCACGTCCTTGAAGCCCAGGCGCATGTTCATCTTCACCCGGCCGACGGGCGAGAGGTCGTAGCGCTCCGGGTCGAAGAACAGGCCGTGGAACAACGCTTCCGCCGCCTCCTTCGTGGCCGGTTCACCCGGGCGCAGCACGCGGTAGATCTCCACCAGCGCCTGTTCATGGTTCTCCGCCTTGTCGGCCTTCAGCGTGTTGCGCAGCCACGGGCCGGTGCGCACCGGATCGATGTCGAGCACGCGGATTTCCTTGAAACCGGCGTCACGCAGGCGGTCGAGCACCTCTTGCGTGATCTCGTCGCCGGCCTCGGCATAGATCTCGCCGGTCTCGGGGTTGACCAGCTCGTCCGCCAGATACTGGCCGTGGAGATCCTCGTCGCGCACCAGGATTTCCTTCAGCCCCTCTTCCGCCAGCTTCTTCGCCCGCCGCGGCGTGATCTTCTGCCCGGCCTTTATGACCACCTCGCCGGTCTCCGCGTTCACCAGATCATGTGCCGGCTTCAGGCCCTTGAAGCGCTCCGGGTCGAAGGGCGTGCGCCAGCCCTTCTTCTTCGCGTCCCACTTGTAGGTGATGGTGTCATAGACCGCATGCAGGATCTCCTCGGAGTCCATGCCCAGCGCGTATAGCAGCGTCGTCGCCGGCAGCTTGCGGCGCCGGTCGATGCGCACATACATGATGTCCTTGGCATCGAACTCGAAATCCAGCCACGAACCGCGGTAGGGGATGATGCGCGCGGCAAACAGCAGCTTGCCGGAAGAATGCGTCTTGCCCTTGTCGTGGTCGAAGAACACGCCCGGCGAACGGTGCATCTGCGAAACGATGACGCGCTCCGTGCCGTTGATGATGAAGGTGCCCTTGTCCGTCATGAGCGGAATGTCACCCATGTAGACATCCTGCTCCTTGATGTCCTTGACGGACTTCGACTCCGTCTCCGGGTCGATATCGAACACGATAAGCCGCAGCGTGACCTTCAGCGGCGCGGCATAGGTCATGTCGCGCTGCTGGCACTCCTCCACATCGTATTTCGGCGGCTCGAACTCGTAGTCCACGAAATCCAGCTGCGCCCGGCCGGAAAAGTCCTCGACCGGGAAAACGGACTTGAACACCGCCGGCAGACCGGTGTCATCGCTGCGCCCGCTCCTGTCCATTTGCAGGAACTGATCATAGGACTGCCGCTGCACGTGGATGAGATCGGGCATGTCCGCCACTTCGCGGATCTTGCCGAAATTCTTGCGGATGCGCTCTACCTTCGTCATCGCTGCTCTTTCTCCTGCCGCGGCTCTGGTGCGGCCGCTCTTGCCGGTTTGAAACCTTTCCGCCCGTGCCCGCCTCCGGATGGGATAGCCGCCCGCAACCGATTGCGGAATGTTTTCCCATTCGCGAGACGGCGAAAGGCACGCAACACCTCACCCCGCCCCAGCCTCAGCCGGGGCGGAGAAAGGCGCCGTGCCAACCATCTGACGTCTGCCTGTCGCGCAAGGGGCCTGCCTGTCTGTCAGCCTTGCCTCCCGTGTGCCCGCCATGACCCCGCGGGCGAAGGCCGCCGGCGAGGGGCGCCCCGCCGGCGACGAAAAAAGCGAATGCTTACTTCAGCTCGACGGTCGCGCCCGCTTCCTCGAGCTTCTTCTTGATTTCCTCGGCCTCGTCCTTGGAGACGGCCTCCTTCACCACGCCGCCCTTCTCCACCAGCTCCTTGGC
>JALUAB010000100.1 GCA_027051195.1 Hyphomicrobiales bacterium
ACGCGGAAGGTCGGCGGTGGACGCGAGGGCCGCCCAGCGGGTCAGGTCCGGAAGGAAGCAGCCCAGGCGCGCCCGCATCGCGGGTCATTCGTCCGGCCTTCCACCCTGACTTTGCGGCAGGCAGGAACGACAAGGCCGCGGGAACTTGAGCGATCAACCTCTCACGCCGGAAAGCAATGCGGCAGCCGGAGAAAGCACCGGCTACCGGGTGCTGGCGCGCAAGTATCGCCCGAAGACCTTCGACGAGCTCATCGGCCAGGAAGCGCTGGTGCGCACGCTGGCGAACGCCTTCGACTCCGGGCGCATTGCTCAGGGGTTCATGCTCACCGGCGTGCGCGGCATCGGCAAGACGACGACAGCAAGGCTCATCGCGCGGGCGCTCAACTATTCGCTTTCGGACAGGCCCACCATCCACATGCCCGAGTTCGGCGAGCACTGCGAGGCCATTCTGGAATCGCGCCACGTGGACGTGCTGGAGATGGACGCGGCCTCGCACACCTCGGTGGACAACATCCGCGAGATCATCGAGCAGGTGCCCTACCGGCCCGTTTCGGCGCGCTACAAGGTCTATATCATCGACGAGGTGCACATGCTCTCCAAGGCGGCGTTCAACGCGCTGTTGAAGACGCTGGAAGAGCCGCCGGAGCATGTGAAGTTCATCTTCGCCACAACAGAGATACGGAAGGTGCCGGTGACGGTGCTTTCGCGCTGCCAGCGCTTCGACCTGCGCCGGGTGCCGGCGGAGGTGCTGCTGAAACATCTGGCCGGCATCTGCGAAAGGGAGAGCGTGGAGGCGGAAGAGGCGGCGCTTAAGTCCATCGCGCGGGTGGCGGAGGGTTCGGTGCGGGACTCGCTTTCGCTGCTGGATCAGGCCATCGCCTACGGCAATGGCAGGGTGTCGGCGGAGCATGTGCGCGAAATGCTGGGGCTGGCCGATCATGGCCGCGTCATCACCCTGTTCGAACAGCTGATGCGTGGCGACGTGGCAGCGGCGCTGGCCAGCTTCGAGGAAATGCACGCGGTGGGGGCGTCTCCCTACCAGGTGCTGGCCGATCTCGCCGCCTTCACGCATCTCGTCACCAAGCTCGCAATTCTGGGCGAGAAGGGTGCGGATGCTTCGGTGAGCGAGGATGAGCGCACGCGGGGGCTGGCGCTGGCCAAGAAGGTGACCGTGCCGGTGCTGGCGCGGGCGTGGCAGATGCTGCTGAAGGGCATGGGCGAGGTGCAGTCGGCGGCGCAGCCGCAGATGGCGGCGGAAATGGTGTTGGTGCGTCTGGCGCATGTAGCCGACGTGCCGCCGCCTGAAGAGCTCATACGAAAGATCGAGCGGCAGCCCGGCGAGGAGGCTGGTGCGCGTCCCGGCACGCCTTCTTCCGCACCCGCCGCGCCCGGCGTAGCACCCGGTGGCGGGCCAGTGGGCATGGCCGCCGCGCAGCCGACGGAAACGGCGCCGGCACCGGTGACAGACGATAATACCAACCAGCCGAAGAGCCTGGAGGAGCTGGTGGCGCTGGCGCGGGAGAAGCGCGATTTGAAACTGGCCGACGACATCCGGCGCTACGTGCGGCCGGTTTCCATCGAGCCGGGGCGGCTGCGCATCGGGCTGGCGGAGGGCGTGCCGGCGGACTTCACCCGGCAGCTGGCGGCGAAACTGCAGACGCTGACCGGCCGGCGCTGGCTGGTGCTGAAGGAAGACGGCGTGACCACGCCGACACTGGCGGAAAAGGAGCGGGCGCGGCAGGATACGCTGATGCAGCGGGCGCAGGAGGATGCGGCGGTGCGGGCGGTGCTTTCGCACTTTCCGGAAGCGCGTATCCTGAAAGTGCGGCCGGCGGAAGAGGCCATGGACATGAATGACAATGACGAGGACGCACCATGAAGAACATCGGCGAGCTTATGCAGCAGGTGCAGGAGATGCAGGCACGCATGCAGCGACTGCAGGAGGAGCTGGCGGAGGCCACCGTGGAAGGTGAGGCCGGTGGCGGCATGGTGCGCGTGATCATGACCGGCAAGGGCGAGGTGCGCGACGTTTCCATCGACGAGAGCCTGCTGAAGCCGGAAGAAAAGGAGATCGTGGAAGACCTGGTGGTGGCGGCGCTGAACCAGGCAAAGGAACGCATGGAAACGATGATGGCGGAAAAAATGAAGGAGGCCACCGGCGGCCTGCCGCTGCCGCCGGGCTTCTCGCTGTGAACGGGACAAGGCCATGACCGCACGGGGTGAACAGTCGCTGATGCCGGAAAGCGCGCCAGGGGCCGACGCCGTGGCGCGGCCGCGGCAGGTGTTCGTGAAGGCCTTCGGCTGCCAGATGAACGTCTATGACGGCGAACGCATGGTGGATGTTCTGCGCGCGAGGGGGTTCGTGCCCGCCGAAACGCCGGAGGAAGCCGATCTCGTTATCCTCAACACCTGCCACATCCGCGAGAAGGCGGCGGAGAAGGTCTATTCCGAGCTGGGGCGGCTGCGTGTGTTGCGCGATGCGCGCCGCGCGCAGGGGCGGGACATGGCCATCGCCGTGGCCGGGTGCGTGGCGCAGGCGGAAGGCGAGGCGATGCTGAAGCGGGCGCCGGCCATCGACTTCATCTTCGGCCCGCAGAGCATCCAGCGGCTGCCGGAGCTCATCGACCGGCTGGACACCGGCGAGCGCGGCATGGTGGAGACGGACTTTCCGCCGGAGGACAAGTTCGCGCTGCTGGAGAAGGAGGGCAAGGCGCCGCCCGCGGTGCCGCCCGCGGCATTCCTGGCGGTGCAGGAGGGCTGCGACAAGTTCTGCACCTTTTGCGTGGTGCCCTACACGCGCGGGGCGGAGTATTCCCGGCCCGCCGCCGACATCCTGCGCGAGGCGAAGCGGCTGGTGGAAAAGGGCGCGAAGGAGATCACACTGCTGGGGCAGAACGTGAATGCCTGGCACGGCGAAGGGCTGGATGGGCGCACGTGGAACCTCGCCAGGCTGCTCGCAGAGCTGGCGAAGATGGAGGGGCTGCTGCGGCTGCGGTTCACGACATCGCATCCGAACGACATGGACGACGACCTGATCGCCGCCTTCGCCGGGAACGAGAAGCTGATGCCCTACCTGCATCTGCCGGTGCAGGCGGGGTCGGATCGCATTCTGAAGGCCATGAACCGCAGGCACACGGCGGAGGACTATATCCGGCTCATCGAACGCATCCGCGCCGCGCGTCCCGATATCGCCATTTCCGGCGACTTCATCGTCGGCTTTCCCGGCGAGACGGAGGCGGACTTCGAGGACACGATGGCGCTGGTGCGGGAGGTGGAATACGCGCATGCCTACTCCTTCCGCTACTCGGCGCGGCCCGGCACGCCGGCGGCGGAGATGGCGGAGCAGGTGCAGGAAGAGGTGAAGGCGGAGCGCCTGTCACGCCTGCAGGCATTGCTGGCGGAGCAGCAGCAGGCGTTCAACCGGCGCTTCCTGGGCAAGCGCTTCTCGCTGCTGCTGACCGGGCACGGGCGGCACGAGGGGCAGCTGGTGGGCCGCTCGCCGTGGCTGCAGGCGGTGCACGTGCCGGGCGAGGGGCATGCCATCGGCGAGATGGTGGAAGTGGAAGTG
>JALUAB010000101.1 GCA_027051195.1 Hyphomicrobiales bacterium
ACATCGACTTCTACTCCGGCATCACCCTGCGCGCGCTGGGCTTCCCCACGGACATGTTCACGGTGCTGTTCGCCGTGGCGCGCACCGTGGGCTGGGTGGCGCACTGGCGCGAGATGATCGCCGACCCGCACCGCAAGATCGGCCGTCCGCGCCAGCTCTACACCGGCCCGGTGCGGCGCGACTACGTGCCCATGACCGAACGCGGATCCGGCCTTTCCGACGCCGTGCACAACCAGGGTGATCAGTAGGACGCACCCGTCATGCCGGCGAAAGCCGGCATCTCGTGCGAAATGTTTTCTGCCGGAAGAAAGCCCTCTTCCTCGCGCACGCCTGCACCGCGGGCCTCACTCCCCCATGACGTGCGCCACCACCTGCCGGCTGTGCGGCGCGCGCCGGTGCTCGAACAGGAACACCCCCTGCCACGTGCCCAGCACCGGCCGGCCGCCTGAAACGGGGATGGATACGGAAACATCCGTCAGGCTGGAGCGGATGTGCGCCGGCATGTCGTCCGGACCCTCGTTGCGGTGCCGGTACCAGGGGGCGTCCTCCTCCACCAGCCGTGCGTAGAACTCGGAAAGATCCCGCGCCACGTCCGGGTCGGCGTTCTCCTGAATCACCAGCGAGGCGGAGGTATGGCGGATGTAGAGCGTCAACAGCCCGGTGGTGATGCCGCTGTCCTGCACGAACCGCATCACCTCCGCTGTGAACTCGTACAGTCCCCGCCCCCGCGTGGAAACATTGATGACTTCCTGCACCTGTCGCATGCCGCCGCTCCCTCTGCTCGCAATGGTTAACGGCTCCTTCCGCCGCCCGATCAAGTTTGAATCCAATCCTTAGCGGGGGTTCAACATCCCACTGTTATGGTTTCACCGTGCCGCAGAAAAAAGAACAAGCGGCCGTGCGTCAACAGGACGGACAGGAAGGACAGGACGGAGGGAACCATGTGGAACGTTCTTGCCCGGGCGGGCGACCGCCTGAAGGGGAAAGGAGTCCCCCTGCTGGCGGCGCTGGCGATCACTCTCTCGCCGCACGCCGCACAGGCTTTCACGCATGACAAGAAGCCGCTGGCCCGCGGCCTCTACCTGCAAGGTCAGGGGCGCGTCAACCCGCCCATCGGCTTCCTCGAGTTCTGCGACCGCTATCCGGCGGAATGCCGCCCTCTGGGGCAGCCGTCGCAATGGCGTATCCGCCTCACTTCCCAGCGCTGGGCGCTGCTTCGGCAGGTGAACCTGCACGTGAACCGCATCGTCAAACCCATGACTGACGAGCAGATATACGGCCGCCCAGAGGTATGGGAATATCCGGCGAATGGCATGGGAGACTGCGAGGACTACGTGCTTGAGAAGAAGCGCTACCTGGAGGCGCTGGGCTTTCCGGCGGAAGCGCTGATGATCGCTGTGGTGCTGGACGAGAAGGGCGGCGGCCACGCCGTGCTGCTGGTACGCACCGACCGCGGCGACCTGGCTCTGGACAACCGGCGCAATCGAATCCTGCCCTGGAACCGCACGGGATACACTTACCTCATGCGCCAGTCGCAGGCGAACCCCGCCCGCTGGGTGGCCCTCAGCCGCAACCCCGAACGCCGCGCCCGCGTCTTCGGCAACAACTGATGGGATACTCCCTTCCCTCCTCCTGCAGGGATCGTTCCTTGCGAAGGAAACCTTGAAAGGGCCGTGCACCACGCACGGCCCCTTTTTGCTTCCCGGCGACGAAGAGGGTATCCGGATACATCAACGAAAGGTGAAGACAAAGGCGCGCCTTTGCCGCGAGAGATTCATCGGGTCGCCATGTTTTTCTGCCATGATGCGCAGCGTCGGCAGCGACCGGAAGGGTTGCTCCACACTCAGCCCCGGTCAGCGTTCCCCTCCCCCATCCCCACCAGATGACCGGGCACGCACCGGCCCCGGACACCCCACCGGGGCCGGTTTTTTCATGTCCCCGGCGCGATAATCCTCACGCCTCTTCCAGCCCGCGCAGATAGCGGGCGATGGCCTTCTGGTAGTCCCCGGCGTTGCGGCGGATGGCTTCCACCTGCTCGTCGGTGACCTCCTTCACCACCTTGCCCGGCACCCCCAGCACCAGCGACCGCGGCGGGATCTTCTTGCCCTCCGGCACCACCGCGCCGGCGCCGATGATGCACTCGTCTCCCACCTCCGCGCCGTTCATGATGGTGGCGCCCATGCCCACCAGCACATGATCGCCGATGGTGCAGCCATGCAGGATCACGTTGTGCCCCACCACGACGTTCTTCCCCACGGTGGTCGGACATCCCCAGTCCGTGTGCACCACCGAATTGTCCTGAATGTTGGTGCCATCGCCGATGCGGATGAATTCATAGTCCCCACGCAGCACCGCGCCGAACCAGATGGAAACCTTCCGCCCCAGCTCCACCTTGCCGATGACCGCCGCCGTCGGCGCGATGAAGGATTCGCCGCTGGGCGGCAACTTGGGCCGGTGCCCGTCCAGAACATATATGGCCATGATGTTTTCTCCCGTGCGGGCCGGATCGTCGTCAGGGGGTGGTAGGCGCCTGTGCGCCCGGCGGTGTGGAAGCCGGGGCAGTTTCCCCGTTTTTCTCCGGCTGCGTCAAGTCCACCTTCCGCGTCTCGATGAGATCGGCAAGCCCGCTGGCCAGCGCCTCGCCCACCGAATCGAACACCTGGAAATGCCTGTCCTTCAGCTTCCTGCGCAGCGCCTCCGCCAGCGCCGCATCGCGCCCTTCCTCCAGCACCCGTCCGCGCAACCACCAGCGGCCGTTCTCCTTCCACACGTCGAAAGCCACGCGCAGCCCCCCGTTCGTGCGCACCTCCGTGGTCGCCACCGGCTTCACGCCGGCCTTCGCCCTGCGCACGTCCTCGAACGTGAGATCCACCAGCGAATAGAACAGCTGCCGGATGCCGGTGACGTTCGGCTCGGCACCCTCCGGCGCATCCACCAGTTTCAGCGGAACGGGCACCTGCGAAATCCCCTTCTTGTCATCCGCCTTCCGCGGCGGACTGGCCACCAGCCGCAAGGGCGCATCGCCCGGATGGCGGATGATCACCTCCGCCACCGCATCCTCCGGCAGGCGCAACAGGCGATTGTCCACCCACGCGGTGATCCTCGGCGTCGCCCGCACCCGGCCTTCCACCAGCCACGCCCGCTTCTCGCCCGGAATGCGCGCGAACTGCGCCTCGCGCCCACCGCCCAGCCAGTCGAAAGCCTCCCTGCCCAGGATCACGTCCGCCAGCGCCCGCCCCCGCGCATCCTTCAGCACCACCCGCACCGCCAGCGATTCCGCATTGGGCGCATCCACGAAGATGGCGCGATGACGCGCCGGCAGGGCCGTCGCCGGCTGCGCCTTTTTCATTTCCGCCAATGTCACCAGCACGCTCTTCACCTGCTGCGGCAGCACCGGCCAGTCAGCCCCCCCGGCCACCCAGCCCGCTTCCCCGCGCCGCAGCACCAGCGTCTCGCCGCCACGGGTGATCTCCACCCGCACCACGTCCGCCAGCCGCGCCTGCAGACCGGGCAGCAGCGCCTGCCCCTGCCCCGCCACACGCAGCGGCGCCCGCGCCTGCATCCAC
>JALUAB010000102.1 GCA_027051195.1 Hyphomicrobiales bacterium
GTGGACGGTCGCGCTTCAGCGCAAAATAAAGGCCCTCTCCGCTTCCCCTCCCCACCTCCCTCAATGGTGTGCAAGGAGGTGGGGAGGGGAAGCGGAGAGGGCCTTTATTTTGCGCTGAAGCGCGACCGTCCACCGCTCCGCGCCCCCCGTCCAGGGCTCCGCACACCGCTCAACCAGTCAGCGTGCCCAGGACGAATGGAGGAAGAGCACAAAAAGCATCTACATATTCAAATATTCGATTTACAGGATATTCGATTGATGGTATATGGCCCGCAGCGACAGCCGGCAGGCGGCCCAAGGGGCCGTGAGCGTGATGCGCGGGGAGAGCGAAACCACAAGCGTCACGAACTGCTTGCACCGGGGGCGAAACGCGGTGCTCCGGCAGGGGCCGGGGCCAGGGCAGCTCAGAAGGGAGAGGAGCGATGAAAGGCAAGATCACGGCGGCCATTCTGGCCGGCATGCTGGTTGCGGCGCCGGTGGGCGCGGCGAAGGCGGCAGAAGGCGCCGCCGATTATGGCGAGGCGGCCAAGCTGATGACCGACTCGATGATGAAGATGATGGGGGCCATGTTCAAGATGTATTCCGAGATGACGCGCCCCATCTGGAGCTCCACCGCCCAGATCTTCGGTGAATACGGGGAGTGGTGCACCACCTGCCACGGGCCGCTGGACAGCATCTACCAGCAGCTGGGCGAATCCTTCGACCCGCAGGTGCACAAGAAGCTTTCCGACGCCGACCTGAAGAAGGCGCTGGAAGCCTACATGAAGGAAAAGCAGGCCAAGGCCGGCGACAACAAGCAGTAACGCCGGATCATCACGGAGGGTGGTTCCGCGCGGCGGAAAGCACTCTTCTCACATCCGCGTGAACCCGCGCCGGCGGCTTGCCCGCCCTTTCTCCGCATGCCACACTTTCCGACGAGGCGGCGGAAGAAAACAGGGGCGAGCCGCCGGCGGAGGAAATGCACCAGGCAGGGAGTTCTTGCATGAACCGCATTCATCGTTGCCGCCCGATCAGGTCGGCGGCACTGGCCATTGCGCTCGCTATCGCGCCGGCGCTGGCCGCGCCCGCGCTTTTCGTCTCCACGCCGGCGATGGCGGTGGAAATCCCCTCGAAGGAGGAGCTGGGCCAATGGCTCGGCTCGCTGAAGGACAACAAGTGGGTGGACGCTTTCTCCAGCGCCACTCCCTCCAAACAGCAGATCGAAGGCTTTTTCGGCATCCTCACCAATCCGAAGATGATGGAAGGGATGCTGACCATGGCCGATCCGAAACTGATGGCCGACTGGATGCAACTGGCCACCAATCCCGTCTTCTTCGAAGCCATGATCAAGATGGGCAACCCCGCCATGCTCACGTCCTACGTGAACATGATGGGCGATCCGCGCATCATGGAGGCCATGGTGAAGATGGGCGATCCGAAGCTGGTGGACAGCTACATGCGGATCATGACCAACCCCTCCTTCATCAAGGCCATGATGAAGTTCTCCGATCCCACGCTGGTTAAGAGCTACATCAAGGTCATGGCCGACCCGAAGATGTTCAACGGGGTGATGAAGCTGGCCGACCCGCGGCTGATGGAAGGCTACCTCAAGGTCATGTCCAACCCCGAGTTCATGAAGATGGCGGCGAAGATGGTCGATCCGCAGACCATGGAAGCCTACATGAAAATGGCCGCCAATCCGGAGTTCGTGAACAGCATGGTGAAGGTGGCCACGGATCCGGACATCTTCCGCCAGTTCATCCAGCTGATGACCGATCCGGAATGGTATTCCGCCATGATGGCCATGGCCGACCCGGCGCTGTGGCAAGGCTGGATAGAGCTGATGATGCAGCCGAAGATGATGGACGCCTGGATGCGGCTGGCCGATCCAAACCTGATGGTGCAGATCATGCGCGCCTCGCTGGCGGCCATGAACGCCGCGCCGGATGCGCTGGGGCTGCAACCGCCCAGCGCGAAAAAGCAGTGATTTCGGAAGGCCGGCCTTGCCGGAAAGAGGGTGAGAACGGAGCGAATTTCATGCCGATGCTTACGACGAGGGAAGGGAAGACGAGGCGCCTGCGGCGCATGACCGCGATGGTGGGCGCGGCGCTGATGGGACTGGCGGCGCTGAGCGCCCCGGCTCCGGCGCAGGAAGACGACGAGGCGGCGGAAAAGGCGCGTCAGGAGATGAACGCCCAAAGCTATTTCAAGGGCAAACCGCCGTTCGACGGGCCGGTGCAACCGCAGAAGGGCTACTTCCGCATGCCCGTGCCGCCGAAGAGGGACATTCCGAAGTTCCAGTTCCAGGAGCCCATCTCGGCCGAAGCGAAAATGCGCTTCATGCAGACGCTGATGGGCTACAACCCGTTCTCGCTGCGCCAGATGATCAATTTCATGGCGGCGAAGAAAAAGGCGGCGCCCGGGCTCAGCTTCGACGAGGTGGTGGAATCCCTGCGGCTGAAGGGCAATGAGCTGAACATGCGGTTTGTGGGCGTCTCCACGCCCTACAAGGTGATCCGCGAAATCCGCGGGGATGACAAGTATCCGCGGGTGGAGATCTACTCCTTCTGCGACCTGGAGACGCTGGCGCTGGTGCTGGAGCACATGCCGGAGTTCATCGTCTTCATCCCCTGCCGCATCGCGGTGATGGAGGACAAGGAGGGCAACATCTGGCTGGTGACGCTGGACTGGGACGTGCGCTGGATCGACACCCTGCCCAATCCCAACCGCATCTCGGACGAGCTGCGCAAGCGCGCCATTTCCGTGCGCGAGCGGCTGGAAGTGATGATGGAGGCGGCGGCCAACGGCGATCTGTGAGCCGCCGGCGACCACCGATCCCTACCGGGCCGCTCCCGACGGGGCGGCCCCTTCATTTCCGGCTTCATGCTTTTGCCAGCAGGCGGACACGCAGTTCCTCCACCTGGCGGCGGGTGTCCTCCATGTCGCTCGATGTATCGACAATGGCATCGGCGCGGCGGCGCTTTTCCGCCGCCGGCAGGAGGCGGGCTTCCAGCGCGGCGTTGAGCTCTGCGTCGAAACCGGGGCGCTGGCGCAGGCGGGCGCGGCGCACCTCCTCCGGGGCTTCCACCCAGATGACGAAATCCAGCCCCCTCTCCGCGCCCGTCTCGAACAGCAGCGGGATCTCCATCACCGCCAGCGGCGCGCCCGTGCGGGCGGCGTCTTCGACAAATCGGGCGCGGGCGGTGGCGACGAGAGGATGCACGACTTCCTCCAACTCCTTGAGAAATTCCAGACTATTCCGCAGCTGTTCACGCAGTTTCCCGCGGTTTATACCGCCCTTTCCATCATCCAGTTCGGGGTGGCGTTCCAACAGCATGCGGGCCGCTTCACCGCCCGGGGCATAGAGGCGGCGCACCTCTTCATCGGCATCGAACACCGACGCGCCCAACTCGGCGAACATGCGCGCCACCGTGCTCTTGCCCGCCCCCGGCAGGCCGGTGATGCCGACTTTCAGTGGTTGTGCGCAACGCTCATTCACCGCCCTGCCCCGCCTGCTCCCGCAGGATGTCGGCCTCTACGAGGGCGCGCAGCTCCGGGGTGACCT
>JALUAB010000103.1 GCA_027051195.1 Hyphomicrobiales bacterium
CTGATGACGAAGGCCGAGGGCGTGTCCTCCATCCGTGAAACCATCTTCGAGAACCGCTTCATGCACGTGCAGGAGCTGGTGCGGCTGGGAGCGGACATAACGCTCATGGGCGACACGGCGTTGGTGAAGGGCGTGGAGACGCTCAAGGGCGCGCCGGTGATGGCCACCGACCTGCGCGCCTCCGTCTCTCTGGTCATTGCCGCGCTGGCGGCGGAAGGGGAGACAGAGATCCACCGTATCTATCATCTCGACCGCGGGTTCGAGGCGCTGGAAGAGAAACTTTCCGCCGTGGGGGCGGACATCGAGCGCGTGCCGGCGTGACAGGGGGCCTTCGCATGCCCATATAGAGGAGCAGGCAGATGCAGGGACAGGAAGACACCGCCATTCCGGCAGCCGATGCGAAGGGGAAGGCCATGGAACTGTTGAAGCTGGCCGCGCTGGACGAGGACGACCTGCGCATCATCTCCGCGCACATGCAGGATGCGCATTTCCGCCTTGGCGACATCACCTGGCTGCGCGAGAAGGGCCGCTTCGTGCTGGTGGGCAACCGTTACGAATGGCTCTCGCACATGCGCGGCGAAGGGGATGCGCCCATGCAGGCGCGCACGGGGCTGCATTTCGACCACGTGCTCTCGGTGAAGGCGCGCAACATCCGGCAGGAGGCGAAGGACGGCGTGCTCTCCCTGCTGGCCATCGCCTTCCACCCGGCGGAAGAGCCGCCGGGCGGGTTCATCGACCTCATCTTTTCCGGCGATGCCTGCATCCGGCTGGAGGTGGAGTGCATCGAGGCATGGATGGAAGATCTCGGCGAATGCTGGTGCGTGGACTGCGTGCCCTGCCACGAAGATGAGAAACGCTGAATTACCCATTGCCGATGATTTCCGGGCGTCGGTGGCGACATATCGCCATTGGCCCCGTGCGTTCATGCGGCTAAAACCGTGGTCACGGAAGGCAATTTTCCCACTGGAGAAAGCCCATGAGCCGGATGCTGAACACGGCCGATGCCGGTTTCGAGGAACAATTGCGCACCCTACTGGCGGCGCGCGAGCAGGCCGGGGAAGGCGTGCGCGAGCAGGTGGCGGAGATCATCGCGCGGGTGCGCAGGGAGGGGGATGCGGCGCTGACGGCGCTGACGCAGCGGTTCGACCGCTGGCCTGCCACGGAAGAAGGGCTGGCGCTGCCGCGGGAGGCACTGGAGGAAGCGAAGGCGCGGGTGGCGCCGGACGTGCTGGCCGCCCTTGAACTGGCGGCGGAGCGTATCCGCGCCTATCACGAACGGCAGGTGCCGGATGACGAACTCTACACCGACGCCATAGGTGCGCGGCTGGGCCACCGGTGGACGCCGGTGGACGCGGCGGGGCTGTATGTGCCCGGCGGGCTGGCGGCCTATCCGTCTTCGGTGCTGATGAACGCCATTCCGGCCAAGGTGGCGGGGGTGAAGCGTCTCGTCATGATGGTGCCCACGCCGGAAGGCGTAATGAACGACCTGGTGCTGGCTGCGGCACTGATAGCGGGCGTGGACGAGGTGCATCGCGCCGGCGGGGCGCAGGCCATCGCGGCGCTGGCCTACGGCACGGAGAGCATCGCGCCGGTGGACGTCATCGTCGGGCCGGGCAACGCTTATGTCGCCGAGGCCAAGCGGCAGGTGTTCGGGCATGTGGGCATCGACATGGTAGCGGGGCCGTCGGAAGTGCTCATCATTGCCGATAAACACGCCAACCCGGCGTGGATTGCCGCCGACCTGCTGGCGCAGGCGGAGCACGATGCGCTGGCGCAGTCGGTGCTGCTGACACCTTCCGAGGCGCTGGCGCAAGCGGTGATGGACGAGGTCGAGCGGCAGCTGGAAACGTTGCCGAAAAAGGACATCGCGGGCGCCAGCTGGCGCGATCATGGCGCTGTCATCGTGGTGCGCGACCTGAAAGAAGCGTGCGCCATTTCCAACCGTTTCGCCCCGGAGCACCTGGAACTGGAGGTGGCCGAGCCGGAGGCCCTGCTGCCGCACATCAGGCACGCGGGGGCCATCTTCCTGGGCGCCTTCACGCCGGAGGCGGTGGGCGACTACGTGGCCGGGCCGAACCACGTGCTGCCCACTTCGCGCAGCGCGCGGTTTTCCTCCGGGCTGTCGGTATTGCCCTTCATGAAGCGCACCACGCTGCTGTCCTGCACGCCGGACGCATTGGCCGAAATCGGCCCGGCGGCAGTGAAACTGGCCGAGGCGGAAGGGCTTGAGGCACACGCCCGCTCGGTGCGTATTCGGCTGAACAAGTAATGAGCCTGTTTCCCCTCCCCCGCTGAAAATGTCATGATGATGGCAAGGGAAATAAGCGCCTTTCATTTCCTCCCCCTGGAAGGGGGAGGTCGGCCCCATCAGGGGCCGGGAGGGGGGCGGGCCGCAGGCTCATGAATCCGTTGCCCAACCCCCTCCCCGCCCCTCCCCCTGCCAGGGGGAGGAGACGAAAACGGCTCGCCATGCGCTTGATGCATGCTCACGGCATCCGAATTGGTAGCGGAGGGAAACTGATCGGGCTTGGATGAAATTTCCAACAGGCGCTTGCATGACGGAACAGACGCAAGAGGACTGGCCGGAGACGGAGCGGCTCATTGACGTGATGCTGCACGAGGAGCTGGCGCGTGCCCGCTCTCGGGAAGTGGAGCACGAACGCGCCGTGGCCATCCACGACCTGCTGCATGAAAACCGCTTTTCCGTGCCCGGCCATGCGCCGGGGCCGTATCGCCTCACGCTGGCGCTGGCCAACCAGCGGCTCATTTTCGATATCGCCAACGAGGCGGGCAAGCGGCTGGTGGCCATTGGCCTTGCGCTCTCCCCGTTCCGCCGGGTGGTGCGGGACTATTTCCGCATCTGCGAAAGCTATTATGACGCCATCCGCAACGCGCCCATCTACCGCATCGAGCCCATCGACATGGCGCGCCGGGCCATTCACGACGAGGGCGCGAACATCCTGAAGCAGCGGCTGGAAGGCAAGATCCGCGTGGATCACGACACGGCGCGGCGGCTGTTCACCCTCATCGCCGTGCTGCACTGGCGGGGACGCGCGGCATGAATGCGGCCACGAAAGCGCCGGGCGCGTCCGGCCGGCCGCCTTCTTCCGTGTTATTCGTATGCACGCTGAACGCCTTTCGCTCACCGATGGCGGAAGCGCTGCTGAAACGCCTGCACGGAGAGCGCGTCTTTGTCGATTCCTGCGGCATCCGGCCGGGTGAGAGCATCGATCCGTTTGTGGTGGAAGTCTTGCGGGAGCTGGGCGTGGATGCCTCCGGCCACGTGCCCAAGGCGCTGTTCGAGCTGGCCGATCCAACGAGCTTCGACCTCATCGTCACGCTCTCGCCGGAGGCGCATCACCACGCCATGGAGCTGACCCGCACCAGCGCCCTGGACGTGGAATACTGGCCGACCATGGATCCCACTGCGGTGACGGGCTCGCGCGAACAACGGCTGGCGGCCTACCGAATCATGCGTGATGACCTGTTCCGGCGGCTGAAGGAACGGTTTCCGCCACGGCCGGCGGCCGGAGTGTAGAA
>JALUAB010000104.1 GCA_027051195.1 Hyphomicrobiales bacterium
CCTGAGCCTAAGTTCAACACATGGGATTCCGGCATGCGCCGGCATGGTGAGGGTTGAATTCAGGGGGTAGTGGCCGGGGGCGCAGGGTGGTGGTCGGTCTGCGCTTCAGCACAAGAACGAAACCCCGCGTCTTCTCTTCTCCGTAATGCCGGCGAAAGCGGCATCTCGCAGGACAAACGAATGAGTGGCATTCCGGCCCCCATGCCGGAAGAAAGGAGTCCCCCCTCTTCTCACTTCCCATCCCCTTGCATTCCCACCGTCGTTGCCGTAAAAGCCCTCCATCGCTCACGACAATCGTGGCGAAATTCACACACGCCGGTGAATGGCCGCACGGGCCTCTCCTCCCGGAACGAGGGCAGGGGAGCGGCATGCGGCCTTCCGGTGCTTTCGCGTTTTCGGCAGGCATTCCGGGCGCGGAGGTGAACTGGCCGGCGTGGAGGCATGAACCGGAAAAAGGAGACACGATCCATGGCTATGCCCGAGGTTTCCCTGCGCGAACTGCTGGAGGCGGGCGCGCATTTCGGCCACCGCAAGGAGCGCTGGAACCCCAAGATGGCGCCGTATATCTTCGGCGTGCGCAATGGCATTCACATCATCGACCTCTCGCAGACCGTTCCGCTGTTCGAGCAGGCGCTGGAGAAGGTGCGCGAGGTGGTGGCGAACGGCGGCCGCGTGCTCTTCGTCGGCACCAAGCGCCAGGCCTCCCAGCCGGTGGCGGAGGCCGCGCAGGCCTGCGCTCAGTATTACATCAACTATCGCTGGCTGGGCGGCACGCTCACCAACTGGCGCACCATCTCTCGCTCCATCCGCAAGCTGCGCGAACTGGAGGAGATCCTGGACGACGCGGAGCTGGCCGAGGGCTACACCAAGAAGGAGCTGTTGCGCCTGCAGCGCCAGCGCGACAAGCTGGAGCAGGCGCTGGGCGGCATCAAGAACATGGGCGGTCTGCCGGATCTGCTGTTCGTCATCGACGTGCCGAAGGAGCACATCGCGGTGAAGGAGGCGAACAAGCTGGGCATTCCGGTTATCGCCATTCTGGACACCAACGCGGATCCGGACGACATCGACTACCCCGTGCCCGGCAACGATGACGCGGCCCGCGCCATCGAGCTTTACTGCCGCTATGTGCGCGATGCCGCGCTGGAGGGCCTGGCACAATCTGCCGCCGGCGCCGGTGCCGACATCGGCGAGTTGGAGACGCCGCCGGAGGAGCCGGCGATTGCCGCCGAGGAAGCCGCCGCAGCCGATGCCGATGCCACGCTGAAGGAGGCGGAAGAGGCCATGCGGAAGGCCGAGGATGCCGCCGCCGCGGAGGAAGGCGCTGCCTCGGCGGCTGCTTCCGAGGAGAAGTGAGGCGTACGGAAGCGGCGGTCATGCGTGGCGGGGCTGCCGGCGCATGACCGCTGATACCATCGCCCCGCGCCCCCGCTCAACCAGGCTTTCATGACCGGGGGTTGGGCTGGGGCGCGGGGTGATGGGTGGCAAACACGAATATCAGCAGGAGAAGGATCATGGCCAATATCACCGCGAGCATGGTGAAGGAGCTGCGCGAGAAGACCGGCGCCGGCATGATGGACTGCAAGCAGGCGCTCACCGAAACCGGCGGCGACATGGAGAAGGCCATCGACTGGCTGCGCGCCAAGGGCCTGTCCAAGGCTGCCAAGAAGTCCTCCCGTGTGGCCGCCGAGGGTCTCGTCGGCGCCGTCACGGAAGGCCCCCGCGGCGCCGTGGTGGAGGTAAACTCCGAGACGGACTTCGTCGCCCGCAACGAGACCTTCCAGCAGATGGTGAGCGAGATCGCGAAGGTCGCGCTTCAGGCGAAGGGCGATATCGAGGCGCTGAAGGCCGCCGCCTATCCCGGCTCCGACAAGACGGTGGAGGAATACGTCAAGGAGATGGTGGGCACCATCGGCGAGAACATGACCGTGCGTCGCACCGCCTTCCTGGAGGTGGACAAGGGCGTGGTGGCCTCCTACGTGCACAATCAGTCGGCTCCCGGCCTGGGCAAGATCGGCGTGCTGGTGGCGCTCGAGTCCGAGGGCGACCCGGAGAAGCTCATGGAGCTGGGCCGCAAACTCGCCATGCACGTTGCCGCCGCCGCCCCGCTGGCGCTTACGCCGGAAGACATGCCGGCCGACGTGGTGGAGCGCGAGCGCGCCGTTTACGTGGAGCAGGCGAAGGAGAGCGGCAAGCCGGAAAACATCATCGAGAAGATGGTGGAAGGCCGCATGAAGAAGTTCTTCAAGGAGTCCGTGCTGCTCTCGCAGATCTTCGTGATGGACAACGAGACGCCCATCGAGAAGGTGGTGAAGAACGCCGAATCGGAAGTCGGCGCGCCCATCGCGCTGAAGGGCTTCGTGCGCATGCAGCTGGGCGAGGGCGTGGAGAAGAAGGAAGAGGACTTCGCCGCGGAAGTGGCGAAGACCGCCGGCGTGTGACGCCCGTCACGCAATCGGTTTCACGAAATCCAACCGGCTGCCCCCCCACCGGGCAGCCGTTTTTTTCATGTCCTTCATTTTCTTCGCCACCCCGTCTTCCTCGTCACCCCGGCGGAAGCCCGCTGATGTCCGGGGAAAAGTCGGGGCGGGTGAGAAAAAGGCTGAAACTGCAAATAGTTGTCGGGAAGGACATCCGAAGAGGCTTGTGTGCACATTGCCCCTTCCCGTCATCCCCGCGAAAACGGGGATCCATGCTGAATCAATGACTTGCTGGATTCCCGCTTGTCAAGGGAATGACGAATTTTGGGAACCTTCAAAGTTTCTTGGACAGCAGTGAGCTTGCGCCGGGATGACGAGCAAACCTCTATCGCCGGAAGGGAGTTTTCAACCCTTTCCGTAACGTTCCCGAAGGGGATTGAATCCCCTTCTCACTTTACCCGATAATCAAACCGGCCACCTGCGGTGGCAGCCGGATTTTTCATGCCATCTCGCTCCTGTCTGCGTCATGTCCACCCTTGTGCCGGGCATCCGGGCCTGCACTCACGCGCAAGTCATGGCCTTGCGCCAGGGGACGCCTCCCTGTCATTAATATTTGAAACAAGATTGTTTTTTCCTTGAATACGTGCATGGTTGCCTGATACCTTGCGCATCGATTCACGAAATCCTTTTCGCGCTGAAAAATGCACCGGACCCGACTCAAATCCACCTTGAAATGATGCCCTCGCGCCCTTCCCGGGAGCGTATTCCTCGGCATCGCCATGTTCTTTCAGGGCAAGTCACTCGGGTTCCGGAGCGGTAATCATGAATTTGTTTCTTTTCGTCACGACTATCCTGATCTGGGGATCCACCTGGATCGCGATTTCGCTACAGGTGGGCGATGTACCTCTGATTGTTTCCGTCTTCTATCGGTTTGCCATCGCGGCGGCGTTATTCGTCCCGCTTCTGGCGGCCATGGGCCGGCTAGGCTCAGGACCCATAAAGGGCGTGGATGCCAGCGGCATTTTCGCGAAATATCGCTGGCTTTTCGCCCGCAGGGAATAGCCGAAGCTATTTCCAAGGGTGAAAAGCCAGCGAGATGAAGCGAA
>JALUAB010000105.1 GCA_027051195.1 Hyphomicrobiales bacterium
GCCCGTGCCGCGATCGAGCCGCTGCTCACCGCCTTCGCGCTGGACGCGATGGAAAGCGACGGCAGGCTGGTCGTCCACCGCCGCCAGCGCCGCACGGAAGCCGCGCTTTCCCTTGACGATCTGGCGGAGCCGGAAGCGGATGCGCCTCTGTTCGAGATCACCCGCGCGGAAGAGGCAGAAAGCCCCCGCGCACTCACCTTCCATTATCTGGAGGAAGCCGCCGATCACCGCACCGCTGCCATCCACGTGCGCGCCGATGAAGGCGGCGTGGTTTCCGGCAAATCCGGCCGTGAACCCTCCACCAGCGTCACGCTGCCCGCGGTGATGCCGCAGGCGGTGGCCGGCGGCCACGCTGCGGCGCTGTTGCAACAGGCCCGTTCCGGGCGCGAGCGCATCACGCTGGCCCTGCCGCCGTCACGGCTGGCGCTGGAGCCAGGCGACGTCTTCTTGTTCGCCCCGTCGGATACCGCCGCGACTCGCCTGTGGCGCATCGAGCGCATTGCGGAAGAGGGGTGGTTGCGGCGCGTCACCGCCGTCGCCCACGATCCGCTGGCGCTGGAGCCGCCACCGTGGCCGGCCCGTCGCCATGCCGCCGCCTCCAGCCGCCCCCTGGCCGCGCCGTTGGCGCTGTTGCTGGACATTCCGCGTCTGAAGGACGCGCACGCGGCGGAGCGCCCTTATGCCACCGCCTTTTCCCGCCCCTGGCCGGGCGCTGTGGCGCTGAAGAAGAGCGGGGGAGAGGATTACACCCTGCTGAATGCCCCCGCCACCGTCGGCGAGCTGCTGGACGACCTCCCCGCCGGAGCCCCCTGGCTGTTTCAGCGGGGCGTTTCCGTGCGCGTGCGCCTTTATGGCGGTGCGCTCTCTTCCGTTACGCAAGAGGCCCTGTTCGCGGGCGCCAACGCCGCCGCCATCGGCACGGAAGCCACCAGCGTGTGGGAGATCGTGCAATTCGCCGACGCCGAGCTGATCGGCCCGGGCGTATGGCGTCTTTCCGGCTTCCTGCGCGGCCAACGCGGCAGCGAGCCGGAGTTGGCCGCGCACCCCGCCGGCAGCCGCTTCGTCCTTCTCGACGGCGCGCTTGAGCAGATGCGGGATGTCGGCACGCCGGATGCCGGCAACGCACTGGCATTGCGCGCCGGGCCCGCCAGCCGCGATGAGGCGGATGCCTCCTGGACGGATTTCGATATCGCCTTCGAGGCCCGTGGCCTGCGTCCGCTCGCGCCGGTGCATCTGCGCCGGAACGTCAACGCCGCCGGCGACTGGACGTTCGGCTGGATCCGCCGTTCCCGCTTGCCGGAAGCGGCCGATGCCTGGGTCGCGGGCGATGCGCCGCTGGCCGAGACGGCGGAACTGTATCGGCTGGAAATTCTCGATGCCGCGGGCACGCCGGTGCGCGCCGTTCAGGTGAACGAGCCGCGTTATACCTGGAGCGCCGCCGATCAGGCGGTGGATTTTCCCGCCGGTCTGCCGCCTCGGGTGCATGTGCGCCTGGCGCAGATATCCGAGGTTCTGGGCCCAGGTGCCTGGGCGGAGAAGGTTTTTGCCACGTGAGGGAGCCATGCCGAGCGAAACCACCCCGAAACTCAACCTGCCGCTGATCGCCGCGCAGCAGGCGCAGAAACACGTGACCCACAATGAGGCCCTGCGCGGGCTGGACGCGCTGGTGCAGGCCACGGTGAAGGATCGTGATCTCGCTGCTCCGCCCGCCACCCCGGCGGAAGGAGATTGCTACATCGTCGCCGTCTCCGCTGGCGGCGACTGGGCCGGACACGACAGCGAGATCGCCGAGTTCAGAAATGGCGGCTGGGTGTTTCATGCACCGGGAGAAGGCTGGCTGGCTTTCGTGCAGGACGAAAATACCTTCCTGTTTTTCGACGGCACCGCCTGGCAGGATCTGTTCACCGCCATCACCGTCCTGCAGAGCCTGCTGAAACTGGGTATCAACACCACCGCCGACGACACCAACCGATTGGCGGTGAAGTCCGACGCCGTGCTGTTCAGCCACGATGACGTCACCCCCGGCTCCGGCGACGTGCGTTTTGTCGTCAACAAGAAGGCCGCCGCCGGCACCGCCAGCCTGATGTTTCAGACCGAGTGGTCGGGGCGGGCGGAAATGGGGTTGGCCGGCGATGACGATTTCCGCATCAAGGTCAGCAAGGATGGTGGCGTCTGGCAGGAAGCCCTGCGCGCAAATCGTTATACCGGACGCCTGATTTTTCCGCAGGGCATTGATAACGAAATGACTGTCTATGGCGGCACGCCGATGATCCGCATCGCCGACCGCGGCGGCGGCTTTCAGGCCGACGCGAAGTTGCAGTTCAACCCCACCTTCGGCGGCACCACCTATTGGCAGCATTTCGGGTTCGTCATGCAGGAGTGGGATGAAACGGCCAGTCCTCCGGCGCCCGCCGGACCCGCCGTGGGCATCGGCTTTTCCCTTTCCACGCGCGTGCCATTTTTCGCCAATGGCCAGGGGGTGGTGGCGGATATCCTCACCTCCGAGCATGCACGGGTCAGGAACTGCACGCTCGCCAGCCTGCCGGACGCGGCTGACGCCGGCCCCGGCGCCATCGTTTTCGTGAGCGACGAGTCGGGCGGCGCCACGCTGGCGTTCTCGGACGGCGCCAACTGGCGCCGCGTGCAGGATCGCGCCATTGTCGGCTGAGGGAGGAGCGAACATGCATGTGAACGATGCGACGCTGGCTCTCATCCGCCGCTTTGAGGGGCTGCGGCTGCGGGCCTATCGCGATGCCGCCGGCGTCTGGACGATATGCTACGGCCACACTGCATCGGCCGGGCCGCCGCGGGTGACGCCTGGCATGCGCCTGTCGGAGGCGGAATGTGACCGGATCCTGCGGCATGACGTGCGAATGGTCGCCGGCAGGGTCGCGTCCATATTGGGGGCAAACGGGATGAATGCCCTGAACGCCAACCAGTTCGGCGCGCTGGTCAGTTTCGCCTACAATGTCGGCATCGGCAACTTTCGTCGCTCTTCCGTGCTGCGCGCCGTGCGGGCGGGACGCATGGACGACGTGCCGCGCCTGCTGCTGCGGTGGACGAAAGCGCGCGACCCGAAAACGGGCCGCCTGCGCACCCTGCGCGGGCTGGTGCGCCGCCGCCGGGCGGAGGGGCGGCTGTGGCTCACCCCGCCGGGGCGCCGTCGCCCACCGCCTGTGGCCATCGTCCGCCACAAGGTGCGGGAAATGAGGGAACATCCCGATCTGGCCGCCGCCTGGGCGGCCTTTCTTTTGGCCGCGTCCATGCTCGTGGCCACCTTCCGGAAGGAGCTGACCGCATGGATCACTTCGCTTTTTGGCGGCGCCGCCTGAAGGGCTGGCGCACGCTGGCATTTTCGCTGGCGCTGGCCACCATCGGCGTTCTGGAAGTCACCGACTGGGCCGCTCTCGTGCCCGACGGCCCTGACAAGGGATACTGGTTGTTCGCCATCGCGCTCGCCATCGCCTGGCTGCGCGCCATCACCACCACA
>JALUAB010000106.1 GCA_027051195.1 Hyphomicrobiales bacterium
GGGTGAAGTGAGATCGTGGCGCGGGCGGGGTTTCTCTCCACCGTCATGCCCGGGCTTGTCCCGGGCATCCAGAAAACGGACTGGATTGCCGGGACAAGCCCGGCAATGACACGGAAGGTGAGAAACGCGAAGGAGCCGCAAACAAGCGATCGCAGAGAAAAACCGAATACGACAGGGACGGGGCAAGCATGCCGAAGGTCATCATAGACGGGGTGGAAATCGAGGCACCGGACGGCACCACGCTGTTGCAGGCCTGCGAAATGGCCGGCAAGGAGGTGCCGCGCTTCTGCTACCACGAGCGCCTGTCCGTGGCGGGCAACTGCCGCATGTGCCTGGTGGAGGTGAAGGGCATGCCGAAGCCAATGGCCTCCTGCGCGCTGTCGGTGAACGACCTCAGGCCCGGTCCGAACGGCGAGCCGCCGGAGGTGTTCACCGAATCGGAGGTGGCGCGCAAGGCCCGGCACGGCGTGCTGGAGTTCCTGCTCATCAACCACCCGCTGGACTGCCCCATCTGTGACCAGGGCGGCGAGTGCGACCTGCAGGACCAGGCGCTGGGTTATGGCCGCAACGTGTCGCGGTTCCGGGAAGCCAAGCGGGCGGTGGAGGAGCGTTACATCCACCCGCTGATCGCCACCTTCATGACCCGCTGCATCAAGTGCACCCGCTGCGTGCGCTTCATCGCCGACGTGGCGGGCATCGGCGACCTGGGCGCCACCGGGCGCGGCGAGGACGTGGAAATCGGCACTTATCTGGACGAGGCGCTGAACACGGAGCTGGCGGGCAACATCGTAGATCTGTGCCCCGTCGGCGCGCTGACGCACGCGCCTTACGCCTATCACGCGCGGCCGTGGGATCTGACCAGGACCGAAACCATCGACCTGATGGACGGCATGGGGTCGAACATTCGGGTGGACTCCAAGTTCGACCGGGTGCTGCGCATTCAGCCGCGGCTGCATGAGGACATCAACGAGGAGTGGATCTCCGACAAAACGCGCTACGCCTGGGACGGCTTGCGCAACCGGCGGCTGGACGCCTGCTGGGTGAAGGAAAACGGCCAGTTCCGCCGCGCCACGTGGGAGGAGGCGCTGGCGCGCATCGCCGGGGCATTCCCGAAAGACGCACCGGAGAAGGCGGCGGGGCTGGCAGGAGAGTTCGTTTCGGCGGAAGAGGCCTTCGCCTTCAGGCGCACGCTGGATGCGCTGGGGGTGAAGAACGTGGACTGCCGTCCGCCGCACGTGAAGCTGGGCGAGGCCGGCGGGCGCGCGGGATATCTGTTCAACGCCACCATTGCCGGCATCGATGCGGCCGACGCCATTCTGCTCATCGGCTCCAACCCGCGGTTCGAGGCGGCGGTGCTGAACACGCGCATCCACCGGGCGTGGTTCGACCGCGACGTGCCCATCGGCGTCATCGGCGAGAAGATCGACGTCACCTACGATTACACGCATCTGGGCGAAACGCCGGATACGCTGGCCGACCTGGCAGCGGGCAAGGGCGATTTCTTCGAGGCGCTGAAAAAGGCCGAACGGCCGCTCATCGTGCTGGGCATGGGCGCGTTACGGCGTCCCGACGGTGAAACCATCCGGGCGCTGGCGGCGAAGCTGGCGCTCGCCTGCGGTGCGGTGCAGGGAGAGTGGAACGGCTTTTGCGTGCTGCATACCCAGGCCGGGCTGCCGACGGCGCTGGAGGCCGGCTGTCTGCCGGGGCAGGGCGGGCTGGACACGGCCGGCATTCTTGCCGCCGCCGAAAAGGGCGATGTTTCCTTCGTCTGGCTGCTGGGAGCGGATGAACTGCCGTTGGAAGCGTTCGGGAACGCCTTCGTGGTCTATCAGGGCACGCATGGCGACGCCGGCGCGCACGTGGCGGACGTCATCCTGCCGGCAGCGGCGTGGACGGAGATGAACGCCACCTACGTGAATACAGAGGGCCGGCCACAGCTGGCGTTGCGCGCGGTGCTGCCGCCGGGCGAGGCCCGCGAGGGCTGGCAGATCATTGCCGACGTGGCGCGGGCGCTGGGCGCCGAGGATGCGGCATTTGGCGCAGCGGCGGAGTTGCGCGCGGCAATGTATGAACAGGCCCCGCAGCTGGCGCACATCGACATGATCACGCTGCCCGATCCGGCGGGGCTGAAAGCGCTGGCGGAAAGTGGTGGTGCGCTGGGCGGCGCATCGCTGAAATCGGCCATCGCCGATTTCTGGCAGGACAGCGCGGTGGCGCGCGCTTCCGACATTCTGCGCCGCATGGGCGCCATCGCGCGGGGAGACGAGAACAGGGAGGCCGCCGAGTGACGCCCGCGGGGGCGTGGCGCCCGCCAGCGGGTGCCGCCGGCGAGAAGAAGGGGAACGACGCAATGCGGGGAGGGCTGGCATGATCGGCTGGGACACGGCCATGATGCTGCTGTGGATCGCCTTCAAGAGCGTGCTCCTGCTGGTGATTCTGCTGGTGGTGCTGGCCATGCTCATCTACGTGGACCGAAAGGTGTGGGCGGCGGTGCAAATGCGCCGCGGGCCGAATGTCGTGGGGCCCTTCGGCCTGTTGCAGTCCTTTGCCGATCTCCTGAAGTTCGTGCTGAAGGAAGTGGTGGTGCCGGACGCCACCAACAAGGGGCTGTTCATCGCCGCGCCCCTCATCACGGCCATTCTCGCCCTTTCCGCCTGGGCGGTCATCCCGGTGGCGGACGGCTGGGCCATCGCGGACATCAACGTCGGTGTGCTCTATCTCTTCGCCATCTCCTCGCTGATGGTCTATGGCACCATCATCGGCGGCTGGGCCTCCAACTCCAAGTATCCGTTCCTGGCCTCCTTGCGCGAGGCGGCGCAGATGGTGTCCTACGAGGTGTCCATCGGCTTCGTCATCATCACCGTGCTGCTGGCGGCGGGGTCGCTCAACCTTTCAGAGATCGTGCAGACGCAACAGGATGGTCTGGGCACGATGCTGGGGCTGCCCAATTCGTTTCTCGACTGGTACTGGCTGCCGCTGTTTCCGATGTTCATCATCTTCTTCGTCTCGGCGCTGGCGGAGACACAGCGGCCGCCATTCGATCTCATCGAGGCGGAGTCGGAGCTGGTGGCCGGGCACATGGTGGAATATTCCTCCACGCCGTATCTGCTGTTCATGCTGGGCGAATACGTGGCCATCACGCTGATGTGCGGCATGATGACGGTGCTGTTCCTGGGCGGGTGGCTGCCGATCATCGACATTGCGCCGTTCAACTGGATACCGGGGGTGGTGTGGTTCACCCTGAAAGCGTTGTTCGTGTTCTTCATGTTCGCGCTGGTGAAGGCCTTCGTGCCGCGCTACCGCTTCGACCAGCTGATGCGGCTGGGCTGGAAGGTGTTCCTGCCCATCTCGCTGTTCTACGTGGTGCTGGTGGCCGGCTGGCTGGTGGCCTTCGACATGGCGCCGTGAGGAGGGGGAATGGAACTGTTCGAGGAGATATTCCGCCAGCCGGGCGATATGTGGAATCTCGCCGGCGGGCTGCTCCTTCTGACGGTGGGGCTCATCGGCCTGTTCATGGCCGTCCGGCCGCTGCGGCAGGCCATCGCCCAGCGCCGCGAGGCCGGAGCCTCGGACAAGGAGCTGGAGGCCATGCGGCAGCGCTTCGGCCGGGTGATGAAGGTGCTGGCGGTGGTGGATCTCGTCATTTTTCCGCTGCTGGGCTATTTCCTGCTGGGCCCGGTATTGCGCACGGCGTTTGGCGGATAGGGCAGGAGAAAGGCAAGAGGACGCACGATGCGGATAGGACTGGCCGTCAAATCGCTGTTCCTGAAGGAGTTCGTGGAGGCCATCGCGCTTTCCATGCGCTACTTCTTCGCGCCCAAGGCGACCATCGACTATCCGTTCGAAAAGGGCTACATCTCGCCGCGCTTCCGGGGCGAGCACGCGCTGCGCCGCTATCCGAACGGCGAGGAACGCTGCATCGCCTGCAAGCTGTGCGAGGCGGCGTGCCCGGCGCAGGCCATTCACATCGAGGCCGGGCCGCGCCGGGAGGACGGGTCGAGACGCACGACGCGCTACGATATCGACATGACCAAGTGCATCTACTGCGGTTTCTGCCAGGAGGCGTGCCCGGTGGACGCCATCGTGGAAGGGCCCAATTTCGAGTTCGCGACGGAGACGCGCGAGGAGCTCTTCTACACCAAGGAAAAACTGCTGGCGAACGGTGACCGCTGGGAGCGGGAGCTGGCCCAGAACATACGGCTGGACGCGCCGTATCGTTAGGGAAGCGGGAAGAGGGGAAGGACAGGAGATGATCGTATCGGCGTTCTTCTGGCTGTTCGCCAGCGTGTTGCTGGTGTCTGCGGCGTTGGTCATCACGCTGCGCAATCCGGTGCACGCGGTGCTGTTCCTCATTCTCGCCTTCTTCAACGGCGCGGGGCTGTTCCTGCTGGCCGGGGCGGAGTTCCTGGCGATGATCCTGGTGGTGGTCTATGTGGGTGCGGTGCTGGTGCTGTGGCTGTTCATCATCATGATGCTGGACGTGGACTTCGCCGAGCTGAAGGCCGGGTTCATCCGCAACGCGCCACTGGGCCTGCTGGTGGGCGGCGTGCTGCTGGCGGAGCTCCTGTTCGTGTTCCTGAAATGGCAGCCGGCGCCGATGGCGGAGAAACTGCGCATGGCGCCGGCGGCGCAGGGCATGACCAACACCGAAGCGCTGGGGCGAATCCTCTACACCGATCATGTCTATTTCTTCCAGGTGGCGGGGCTGATCCTGCTGGTGGCGATGATCGGCGCCATCGTGCTGAGCCTGCATCACCGCAAGGACGTGAAGCGTCAGGACGTGGCCAGGCAGGTGGCGCGCAAGCGCGAGGAAGCCGTGCGGCTGGTGGACGTGGAGCCGGGGAAGGGGTTGTAGAAACACACGCCGTCATCCCGGCGAAAGCCGGAGGCTATGATGGTGGACTCATGAGGATGCGGCACGAGTTCCGGCTTGCGCCGGAATGACGAGAAAAAGGCCGGCGTGAAGGGGCAAAGGTCGGAAAGACGGGGATGGGCGAGAGCATGAGCATCGGACTGGCACATTACCTGGGGGTGGCGGCCATCCTGTTCACCATCGGGGTGTTCGGTATCTTCCTCAACCGGAAGAACGTCATCGTCATCCTCATGTCGGTGGAGCTGATGCTGCTGGCGGTGAACATCAACCTGGTGGCCTTTTCCGCTCACCTTGGCGACCTGATGGGGCAGGTGTTCGCGCTGCTGGTGCTCACCGTGGCGGCGGCGGAGGCAGCCATCGGATTGGCCATTCTGGTGGTCTATTTCCGCAATCGCGGCAGCATTGCGGTGGACGAGATCGACAGCCTGAAAGGGTAGGGACAACGGGCTGGCCGCCTCGCCGGCGGCCAACATGACGGGAGCCGGACGAACCGGGAGGGACACGCGTGGAAACGCTGCTGAAAGCCATCGTCTTTCTGCCGCTGCTGGGTGCGGTGGCCGCCGGGCTGTTCGGCACGGCGGTGTTCCGTTACATCGGCGGCGCGCCGCCGCAGCCGGCGCACGATGCGCATGCGGACGAGGACGGACACCAACACTTCCATTACGAGGGCCCGCGCTGGCCAATGATGCTGACCACGGGGCTGCTGCTGCTGGCCGCCGCGCTGTCGTGGGTGGCGTTTTTCGACGTCGTTGGCGGCAACACCTACAAGGTGGTCATCGCCGAGTGGGTGCGCTCCGGTGAGCTGGTGGCGCAATGGGCGCTGCGGGTGGACACCCTCACGGCGGTGATGCTGGTGGTGGTGACCACCGTGTCAGCGCTGGTGCACGTGTATTCGCTGGGTTACATGAGCCACGACCCGCACCAGCCGCGGTTCTTCTCCTATCTGTCGCTGTTCACGTTCGCCATGCTGATGCTGGTGACCAGCGACAACCTGCTGCAGATGTTCTTCGGCTGGGAAGGCGTGGGGCTGGCCTCCTATCTGCTCATCGGCTTCTGGTATGACCGCGCGTCGGCCAACGCGGCGGCGATAAAGGCCTTCGTGGTCAACCGCGTGGGTGATTTCGGCTTCGCGCTGGGCATTTTCGCCGCCTTCGCCCTGTTCGGCTCCATCGAGTTCGACCCCATCTTTGCGGCGGCGCCGGAAATGGCCGACAGGACGATGCGGTTCCTGTCCTGGGAGGTGCCGGCGCTGGAGCTCATCGCGCTGCTGCTGTTCATGGGCGCCATGGGCAAATCGGCGCAGTTTCTGCTGCACACGTGGCTGCCGGACGCCATGGAAGGCCCGACTCCGGTTTCCGCTCTAATCCACGCGGCGACGATGGTGACCGCCGGCGTGTTCCTGGTGGCGCGCATGAGCCCCATCTACGAGCTGACGCCGTTCGCCCAGCAGGCGGTGCTGGTCATCGGCGCGATCACCGCCTTCTTCGCGGCCACGGTGGGCCTGGTGCAGAACGACATCAAGCGCATCATCGCCTATTCCACCTGTTCGCAGCTGGGCTACATGTTCGCGGCGCTCGGAGTGGGGGCCTATGGCGTGGGCATGTTCCATCTGTTCACGCACGCCTTCTTCAAGGCGCTGTTGTTCCTTGGCGCCGGGTCGGTGATCCACGCCATGAGCGACGAGCAGGACATCTGGCGCATGGGCGGGCTATACCAGTATCTCAAGCGCACCTGGGCGATGATGCTCATCGGCACGCTGGCGCTCACGGGCTTTCCGTTCACCGCTGGCTACTACTCCAAGGACGCCATCATCGAGGCGACCTTCGCGGCGCACACACCGCTGGGCGAGGCCGCTTTCTGGCTGCTGGTGATCGCTGCGGCCATGACCTCCTTCTACTCGTGGCGGCTGATGTTCGTGGTGTTCCACGGCAAGCCCAGGGCCTCGCGCGAGACTCTGGCGCGGGTGCATGAAAGCCCGGCGGTGATGATGGTGCCGCTGTATGTGCTGGCGGCGGGCGCGTTGTTCGCCGGCTTCCTGTTCAAGGACTGGTTCATCGGCCAGGCGGAAGCCGAGTTCTGGGGGCAGGCGCTGTATCGCGCGGCGCACAACGAGATCGTGCAGGCCATGCATCACGTGCCGGCGTGGGTGAAATGGGCGCCGTTCGTGATGATGGTGGCCGGGGTGTCCGTGGCCTTCGTCTTCTACCTGGTGAAGACCGATCTGCCGGCGAAACTGGCCAATGCGCTGAGACCGCTCTACCTGTTCCTGCTGAACAAGTGGTATTTCGACGAGATCTACGACTTCCTGTTCGTGCGGCCGGCGTTCGCCATCGGGCGGCTGCTGTGGAAGGGCGGCGACCAGAAAATCATCGACGGGCTGGGGCCGGACGGTGTCTCGGCACTGGCGGCGGCTGTGGGGCGCGTGGCCTCGCGGCTGCAGACCGGATACCTGTATCATTACGCCTTCGCCATGCTGCTGGGCATCGCGGGGCTCGTCACGTGGCTGATGGTGGGGGGCTGAAAGCATGACCGACTGGCCGATCCTTTCCGTCATCACCTTCCTGCCGCTCATCGGGGCGCTGTTCATCCTCGTCATCCGCGGGGACGACGAGATCGTGCGCCGCAACATGCGCTACACGGCACTGTTCACCACGCTGTTCACCTTCGCTCTCAGCCTCGTGCTGCTGGCGGGCTTCGACCCGAATGCTCCGGGTTTCCAGTTCGAGGAGCGCTACCCGTGGTTCGGGCTGATGACCTACCACGTGGGCGTGGACGGGCTGGGGCTGCCGTTCGTGCTGCTCACCACGTTCCTCATGCCCGGCGTGATTCTCGCCTCGTGGCACGTGGAGAAGCGGCTCAAGGAATACCTCATCGCGTTTCTCGTGCTGGAGACGCTGATGATCGGCGTCTTCGTGGCGCTGGACCTGGTGCTGTTCTACCTGTTCTTCGAAGGCGGGCTGATCCCGATGTTCCTCATCATCGGCATCTGGGGCGGCCCCCGGCGCATCTATGCCACCTTCAAGTTCTTCCTCTACACGCTTGTGGGCTCGGTGCTGATGCTGCTGGCGATGATCGCCATCTACTGGCAGACGGGCACCACGGACATCGCCACCATCCTCTCGCAACCCTCCACCATTCCGGTGGATGTGCAGAAATGGCTGTGGCTGGCCTTCTTCGCCAGCTTCGCGGTGAAGATGCCCATGTGGCCGGTGCACACCTGGCTGCCTGACGCACACGTGGAGGCGCCGACGGCGGGCTCGGTGGTGCTCGCGGCCATCCTGCTGAAGATGGGCGGCTACGGTTTCTTGCGCTTCTCGCTGCCCATGTTCCCGGCGGCGAGCGAATTCTTCGCGCCGCTGGTGTTCACGCTGTCGGTCATCGCCATCGTTTATACCTCGCTGGTGGCGATGGTGCAGGAGGACATCAAGAAGCTCATCGCCTATTCGTCGGTGGCGCACATGGGCTTCGTGACCATGGGTATCTTCGCGCTCAACAAGCAGGGCGTGGACGGCGCCATGTTCGTGATGATCTCGCACGGGCTGGTTTCCGGCGCGCTGTTCCTCATCGTCGGCGTCATCTACGATCGCATGCACACGCGCGAGATCGCGGCCTATGGCGGGCTGGTGCACCGCATGCCGCTGTATGCCTTCGTGTTCATGCTGTTCACCATGGCCAACGTGGGGCTGCCGGGCACCTCCGGCTTCATCGGTGAATTCCTGGCGCTCACCGGCGCCTTTCTGGCCAACACGTGGGTGGCCTTCTTCGCCACCACGGGCGTGATCCTGTCGGCGGCCTATGCGCTGTATCTCTATCGGCGCGTGGTGTTCGGCCCGCTGGAGAAGGAGGAGCTGAAAAAGCTCACGGACATGACCTGGCGCGAGGCGGCGGTGCTGCTGCCGCTGGCTGTGCTGACCATCTGGTTCGGCGTGCAGCCAGGGGTGGTCACGTCGCTTTACGATTCGGCCGTGAACGGCCTGCTGGCGCATGTGCAGGCGGGGCTGGAGGTGGCTGCCGGGGCGGTGAAGCAGGCAGCACTGCCGTGAGGCGGAAAGGTCGGGCGCAACAGAACGCAACGAGCGGAAAGAACGGGACGATATGAGCATCTGGAACACATTTCTGCCGGCCCTGCCGGAAATGGCGCTGGCGGTCATGAGCATGGCGCTGCTGATGCTGGGCGTGTTCTTCCGCAAACGCGCCAGCGATATCGTGAACACGCTGGCGCTGCTGGCGCTGGCCGTTACCGCCGTGCTGGTGCTGATGACGGGACAGCAGGGCGCCATCTTCGCCTTCGGCGGCACGTTCGTGGTGGATTCGCTGGCGCGGGTGATGAAGCTGCTGATCCTGTTTGCCACGGCACTGGCAATCATCATGTCGGTCGGCTTCATGAAGGCGGAGCGCATCGAGCGATTCGAATATCCGGTGCTGATGCTGCTCTCGGCGCTGGGCATGATGGCGATGGTTTCCGCCCACGGGCTCATCGCGCTCTATCTGGGGCTGGAGCTGCAATCCCTGGCGCTATACGTGCTGGCGGCCATGAATCGGGAGTCCGTGCGTTCCTCGGAGGCGGGGCTGAAATATTTCGTGCTGGGCGCGCTGGCCTCGGGTCTCATCCTGTATGGCGCGTCGCTTGTGTATGGCTTCGCCGGCACCACGGGCTTTTCCGGTATCGCCCAGGCGCTGAAGGGCGGGGCGCATCTCGGCGTCATCACCGGTATCGTGTTCATTCTCGCCGGGCTGGCGTTCAAGATCTCGGCGGTGCCGTTTCACATGTGGACGCCCGATGTGTATGAGGGTGCGCCGACGCCGGTGACGGCCTTCTTCGCCGCGGCTCCGAAGCTGGCGGCGATGGCGGTGTTGATGCGCATTCTCTACGAGGCCTTTCCCGACGCGGCGGAGGCGTGGCGGCAGGTGGTGGCATTCATGGCCGTCGCCTCGGCCCTGCTGGGCGCGTTTGCCGGGCTGGTGCAACGCAACATCAAGCGGCTGCTGGCCTATTCGTCCATCGGTCACATGGGCATCGCGCTCGTCGGTCTGGCGGCGGGCGGCATGGAGGGGCTGCGCGCCACCATGCTCTATCTCGTCATCTACCTGCTGTTGACGGTCGGGGCATTCGCCGTCGTCATCGCCATGCGACGGGAGGAACGGGCGGTGGAGGAAATCGAGGACTTCGCCGGGCTGGCCAGCACCAATCCCGGCATGGCCTTCACACTCGCGGCGATGATGTTCGCGCTGATGGGCATTCCGCCCCTGGCGGGCTTCTTCGCCAAGTATTTCGCCTTCGTGGCGGCGTTGAAGGCGAACATGGTGGCGCTGGCGGTCATCATCGTGCTGGCCTCGGCCGTTTCCGCCTTCTATTACCTGCGGGTGATAAAGGTCATGTACATGGACGAGCCGAAAGGCGCGGTGGCGGAGATGCCGTTCGAGCTGAAGCTGGTTTCGGCGCTGTCCGTGGTTTTCGCGTTGGGGATGGTGTTCTGGCCGCAGCCGGTGATGCAGCTGGCGCAGGCGGCCATCCGCTCGCTGCTGTAGTCTTGCGCAAAGGCGCCGTCCTGTGGTCAGGCGGTGACGGAATCCCACGATAACAGGTGGGCGGGGCAGGTGCGGCAGTCGGAACTGCCGAAGCCGGGCACGGGAGGGCTGAAGGCGCCGCTTTCCAGCAACCGTCCAACGAGCGCGCATTCCGTGAGCGCCGGCGCCTCCGGCGTATCGGTGAAGGGCAGGGCGAACAGGACCTCGGCGCGGGTGGTGAGCTGGTCGATGTGCCAGCGCGGGCGCTTCTCTCTTCGCAAATGGCGGCCCAGCCGGGCGCGCAGGCCGCCAGGGCCGCGGGCGCTGCCGGCATAGACGAACCAGCCGGCGGGCAACTCCAAGCCGGAAAAGCGCCCGGAGAGCGCCAGCGGTGCGTCCAGCCGGGCCAGTAGCAGGTAGCTGCCCGTGGTGGCGGGCAGGGAACAGGCGTGCCCGGCCGGAGGTGGCAAGCCTTGCAACGCCTGGCCAAGGGCGAACAGCAGTTTCTCGGGCACGGGCACGGCTTTCCCCGTCGGCGGCGTGGTTGCACATGCTGGCGCGCGCATTCTATACCGGATGAAAAGGCGGGGGAGGAATCATGAGCAACAAGTATGCGCCGCTAACCCGGTTTCTGCGCCAGCAGGAGGCGCCGCGCATCACCATGACCTTTCAGGAAGTGGAGGAGGTGCTCGGTTTCTCGCTGCCGGCCTCGGCGTGGAAATATCCGGCGTGGTGGTCGAACGCCGCATCCGGTCAGTCGCAGGTGAAGAGCTGGCGCGATGCCGGGTGGGAAACGCGCGACCTCGATCTGCGCGGGCGCAAGGTGACCTTCGTGCGCGTTGCCGGCGAGCCGGTGGTTCCGGTGCGCAAGGAGGAAGAGACGAAGACTGCATCACCGCCGCAAACGGCATCGCCAATGCCATCACCGCCGCCCGCGCGCAAGCCCGCGGCCGGACGAAAGGGCGATGGCAAGCCCGCGTTCCGGCTGGAAGTGGCGCCGGCGGTCATTGATCTTGCAAAACTCTCGCCGCAGGCGCGGCGGCTGCTGGAATCGCGCGGGCGGGCGTACGGGCGCTCGGCGCAGGAGGAGGCGGCGGCCATCCTCTCGCAGGCGCTGGCGGAGGAAAGCGCGAGCGTGCAACGGGCGCTGGCGGAAATGCGCGAACGGACGAACCGGCCGGGTGCATTCGACCTGCTGGCGGTGATGGAGCGGAAGAGGGCCCATGCTGGTGATTGACGGCACCATCCTGCTGGCGCTGGCGGTGGAAACGCCGCAATCCGGCTTCGCCGCCTCGCTGCTGGTGGCGGGCGAGGCGCTGGCGGCGCCGCAGGCGGCGCTGGTGGAGGCGCTGGAGGGCGCGCGGCGGCTGATGAAGGAAGGGCATCTGGCGCAGGCGGACTTCGAGCAACTGCCGGCGCTGCTGCCGTCGCTGCTTTCCGTGCTGGCGGCGGACGCGGCGCTGCTGCCGCGCGCGGCGCATCTGGCGGCGGTCTATGACCTGCCCGTGCCGGCGGCGCTGGCGCTGGCGCTGGCGGAAGCCAAGGAAGCGGCGCTGGCAACGCTGGATTTGCGGCTGGCGCACGCGGGACTGGACGTGCTCGGCGCGGAGCGGGTGATGCATCCGGGCGAGGCGCTGGAGGGCGCCGCCGGGGAAAGCGCCTCAACCGTCGGCTGACGGGCGTCGCCCCAACGCTTCCTGCGGGTATCCACATGTTATCGGAGTGGGCCGCGCATCCGGTTGTTGCGGCGGGTGAAAACCTCTACATTCCGCAGGCGGGACGGTTGAACGAGAGCAACAATGGCGGCTTGCGAGATGAAAGCGGACGGGCGCATCCTTCGGCGGATCGTGGTGGCGGCGCTGGTGCTGGCGGCGCTCGTGACGCCTGGCGCGCGGGCGTGGGCGGAGGCGTTCACGACAAAGGCGCGCAACGCCATCCTGATGGATGCCGAATCGGGCAAGGTCTTCTTCGAGAAGAAGGCGGATGACCTCATTCCGCCTGCCAGCATGAGCAAGATCGTCACCCTGCTGCTGGTCTATGATCTCATCCGCAAGGGCAAGCTGAGCAAGGACGACGAATTCGAGATTTCCACCAATGCGTGGCGGCGGGGCGGCGCACCTTCCGGCGGTTCCACCATGTTCGCCAAGCCGGGCGAACGCATAAGGCTTGGCACGCTGCTCACGGCGGTGGCTTCCATTTCCGCCAACGACGCGGCCATCGCCATCGCCGAAGGGATCGCCGGCTCGGAAGAGGCCTATGCGGAAATGCTGAACCGCTTCGCCCGCAGGATCGGGCTGACGAAATCGCACTTCGTCAATGCCACCGGGCTACCCGATCCGAAGCACCGCATGACGGCGCGGGAGCTGGCGGAGGCGGCGCGGTATCTCATTCGCAACTTTCCGGAGTTCTACAAGCTCTATTCCGTGCGCGAATTCGAGTGGAACGGCATCAAGCAGCGTAATCGGAACCCGCTGCTGGGGCGCTATCCCGGCGCGGATGGCGTGAAGACGGGTTACACCAGGGCGGCGGGCTATTCGCTGGTAGCTTCGGCAAAGCGTGACGGGCGGCGGCTTATCGCCGTCATCACGGGGTTGAAGTCCAGGCGTGCGCGGGCGGAGGAAGCGCGCAAGATCCTGGACTGGGGCTTCCGGCGGTTCCGGCCGGTGCGGCTGTTCAAGGCCGGCGAGGAGGTGACGCGCGTGCGCGTGTGGGGCGGGATGCGCGATTTCATGCCGCTGGTGGCAGAAGAAGAGGTGATGGTGCGGCTCACCGATGACGAGCGCAAGCAGGCGCGGTTGCAGGCGCGGGTGAAGACGCCGCTGGTGGCGCCGGTGCGCGCGGGCCAGCGCGTGGGCACGCTGGAGGTGCGCGTGGGCGCCAAGGTCGTGGCGCGCTTTCCGCTGCGCACGGCGGACGCGGTGGCAGAGGACGCCAGCATGTGGGGCCGTGCGCTGGACACGGTGAAGGCCTGGGTGTTCGGAGGGTGAATGTCCGGGCTGTTCATCACCTTCGAAGGAGGCGAGGGCGGTGGCAAGTCCACGCAGGCCGCGGCGCTGACCGAGCGTCTGCGCTGCGCCGGGGTTGAAGTGCTCACCACGCGGGAGCCGGGCGGCACCGGGATGGCCGAGCGCATTCGCGCGCTGCTGGTCACCGGCGAACCGGAGGCGCTTTCCTCCACGGCGGAGGCATTGCTGAATTATGCTGCGCGCGATGATCATCTGCGCCGCCTCATCCGTCCGGCGCTGGCGGCGGGCAGAGTGGTGATATGCGACCGGTTCATGGATTCCTCGCGGGCGTATCAGGGCTATGCCGGGGATTGTCCGATTTCGCTGCTCGATGCTCTGGAGCGCGACGTGGTGGGAGGGACGGTGCCGGACCTGACCATCATCCTCGATATCGATCCGGCAACGGCGCTGCGGCGCAAGGCGGCGCAGTTCGATGACGCGCGGGCGGCGGAAGAGGAGCGGGAGGATCGCTTCGAGCGCAAGGGACTTGAATATCTGCGGCGGGTGCGGGAGGCTTTCCTGCGCATTGCGCGGGAGAATCCGGAGCGGTGCGTTATCATCGACGCGGCGCGGCCGCCGGAGGAAGTGGCGGTGGACGTGTGGCGTGCGGTGGCACCGTTGCTGGAAAAGGTGCGGGCATGAGCGCGGCGGACGAGAAGCGGGAAGAGCGTATCCTGCTGCCCGGGCGGCGGGCGCGGCTGGTGGGGCACCGGCAGGCGCGGGCACAGTTGCTCCGGGCACTGGCCGGGGAACGGCCGCATCATGGCTGGCTCATCTCCGGCGCGCCGGGCGTGGGCAAGGCGACGCTGGCTTGGCATGTGGCGCGGCTGCTGCTGGCCCATCCCGGCGCGGCGTTGGCGGAGGCACCGGAGGAAGGCGTGCCGGAGCATCATCCGGTGTTTCAGCAGATGGCGGTGGGGGCGCATCCTGACTTCTTCCTGCTGCGGCGCACGCGCGGGGCCAACAAGCGGCTCAGGGCGCGGATCGCAGTGGAGGATGCCCGGGCGCTGGGGCACTTCCTGTCGCTCACCCCGGCCGGTGGCGGGCGGCGTGTAGTCATCGTCGATGCGGCGGACGAGATGAACCGCGAGACGGCAAACGCCATTCTCAAGCAGCTGGAAGAACCGCCGCCAAACACCTTTTTCTTCCTGGTATCCCACGCGCCGGGCAGGCTGCTGCCCACCATCCGTTCGCGCTGTCTGCACGTGGCGCTTTCACCCCTGCCGGCGGAAGACGTGGGCCGCGCGCTGGAAGGGGTGGACGCGCTGGAAGGGGTGGACGCGGCCCGGCTGGAAGCGGCCATCGCCATGAGCGGCGGCGCGCCGGGGCGGGCGCTGGATCTGGCCATCAGCAAGGCGCCGGAGCTGTGGCAGGAGGTGGAGCGGGCGCTGGCCGGGCAGGGGGCGCCGGAGACGGTGATCGTGCGCGCCGGGCAGGCGCTGGCGCCGGCGGAGGCGCAGGCGGACTTTTCCCTGTTCAACGAGCTGATGGCACAATGGCTGCATCAGCGCATGCGGGAGGCGGCACAGGCCGGGGATGCGGCGGGCGCGGCGCGGCTGGCGGAGGCGCTGGCGGAGATGCGGGAGAGGCTCTCCGCGCTGGAAGCGGTGAATCTGGACCGGCGGCAGTTCATCGAGAGCATGCTGTACCAGCTGGCGGCGCTGGTGCGGAAGCGCGCGGCCTGAGCGGCGTTTTTCGCCGGGTGGGGCGGGACTTGAAAAGCGCCGCCGCCGGGGGCACAACCATGCGGCAGATGCGCGAATGAATCCCAACGGAGAAGCAGGCCGCCATGAGCAGCGAAAAGACCGGCGCAAAACCGAAATTCTACATCACCACCGCCATTTCCTATCCCAATGGCGACCCGCACATGGGGCACGCCTACGAGGCGCTGGCCACGGACG
>JALUAB010000107.1 GCA_027051195.1 Hyphomicrobiales bacterium
GTCACCGTGCCGTGCGCCGCCTCCGCCTCCATGATCTTGCCGTCCGGGGTGAGCAGCTGCGAGGTCATCAGCCCCAGCGAGCCGAAGCCCTGCGCCACCACGTCGGACTGCACGTCGCCGTCGTAGTTCTTGCACGCCCACACGAAGCCGCCCGACCACTTCAGAGCGCAGGCCACCATGTCGTCGATGAGCCGGTGCTCGTAGGTCAGCCCGTGCCTGTCGAATTCCTCCTTGAACTCCTTCTCGTACACCTCCTGGAAGATGTCCTTGAAGCGGCCGTCGTAGGCCTTGAGGATGGTGTTCTTGGTGGACATGTAGAGCGGCCATTTGCGATCCAGCGCGAAGTTGAAGCAGGCCCGCGCGAAATCGTATATGGACTTGTCCGTGTTGAACATGCCCAGCGCCACGCCGCCCTGATCCTGCACCGTGAACTGGTGCACCTCGCGCTCGATCACCGTGCCGTCCTCGCCCTCGTAGCGCACATAAAACTTGCCCGCCCCCTCGGGAATGCGGAAGTCCTGCGCCTTGTACTGGTCGCCGTGCGCGTGGCGGCCAATGACGATGGGCTTCGTCCAGCCCGGCACCAGCCGCGGGATGTTGCTGCACACGATGGGCTCGCGGAAGATGACGCCGCCCAGGATATTGCGGATGGTGCCGTTGGGTGAGCGCCACATCTTCTTCAGGTTGAACTCCTTCACCCGCGCCTCGTCCGGCGTGATGGTGGCGCACTTGATGCCCACGCCGTATTCGCGGATGGCCAGCGCCGCATCGACGGTCACCTGATCGTCCGTGGCGTCACGGTTCTGGATGGAGAGGTCGAAATACTTGATGGGCAGGTCGAGGTAGGGGAGAATCAGCTTCTCCTTGATCATGTGCCAGATGATGCGGGCCATCTCGTCGCCGTCCAGCTCGACGACGGGGTTCTCCACCTTGATTTTCGCCATCGTGATTCCCCTTGCATTCAACCGCCCACCACCCCGCGCCCCCGCCCAACCTCCCGATAATGGTGCGCAAGCGGTTGGGCGGGGGCGCGGGGCGGAAACGTGCATCTCCTACAGCGCTATTAGCCTATTTACCGGCAGGGGTGAAGGCATGCGCGGCCATTCCCACCTTGCATGGCGTGCGTTATTCTCTGACGCAATAACGGGGATGACCATGCAGGGAGCCACATCATGACCAGCCAGCTCGCATCCGTGCTGAAAGACCCTTCCCTCCTGCGCGAGGCCTGTTTCATCGACGGCGCCTGGATGGAGGGCGAACGCACCTTCGCCGTGAAGAACCCGGCCACCGGCGAGGTGCTGGGGCACGTTCCCGACCTGGGCGCGGCGGAGACGCAGCGCGCCATCGCCGCGGCGAAGGCGGCGCAAGGCTCCTGGGCGGCGCTGACGGCGAAGGATCGCGCCGCGATCCTGCGCAAGTGGCACGCGCTGATTCTGGAGCACGCCGAGGATCTGGCGCTCATCATGACCGCCGAACAGGGCAAGCCGCTGACCGAATCGCGCGGCGAGGTGGCCTATGGCGCCAGCTTCATCGAATGGGCGGCGGAAGAAGGAAAGCGCCTTTACGGAGAGATCGTGCCCTCTCCCTTCGTGGACGCGCGCATCCACGTGCTGCGCCAGCCGGTGGGCGTGGTGGCGGCGATCACGCCGTGGAACTTCCCCAACGCCATGATCACCCGCAAGGCCGGCCCGGCGCTGGCGGCGGGCTGCGCCATCGTGGTCAAGCCGGCGGAGGACACGCCGCTTTCCGCCCTGGCGCTGGCGGAGCTGGCGGCGCGCGCCGGCATCCCGGCGGGCGTGTTCAACGTGATCACCGGCGATGCTCCCAGCATCGGCGCCGCGCTCACCGCCAGTCCGGACGTGCGCATGCTGTCCTTCACCGGCTCGGTGGAGGTGGGCAGGCTGCTCATGCGCCAGTGCGCGGACACGGTGAAGAAGGTGTCGCTGGAGCTGGGCGGCAATGCGCCCTTCATCGTGTTCGACGATGCCGATCTGGACGCGGCGATGGAAGGCGCGCTGATGAGCAAGTATCGCAACACCGGCCAGACCTGCGTGTGCGCCAACCGCATCATGGTGCAGGCCGGCGTGTATGACGCCTTCGCCGAGAAGCTGGCGGAAAAGGTAAAGGAGATGAAGGTGGGCGTCGGCACCGAGGAAGGCGTCTCGCAAGGCCCGCTCATCAACGAGCAGGCGCTTCAGAAGGTGGAACGCCTCGTGTCCGATGCGCGGGAGAAGGGCGCGCGCGTGCTCACCGGCGGCCGCCGGCACGCGCTGGGCGGCACCTTCTACGAGCCGACGGTGATCTGCGACATCACCCCGGAGATGGAAATCACGCGCGAGGAGATCTTCGGCCCCGTGGCCCCGCTGATGCGTTTCGAGACGGAGGAAGAGGCCATCCGGCTGGCCAACGACACCCCTTATGGCCTGGCGGCTTATTTCTATGCCCGCGACGTGGGGCGCGTGGTGCGAGTGTCCGAGGCGCTGGAATATGGCATCGTCGGCGTGAACCGCGGCATCGTCTCCACCGAGGTCGCGCCCTTCGGCGGCGTGAAGGAATCCGGTCTTGGCCGCGAAGGTGGCAGGCACGGCGTGGAGGAGTTCACGGAGCTGAAATACGTCTGCCTGGGCGGCTTGGACAAGTAGCCCCGCCATCGCTATAGGGTTGTGGAACAATGAGGAACGGGATTCGGGATTGAAGAGGGAAACATGTCCGCGGAGGAGCAGAAGAAGGCAGCCGCCATCGCGGCGCTCGACTATATCGAGGATGGCATGAAGGTGGGGCTGGGCACCGGCTCCACGGCGAACCATTTCATCGACGCCCTGGGCGAGCGGGTGAAGCAGGGCCTGAACGTGATCTGCGTGCCCACCTCCATCGCTTCCGAAGAGCGCGCGCGCAACCTCGGCATTCCGCTGTCCACGCTGGACGAGACGCCGGAGCTGGACGTGACCGTGGACGGCGCCGACGAGATCCTCGAAGGCCCGCTGGTGCTCATCAAGGGCGGCGGCGGCGCGCTGACGCGCGAGAAGATCGTGGCCTCCAGCTCAAAGCGGATGGTGGTCATCGCCGATGCCTCCAAGGCCATGACGGCGGAAACCTTTGGTGCCTTCCCGCTGCCGGTGGAGATACTTCCCTTTGGCGCGCGGGCGACCATCCTCAAGATGCGCCGCGCCATCGAAAAGCTGGGCATGGGCGGCGAGCTGGTGGTGCGCGAGAAGAGCGCCGGCGAGCCGTTCATCACCGACAATGGCGGCTTCATCGTGGACTGTCACCTGGGCCACATCAAGCAGCCCGAAAAGCTGGCGGGCAAGCTGCGGCGCATCCCGGGCGTGGTCGAGCAGGGCCTGTTCGTCGGCATCGCTTCCGTTGCGCTGGTGGCCACGGACGA
>JALUAB010000108.1 GCA_027051195.1 Hyphomicrobiales bacterium
GGGCGGTGGGTGGTCATTTATGCATTCTGGTATCATGGCGGGGGCAGAGGGGTGGCGCGGCCCGCGCCCTCGATGAGGGTGACGAGGCGGCGTTTCAGGTCATCGCGCATGGCATCTGCCCGTTCCAGGATCTCGCGGCACTTCAGGAAGTCGTAGGCGCGGTAGGCGTCCAGCGGCGGATCCACCCACAGCTCCGGCGGCGACAGCTGGCGCTTCAGCGCAGCGATCTGCAGCTGCATGATCTGGGTGGCGCCCAGCGCCAATTCTGTAAGCCCCGGCTTGCGGCCATCGCGCACGAGGCCCGAGGGGTGCCCGGTCACTTCCACGGCGATGACCGGCCTGCAGCCCGCGGCCTGCAGGTGGTCGAAGGGCACGGGGTTGGAGATGGCGCCATCTACCATCAGCCGGCCGCTTATCTTCGGCGCGGCGATGAGGCCGGGAATGGCGATGGAGGCGGCCACCGCCTCGCGCAGCGGGCCGGTGGTGATGACGCGCTCTTCCGCCGCGTAGAAGTCCGTGGCGCTGATGATGAGCGGAATGGGCAGGTCTTCCAGCCGCTCCGGCAGGCCCGGCGGCATGAACAGGTTTATGAGCGCGGCGCCGTCCAGCATCATGCCGCGGGAGATGGAGAAGTTGAGCAGGTTGCGCGGCCGCGCCTCACCGCCGCGCAGCAGTTTGCGCGCCACATGAACGGGGCGGCCGAGCACGGAGAGAGCGTGCTGGCGCAGCTCCAAGGCGCTCATGCCTGCGGCGTAGGCAGCGCCCACCATGGCGCCGATGGAGGCGCCGGCCATCATGGCCGGACGCAGGCCCAGCTCGTCGAACACCTCCAGCACCACGATGTGCGCCAGCCCCCGCGCGGCGCCGCCGCCCAGCGCCAGCCCGATGGCGAGGCCATCGCCGTGGCTTTCCAGCGCCGGTGCGGGCAGGGTCGTGTCGGTCATCCGCCCAGTTCCATCCTCTCGCCGGAGCCATGATTCATGCCCCAGTATAGACGGAAAACGCCGGCAAGCGGAAAACCGGGGTGGCGGAAAACCTCAATTATCGCCATTGCTGGCGTAGGGTGGCTTGTGCAGGCCCTTAGGCGAGGCGGTGAAGATCTCCGCGCCCATTTCCGTGATGCCGATGGTGTGCTCGAACTGGGCCGAGAGCGACCGGTCGCGGGTGACCGCCGTCCAGCCGTCCTGCAGGATCTTCACGTGCGGCTTGCCGAGGTTCAGCATCGGCTCGACGGTGAAGAACATGCCGGGCTTCAGCTCCACACCGGTGCCGGGCCGGCCGTAGTGCAGGATGTTGGGTGCGTCGTGGAACAGCTTGCCCAGCCCGTGGCCGCAGAAGTCGCGCACCACCGCGCAGCGGTTCTCTTCCGCGAAGGTCTGGATGGCGTGCCCGATGTCGCCGGTGGTGGCGCCGGGCTGGGCGGCGGCGATGCCGCGCATCATGGCCTCGTAGGTCACGTCGATGAGCCGCTGCGCCTTCGGCGAGATCTCGCCCACGGGATACATGCGCGAGGTGTCGCCGTGCCAGCCATCGACGATCAGCGTCACGTCGATGTTGACGATGTCGCCTTCCTTCAGGATCTTCTTCTCGTCCGGGATGCCGTGGCAGACGACGTGATTGACGGAGGTGCAGATGCTCCTGGGGAAGCCGCGGTAGTTGAGCGGCGCGGGCACGGCACCGTGATCCATGGCGAATTCGAAGACGAGCCGGTCCAGATAGTCGGTGCTCACGCCGGGCTTCACGTGTTCCACCAGCATGTCCAACGCCTCCGCCGCCAGCCGCCCGGCCCGGCGCATGCCCTCGAAGGCTTCCTCGCCCCACAGCTTGATCTGGTTGGTGGTGGCGAAGGGCGCTTCCTCGCCGCGGATGTAGCGTGCCTGCGTGTGCATTCTCGTTCACCTCGCCCTGTCAAGGCGTTATCCGAATATATTCGAGTATTTTTTCAAGCTGCCTCCGGCTCCACGAAGGGAATGGTGTGCGTGGCCACCACCTCCTGCGGGCTGATGCGGCAGGCCAGGGCATACATCTCCACGCCCGCCGCTTTCGCGCGGCACCATTCCTCCACATAGCCCGGATCGATGTCCGCTGCCAGCGCGCAGCGCTCCGCGTCCGTGCGTTGGCACATGTATATCATGGCGGCGCGGCCGGCGCCGCTCCCGACGATGCGCGCCAGCTCGCGCAGGTGTTTGGCGCCGCGTGCCGTCACCGCATCCGGAAACTCGGCCAGCCCGGGCCTGCGCGAGAGCGTGACGTTCTTCACCTCGATGAACACCGGCGGTCTGTCCGGCGCCTTCAGCAGCAGATCGGCGCGGCTGTTCTCGGCTCCGAACTTCACCTCGCGCCGGATCACGGGATAGTCCGCCAGCTCCGGAATGACGCCTGCGCGGATGGCCTCTTCTGCCAGCCGGTTGGGCAGGCCCGTGTTCAGCCCCACCAGCGCCTTGCCCGCCGGGCCATCCACCTCCACCAGCTCCCAGCGATGGCGATACTTGCGCTTCGGGTCGTCGGAGACGGAAAGCCACACCCGGTTGCCTTCGTCCAGCAGGCTCATCATGGAGCCTGTGTTGGGCGTGGAGGCGGTCACCGGCTCGCCCGTGTCCTCCAGGGTCACGTCGGCGAGGAAGCGCTTGTAGCGGCGCACCAGGCGCCCGGGTATCATCGGCTGCGGCAGTTTCATGGCCGGCACACATAGCCACCCGCGGCCTCAATCGCAAGCGCCGCCGACGGGCAGCGTTTCGTCATGAGGAACGGTGGCGCAGGAGGCCGTGCGCGCCTCGTAGGGCAGCGTCGTCAGCACCAGCTCGCCGGCGGCGTTGGTGCGCACGCCCTTCAGCGCGCAGGCGAGGAAGCGGCGCAGGAGCGCCGGCGGGCGGTTGGCGCAGTGCGCCTCCACGAAGATGTTGAGCGGATGGCTGGCCGTGGCGGTGTAATCCGGCGCCGTTATCAGGATGGCGCCGCCAGGCACGGGCAGGCGGTGCTTGCGGTAGGGGCGCTCGATGACCGTGTCGATGTCGCGCAGGGTTTCTTCCGGAACGGGCGGCGGCGGTTTCAGCCCGGCGGGAGCCCGCCGGTCGTAGGTGAAGACGAGGCGGGTGCCGGGGCCTTTCGCGCGCCAGCGCCGGATGGCGCAACCCTCGCGCCCCCGGTCGGGCGCCGCGCCGTGCAGCACGATGCGGGCGGGTGTTTCGACGTATCCCCTGACGGGATAGAAGGCGGGGCGGCAGTCCTTGCGGAACAGGAAGGCCACGCCGTGCAGCGTTCGGCCCTTCTTCAAGCCGTAAAAGAGCAGACGCCCCTTCAGGCGCTCCAGCCCCTCACGCGGCCTGTGGTAGAAGAACATGCGCTCTTCGCC
>JALUAB010000109.1 GCA_027051195.1 Hyphomicrobiales bacterium
TTGTAGGGCCAATGTGGCAGACGGCGGGGGCGCTCATAGCACAGGGTGACGCCGGGGGAGCGGGCGAGCAGCCGCCCGGCTTCGCTGACGAGATCGTCCGGCACGTTCCACACCACCATGGCGTTGGCGCGAAAGCCCAGGCGGCGGTGGCGCACGATGACGCCGAAGCGGCGGATGATGCCGGCGGCGGTAAGTGCGCGCAGGCGGTCGATGACCTGTTGCTCGGTGGTTTCCAGCTGCGCTGCCACGGCGAGATAGGGGCGTGCGATGAGCGGCAGGCCGTCCTCGATGGAGGCCAGCAGGCGGTGGTCGAAGGTGGTGATGGTGATGGGCCCGGTGGGCTCGTCGCCGGCGTTGTGTGGCAGGTGCTTCTTCAGGCCATAGGGGCGGGCGGCCTCCGGCAGGGCGAAGCCGAGGTCGATGTGAAAGCCGCGCTTCAACGGAAGATCCAGCACGTCCAGCCCCGTTGCGCGTGCGATACGCTCCAGCACGGCGTGTACGCCGGCCCTGTCGGCGGCGGTGACGACAAACCACAGGTTCCATGCGTGCTCGCGCTCGTAGTTGTGCGTCACCTCCGGCTGGGCGGAAACGATGGCAGCAACTTCCTCCATCCGGGTTGGCGGCACTGACAGGGCGGCGAGCGTGCTGGCACCGACGGTGTTCGGTTGCACCACGGCGCCGATGCGGCTGATCAGGCCGTGGGCTTGAGCCGCCGCCAGACGGACGATGACGGCGCGTTCATCGAGGCCCAATGCATCGCCGATTTCGGCGAAGGGGCGCGGGGTGAGCGGAAAGCCGCGCTGCCAGGCGTCCAGCATGGCGAGGGTGAGGGCGTCATCGGGCGGCGGGGCCGTGTGTGGCGCGGTGATGAATGGCATATCCATGCCGGTTCCCTCCCTTACAGGCCGATCCTGTGCGCGCGCGGGGTGAAGAAGATGCCGGACGGCGCCTTTGCCGGCAGCGATGCGATTTTCCCGAAAGTGTGGGTGTCGAAGATGTCGATGCGGTTCTCGTCGCGCACGGAGCACCAGACCTCCGCGCCGCGGCCCGTGAACTCCATGTGCAGCATGCCGCGCCCGGGCTTCATGGTGTGGATGACGCGGCGGGTGGGGGTGTCGATGATCTGGATCGTGTCGTTGTTCGGGGGCGCGAAGTTGACCCACAGGTGGCGGCCGTCGGGCCGGGCCATGACGAACACCGGCTGGCCGTGCACGGGAATTTTCATTTCGAGTTCAAAGGTGCGGCCGTTCATGACCAGCACCTCGTGGTGTCCCACGGAGGGGAAGAAGTAATCGCCGCCCGCCTGCGTCCAGCCCTCAAGGTGCGGCATCTTGTAGACGGGCAGGCGGCGCTCGCCCCTGCCGTAGCCGTTCAGGATGCGGCGGATGCGCGGCGGGTCCTGCCAGAGGTCGACAAGGGCCATGCCGTCCTCGCCGAAGAGGCCGGCGATGTAATAGCGGCCCGAAGGGTCGATGAGGCCGTCGTAGGGTTCCTTGCCAGCATGGCCGAGGAGGGTGATGCGCGGCTTGTCGCCGCCGGAGAAGTCGGCGAGCCAGATCTCGCCGGCCTCGAACAGGGAGTAGAGGAAGCGCCGTCCCGGCGTATCGACGAGGCCGACGACCTTCGAGCGCGCGCCGTCCACCATGGCAGGGATGTCGGCTACGAGCGTGAGGTCGGCGGCGGAAAAGACCTTCACGCCACCGGGTTCGTAGTTGGACACGGCGACCAGCTTGCCATCGTCGGAAATGGCGCCGCCGATGGAATTGCCGCCCTGCACCACGCGAGCGGCGATGCGCCCCGTCAGCAGGTCGATCTTCGTCAGGCCGCCGTCGCGGCCGAAGACGAAGGCGAAGCGTTCGTCCGGCGAGAAGGTGGCTGAAGCGTGGGAGACGTCGCCCAGCCCCTCGATGCGGGTGATGGTGGAGCGGGCCTGATTGTCCACCAGCAGCACGCTGCCGGAGGCGCGTTCGATGACGATGCCCAGGGCGCCGGTGGGACGGCAGGGAGGAGACGCCGCGGGAGTGGCGTTCGCCATGGGTGCGCTGGCGAGGACGGTGGCCAGCCCCAGGGCCTGAAGCAGGTCACGGCGCCGCATCGGGGAAGCCCTCCTTGAGTTTGCGTGCGATCCACAGGGCGTCGTTTTCGGCCAGGATGCCGCGCCAGGGCGGCATGGGCGTGCCGGGGATGCCGTCCAGGATGATCTGCGCCAGCGTATCCGCGTCGCGCCCGGCGAGGTTTTCCGGCAGCAGGGGTTTGCCGAGGCCGCCTTTCAGCGTCAGCCCGTGGCAGGAGCCGCAGTCCTGCCGCACGAGGCGGACGAGTTCGTCGATCGGCTTGCTGGTGGTGGCGGGCACCGGCCGGGCGGGCAGGGCGATGGAAGACGCCAGTGGAAACAGTGCGCACAGGGCGCCGAAGATCATCAGCCTTTTGCGAAGCCGAACCCGCCGCACATTCCAAGACAACTTCCGCATGGCGCCACTGCTCCTCCCGGATGGCAGCCTATAGCGCCGGAGAAGCGTGGCCATTGACCGGGGTCAAACGTCGCGGGCATGGGCGCCGGAGGCGCTTCAGAAAAAATGTGGTATGGTAGTGTCATGATGCTTGGTGGAGTGAGGATGGCTGGCATGAACGGAGAGCCTGATCACGATACGCGCACGTGGAACTTCAGCTTCGTGGTGACCGGAATATTTTTCGTGGCCTTTTTCTTTGGCTATCACTGGATGTCGAGGGGCAGCACGCCCGTCGAGGCGGTGCTGGCCAACCCTATGACGTTCGTCTTTGCCGTGCTGCCATTGCTTCACGGTCTGGTCGGGCTGGCGCGAGGAAGCTGATACCAACATGCACAATGAACCACCCACCATCCCCGTCCACTCTCCAAATTATCAAAGACAAGGGCCTGGGTTGGGGCGCGGGGTGGTTTTACCGGTCAGCCTTTGCGCAACTTGGCATGACACATTCGCCTGTTTCACGCTTGTTCCATGACAGAGGCGTCAGGAGTGAACGGCCATGAGATTGCGGGCAGGAAGCCATCGCCGGGTAAGGGGAGTGAAGAGCGAAGAGCAGCTCCCGGAGGGCCGCCAGGTAAACCTTCGCAGCTCAAGGCTGGCTCGGCGAATATGGCTCGGGAGCTGTATTGATGCAGCCGCGGAGGGGCGGGCACGCCCTCGTGACCTTCGCGGGTCACCTCCCGTTAGCGCGGCTGCATGACAAAACTGGCAAATACGGGCTGCAATAGCAATGTTCTCTGGCGCATGAGGATGCTCCCGGAGGGCCGTGACCCCCTCACGGCAACAGAGGCCGGTTGCACGAAAATGGCTCGGGAGCATTCGCAGGATATCCAGGCCAATGCATGGCTGACAAGGTGTTTTCCTCCGGGCCGTAAATGGCGTCTTTTTCATGACGGAGGGCGGCCGAACCATTTTTCGTGGATGCGCGCGTATTCACCGCTTTCCATCATGTCAAGCAGGGCCCGGTTCACCTCCTCGCGCAGGGGAGAGCCCTGCGGAAAAACAATGCCGTAGGGTTCGCGCTGGAAGACCGGGCCAACGACATTCACCCGGCCGCGGCCCGTGCTCATGGCGTGTTGCCTCAGCGCCGGGAAATCGTAAACAACGGCATCCACCTCGCCACGTTCCAGCAGGGCATAGGCCTCTTCCACGCGCGGCACGGTGACGATGCGCACGCCCGGCAGGCGGCGCAGGAATGTCTCGCTGGTGGAGCGCGTAACCGTGGCCACCTTGCGGCCGGGCAGGTCGCCAGGGCCGGTGATGGAAGCCTGCAGCTCGTTCACCGTCAGCGCGGCGGCGATGCTGGCGGTGAACCAGGCATAGGCCATGTAGCCGATGACGATGAGCACCAGCGTGATGCTGCGGCCGGGTTGCGTGCGCGGGCACTTGTCGCCATAGCCGACGGTGGAGATGGTGACCAGCGTCCAGTAGATGCCGTCCCACAGCCCGCGCAGGTAGCCGGTGTGAAATTCGTCGTTGCGGCGGCGCTCGGCCAGCCAGATGAGGTGCGCCGCCACGATGACGATGGCGAGCAGGAAGAACAGCGCCAGCCGCAGGCTGCCGGACGAGGCCAGCCGGGCCAGCACGTCGCGCGCCTGACGCAACAGGCCGGCGGGTTCTTCCCGCACCATGATCTGCAACCCGGAGCGGAAGAAAGGGTGCGAGAAATCCATGCGGCGTTCCCGCTCCGCCGTGATGGTCACCGCGGCGATGGCGGCATCGCTCCGCCCGGCGGCAATGTCGTCCAGCAGCGTCTTCAGGTCGGGGCGCATCCGCCAGCGAAAGGGACGGTTCATGCGCTTCGCCAGTGCCTGCCACAGGTCGATGGAAAAACCGGTGGGTGCAGCATTTTTTTGCGGGATGACGAATGGTGCGATGGGCTTGGTGAGCACGGTGAGCGGAGGGGGGACGCCAGGTGCACCGACTTCTTGCGCGGATGCCGGAGCAAAGGTGGCCAGCAGCATGACGATGGCCGACAGGAAAGACAAAAGCCCTTGAATGTGCGCCATGCCACGCATGTCACCCCCCAGTATCACGGACTCCAGCATTAGCCCGAAACCGGAGGGGAATCCATAGCCGGCCCGCCTGATGAGGGAAAGGTTGGAGATGGTAGCGGGGGAGGGACTCGAACCCCCGACACGCGGATTATGATTCCGCTGCTCTAACCAACTGAGCTACCCCGCCAAGGATGGTTGTGCCCGCGCCGGGCACAGGGGGATATATGAAGCGCGCACGGGAAAAGTCAAGGCCGTTTGCGAACGGGTTGCCGCCGGGCGAGCACCGCAACTCACGCGGTGGCCATGCGCGGCGCTTCCGGCGTGGTCACCCGGCCCAGGCCACCGGTGCGGGCCGGGGATTCCGCCACCTTGCGGAAGCGCAGCATGGTGAACAGCCCGAAGGGCTTCATCGGCAGCTCCTGCTCCAGCTCCAACTCGTCGCAGACCATCACCGCTTCCTTCGGGAACTCCGGGCGCCAGCCCAGATCCTCGGCGAAACGGGCCATGCGCTTTTCCACCAGGCCGCGCAGGCCTTCCTCGGTGCTGAAGTGGTTGACCAGGATGACTTCGCCGCCGGGCTTGCATACGCGTGCCAGCTCGCGCATGGCCTTTTCCGGATCCGGCACCACGGTGAGCACATACATGGCGGTGACGACGTCGAAACTGTCATTCTCGAAGTCCAGTGCGCAGACATCCATTTCGCGCACTTCGACGTTCGTCAGGCCGCGCCGGCGCACGCGTTCGCGCGCCTTCTTCAGCATCTCGGGAGAAAGGTCGATGCCGATGATCTCATGATCGCGCCGGTAGGCCGGAAGCGAAATGCCGGTGCCCACGCCGGCCTCCAGAATGCGTGATGCGGGCAGCGTGTTCATGTAGCGCACGGCGCGCTTGCGACCGGCATCGGCGATGAGGCCGAAGGTGAGGTCGTAAACCGGCGCCCAGCGGGCATAGGCCTTGCGAATGGCCTGTTCGTCCATGTTCGCCAGCGACCCGTTGCTGGCGCCGTTCATGCGCTTCTCGGTCGTGCTCACGTCAATTTTCCCCCGTCTGGTGGACGAGAATTGCAGCGCTCTCTCCCCTCGATGATTTGCGGCAACCTACACAAGCATAGCCTTTTCGTCCAGTATCGGGGCATGAAAAGGCGTTCAGGGAGCCGCATGCCCGGGCTCCAGTGCGGACGCGGCCACGATGGTGCCGCCGCCGAAAACGCGTGCGCCGGGGCCAGGACGCTCATAGAAGACGCAGGCCTGCCCTGGCGATACGCCGTATTCCGGTTGCTCCAGCAGGACATGCACCCCGCCGGAGCGGGCATCGCGCCAGACACGGGCGGCAACGGGCGGGCGGGTGGAGCGGATTTTCGCGAACAGGGGAAAAGCCTCTTCCGCCGCCTCCGGCAAAGGCGCATCGCCCAGCCAGTTGATGTCCTTCAGCAGGATGTGGCGGCGGGCCAGCGCCTCTCTGGGGCCGACGACGACGCGGTTCTTTTCCCTGTCGATGGCCACCACGTAGAGCGGCTCGCCGATAGTGACGCCCAGTCCGCGGCGCTGGCCGATGGTGAAACGGGCAATGCCCTCGTGGCGGCCCAGCACGCGGCCATCCACGTGCACGATCTCGCCCGGCGCGTGGGCCTCCGGTGCGAGGCGTTCGACGAGCGCCCGGTAGCCGGCCTTCGGCACGAAGCAGATGTCCTGACTGTCCTGCTTGCGGGAAACCGCCTCCAGCCCCATGGCGGCGGCGAGCTTGCGCACCTGCGGCTTTTCCAGCCGCGCCAGCGGAAAGCGCAGGAAATCAAGCTGCTCCTGCGTGGTGGCGTAAAGGAAATAGCTCTGGTCGCGCGCCATGTCGGCGGGAGTGAAGAGGCCGTAGCGGGGCTTTTTCGTCCCGTCGTCCGGCAGGCGGCGGATGTCGGCGTAATGGCCGGTCACCAGCACGGCGGCGCCCAGCGCGCGGGCCTTGGTCAGCAGGGCGGTGAACTTGACCGTGCGGTTGCAGTCCACGCAAGGGATGGGCGTGCGGCCCTCGAGATAGGCGCGTACGAATGGGTCGATGACGTCGCGGCGGAAATCCTCCTCCATATCCAGCACGTAATGCGGAATGTCGAGCCGCTCCGCCGCCAGGCTGGCATCCATGATGTCGCGGCCGGCGCAGCAGGCCTTGCGGCGCGCTGTTTCCTTCTCGTCCTCGTGCAGGCGCAGGGTGATGCCGATGACCTCGTATCCGGCGGCATGCAGCAGCCCGGCGGTGGTGGTGGAATCGACACCGCCGGACATGGCCACCACCACGCGCGCGCCCGCCGGCAGATCCATCGCCGCACGCAGGGAGTCCAGCAGGGCCGTTGGAATGTCGGGCCGGATGTTCATGAATGCTTTCGTCGTCGCCTGCGAGTGATGCGTCAGGGATGCTGTCCTGTTGTGAAGCAGCCCGGCAGCGATTTTAGCAAATTGTTTGCCTTCGCTTAGACGTTTCTTAAAGCGCCAGGGGCTACATTGCCAGCGGTTGATGCGGATGCTTCATCCGCGGTGTGTGTAAGTGAGTTTCAGTGGGTGTATGCGTATGAGCAATCCTGTGCTTTCCAGGGTGAAGGTCGTGATCGGGCCTGACGGCTCGCCGCTTTCCATCGCCGACCTGCCGCCGCCGGGCACCCGGCGCTGGGTGATCCGCCGCAAGGCGGAGGTGGTGGCGGCCGTGCGCGGCGGACTGCTGTCGCTGGAAGAAGCGTGCGAGCGCTACGCGCTGACGGTGGAGGAGTTTCTCAGCTGGCAGCGCGCCATCGACAAGTATGGGCTGAAAGGCCTGCGCACGACGCGGCTGAAGGAATACCGGGCGTAACTTCCGGCTTCCGCCAAGCGTAAGTGGCCCCCGCAGCGCTTGTGAAAGGTGCTGCGGGGGCCTATTTCGTTTGCAGGAGAGAAAACCGGGTGGTTCGCTCCGGCCGGTGTCGTCGCCGATGCCGCGGGGCCTGAAACCTTGTGCGGGGAGAGCGGTTCATGCGCATCGTCTTCATGGGCTCGCCGGATTTCGCCGTGCCGACATTGCGCCGGCTGGCAGAAAGGCACGAGATCGCCGCCGTCTATACGCAGCCGCCGCGCCCGGCCGGCCGGGGCAAGAAGGAACGCCCCACCCCGGTGGCGCAGGCGGCGCTGGAGCTGGGCATCGAGACACGCTGGCCGGTTTCGCTCAAGTCGCGGAAGGAGCAGGAGCGGCTGGCGGAGCTGAAGCCGCAGGCCATCGTGGTGGTGGCCTATGGGCTGATTTTGCCGAAAGCGGTGCTGAGCATCCCCGAACACGGCTGTTATAACCTGCATGCCTCGCTTTTGCCGCGTTGGCGCGGGGCGGCTCCTATTCAGCGCGCCATCATGGCCGGCGACGAAACCACCGGTGTGTGCGTGATGCGCATGGACGCGGGGCTGGACACCGGCGACGTGTGCGGTTGCCATGAAGTGGCCATTGGAAAAGACATGACCGCCGGGGAGCTGCATGACGTGCTGGCGGAGAAGGGCGCGGCGCTGATGGCGGCGGCCATGGACGAGCTGGAACGGGAGGGGACGCTGGAGTGCGTGCCGCAGCCCCGCGTGGGCGTCACCTACGCGCCCAAGATAGACAAGCGCGAGGCGTACATCGATTTCTCGAAGCCGGCGCGGCAGGTGCTGGCGCAGATTCATGGTCTTTCGCCATATCCCGGCGCGTGGATGCTGTTGCCGCGGGAGGGCGAGTCCTCTTCCGCGGTGCGGGTGCGGGTGTTGAAGGCGGCGCTTGCACAGGGCGCGGGCATGCCCGGAGAGATCATCGACGACGATCTGGCCATCGCCTGCGGTGAGGGCGCCATCCGTCCGCTGCTGTTGCAGCGCGAGGGCAGGGCGCCGATGGAGCGGGCGGCCTTTCTGCGCGGTTTTCCGGCGCCGAAGGGAACACGGGCGGTTGCTGATGATGATTTTTGAACCGCCCACCATCCCGCGCCCCTGCCCTGCCGCCCGATATGATGGGGGCAGGGTGGTTGGACAGGGGCGCGGGGTGGCGGATTGATGCGGGGAGTGCGCCCATGCCGCGATATGCTCTGCTGGTGGAATATGACGGCGCGCCCTTCGTGGGTTGGCAGCGGCAGGCGAACGGCCTGGCCGTGCAGCAGGCGCTGGAGGAGGCGGTGGAAAGGCTCACCGGCGAGCGGGCGACGGTGCAAGGCGCGGGGCGCACCGACGCCGGCGTGCACGCACTGGGGCAGGTGGCGCACGTGGATCTTTCCGGGGAATGGCCGGCGCACAAGCTGCGCGCCGGATTGAACTTTCATCTGAGGCCGAACCCCGTGGCGGTGCGCGCGGCGGCGGCGGTGGTGAATGACTTTCACGCCCGGTTTTCAGCGGTGAAGCGGCATTATCTCTATCGCATCCTCAACCGCCCGGCACCGCCGGCCCTGGAGAGGGGGAGGGTGTGGCACGTGCCGGTTGGGCTGGATGCCGCCATCATGCACGAGGCGGCGCAGGCGCTGGTGGGGCGGCATGACTTCACCACCTTTCGCGCCAGCCAGTGCCAGGCTGAGAGCCCGGTGAAGACGCTGGATGCCATTTCCGTCTCCCGTGCCGGGGAGGAGGTGCACATCCGCTGTTCGGCGCGTTCGTTCCTGCACAATCAGGTGCGCTCCATCGTCGGCTCGCTGAAGCTGGTGGGCGCGGGCAAGTGGACGGCCGGTGACCTGCGCGCGGCGCTGGAGGCGTGCGATCGCGCCGCCTGCGGGCCGGTAGCGCCGCCGGAGGGGCTGTATCTGGTGCGGGTGGACTATCCCGACGGGCCATTCACCGACGTGGCGTAAGCGGGAAAAAGCGAGATTGGTTTTCAACTCGTTGAACACGCGCACGTTTTTTCGCCATTTTGGGTATCATGGCGCTATTCGTTACCGACTTCTTTCCAACATGAATGGAATCTGACAATGCCGTTCAGCGAGGATTTCATCTTTCCCAGCTAGAGTCCGCATCATCACGGGGGCACCGGAATTCGCGGACAAACGGCGGCACAGCCGTAACCGCAGGGAGGTTGAGATCATGTGGCCCCGCTTGAAAATCCTGCTGTCGGTCATGGCGCTGGGCGCTATCGCGGGCGGCATGCTGCAATGGCAGATCCTGCGCATGGAGGGCGCGGAAGAGCAGGTGTTGACGGCCGGAACCACGATGCATGCCGGGCAACACAGCGGCAGCGTGATTATCGGCAAGACCGATGACGGCTGGTACGCTCCCCTGCTGCGGCGTGCCGCGGAGCGTCAGATCATCCGGCGGCAGCAGCCCTGCGTGACCGGCGTGTGCCAGGACGTGTGAGAGCGACCACACGGGAAAACGCTCAGGAGAATGCTCGAAACAGACCCTTGCGAAGCCCCGGAGCCGGAGCGCCATCCCCCCACCCCCCGTTCCCCTCGCGCTCCGGTTCCCTTACCAGCCGGTATCCCCTCGACCGGCCAGAGACTGGCCCCGCCGCTCCCCTCCGGCGGGGCCTTTCTTGTAGCATCGCCTTCCGCGCGTTGACATGCCATCGCAGATGGGGCCACACACAACATGAGAGCGATTCCGACTCGATTGGGGGGATGATCCTTGCGCATCCTGTTCGTTTGCCTCGGCAACATCTGCCGTTCGCCGATGGCGGAAGGTGTCTTCCGTCGTGAGCTGGAGCGGCGCGGCATCGACCATCTGGTGGAGGTGGATTCCGCCGGCACCAGCAACTGGCACGTGGGCGAGCCGCCTGATCCGCGGGCGCGCAGGGCCATCGCGAAACGAGGAGTGGACATCTCGGATCTGCGTGGGCGGCAGGTTTCGGCGCGCGATCTTGACGCTTTCGACCTGATTCTCGCGATGGACGCGGAAAACCTCTCCGACCTGCTGGCGCTGGCGGATGCGGCGCAGGCGCAGCGGGTGAGGCTGTTTCTCGACTTCGCACCGAAAGCGGGGGTGCGCGAGGTGCCAGACCCCTACTTCGGCGAGGAGGACGGATTCGACATGGTTCTCGATCTGCTACAGGCGGCGGCGCAGGGGCTGGCCGATCATGTGGAGGAAGAGCTGCGGCGGCAGGGAAAGTTGACGCGGGCATGAGGCCTTCATTCCGCAACAGGGCGCGGTCTTGTGTGCGGCGGGCCGGTGCGCCACGCACCCGTGCGGCGCCGGAAGAGCTGCGCACCTTCATCGAATGTGCCGGGCGTGCGGTGGAGGTGCTGGCGCGGCGGCAGCCGCGGGCGAAGCGGCTGGTGCTGCGCCTGCCGCAAGGGCTGCCGCGGGCGGTGGTGAGCGTGCCGCCCGGGGTGGCGCTGGAGGAAGGCATCGCGTTCGCCGAGCGGCGGCGGGACTGGATCGCGCGGCACCTCTCGCGGCGGGGGGAGGCGGTGGCCTTCGCGCATGGGGTGGAGATTCCGTTCCGGGGCGTGCCGCATCTGGTCATGCACGTGCCGGGGCGGCGCGGCACGGTGTGGCGCGAGGAACAGGCGGGCGTGCGGCGGCTGTGCGTAGCAGGGGCGGAAGAGCATCTGCCGCGGCGGCTCACGGACTGGCTGAAGAAGCAGGCACGGCGGGAATTGCTGAAAAGCTGTCGCAAATACGCGGCCGCGATGGGGGCGCGGTTTTCGCGTCTGTCGGTGCGTGACCAGAAGAGCCGCTGGGGGTCGTGTTCTTCCAATGGCACGCTCAGTTTTTCATGGCGAGTGATCCTGGCGCCGGATTTCGTGCTGGATTATCTGGCGGCGCATGAAGTCGCGCATCTTCTGGAGATGAACCATTCGCCGCGGTTCTGGCGGCTGGTGGACGCGCACTGTCCGCACTGGAAGGAGGCGGAACGCTGGTTGAAGGAACATGGCGCGGGCCTGCATCTGGTCGGTGCGACATGAAGCGGGCCATATGGACAAGGGCGTTGCTGGCGGCGGCGCTGCTGGCGGCGGAAGAGGGCATGGCGAATACCCGGGGCAAGCTGCACGCGGTTTCCTTTCGCGCCCTGCCGGGCTGGGAACGGGCCGATCACGCGCTGGCGCTGGCGGCCTTCCGGCGTTCGTGCCGGGCGATGCTGAAGCCTGATTATCACTGGCGGCCGGCACGTTACGGTGGCGCGCCGGCGGACTGGAAGGCGGTATGCATCGCCGCCCTGAAAATGCCGGAGAAGGCATCGCGCAAGGCGGCCAGGGCATTCTTCGAGAAGCATTTCCAGCCGGTTTCGCCGCTGCCTACACGCAGGCCTGCGGGCATCTTCACCGGCTATTACGAGCCGGAGGTGCAGGGGAGCCTGAAGCGCCACGGGCCCTATCGGGTGCCTCTGCACGGGCGCCCCAATGACCTCGTGCGTCTGCCGGAGCGGGAGGCCAGGCGGCTGGGCGTGGTCTATGGCCGTATCGTCAAGGGCCGGGCGCGACCATATTTCACGCGCCGGGAGATCGAAAGCGGCGCACTCGACGGGCGGGGGCTGGAGATCGTCTGGCTGAAAAGCCCGGTGGACCGGTTCTTCATGCAGATTCAGGGCTCCGGCCGGGTGCGGCTGGAAGACGGCCGGGTGCTGCGGCTGGCCTTCGCCGGCAAGACGGGGCATCCATTCACGCCGGTGGGACGGCTGCTGATGGAGCGCGGCATCATCCCGCGAGAGAAGCTCTCCATGCAGAGCATCCGCGCGTGGATGGCGAAAAATCCGAAGCAGGCGCGCAGGCTGATGTGGGAGAACAAGTCATACGTCTTCTTCCGCATCGTCGATTTGCCCGACGCGCGGTTGGGGGCCTATGGTGCGCAAGGGGTGCAACTGACGCCGCTGGCATCGCTGGCGGTGGATTATCGCTACTGGCCCTATGGCGCGCCGGTGTGGCTGGAAACCATGGCGCCGCGCCGGGGCGGGGGGCAGGGGCCGTTTCGCCGGTTGATGGTGGCGCAGGACACGGGCACGGCCATTCGCGGCGTGGTGCGGGGCGACATCTTCTTCGGCTTCGGCGATGCGGCGGGGGCGCTGGCCGGGCGGATGAAGGCGCCGGGCTACATCGCCGTGCTGCTGCCCAAGCCGCTGGCCTGGCGACTCACCGGCGCGGGGAAAAGACCATGAAACAGGGTGAGCGCATCGTGGCGTTGCGGCGGCAGGATATCCTCTATCTGCTGCTTTCCGTGGCGCTGGTGGTGGGAGGTTACCTGTGGCTGCGCGCGGCCTACCGGGTGGCGGAGCAGTGGCCGTTCACGCAGGAGATTCTGCTGGTCATCCTCGGTATCGTGGCCACGGTGCTGATCACGGCCCTTCTGCTGAACAAGCAGACGGAAGTGGAGCTGGAGAAGGAATGGTCGCTCAAGTTCACCGAGCTGAAGGTGACCATCTACAGCGCGCTTCTCGATCTCATCGAACAGGTGCTGGGGGCGGGGCGTATAACGGAGCAGGAGCGGCTGCGGTTGCAGTTCATCACCCACAAGCTGGCGTTGGTGGCGGCGCCGAACGTGCTGGCGGAGTATCAGCGGTTTCTCGACGTGTTCGAGAAGGCCTCGGCCGATTCCACCTACTCGCCGGCGGAGGTGCGGGCGGTGCACGAGGCGCTGGCACGGCTGACGGCAGAAATCCGCAAGGATCTCGTCGGCGACAGCGATATCAGCGCCGGTTATTCGGATGAGGCGATTTCGGCCCAGATAATGGCGAACACGCAGCGGCAGATGCACAACCGGGACTGACGCCATGCTGGAAGTGAAAGGGCTCGGCCGACGTGGCCTGTTGCACCCCGTGAGCATGCAGCTGCCTCAGGGGGAATGCGGCGTCGTCATGGGAACGTCCGGTTCCGGCAAGAGCCTGCTGGCGCGGGCCATCGTGGATCTGGATCCGAACGAGGGTGGTGTGCGCTGGCGTGGGCGCTCGAGGGAGGAGATGCCTGCGCCGGCATGGCGGCGACTGGTGGGGTACGTGCCGGCGGAACCCGGCTGGTGGGCGGAGCGGGCGGGAATGCATTTTCCGGCGGATGCACCGGACGCGGCGCGGGCGGTGGTGTGGCTGGAGGCGGTGGGGCTGACGCCGGACATCATGCAACGGCGGGTGTCCAGCCTTTCTTCCGGCGAGCGGGTGCGGCTGGCGCTGGTGCGGGCGCTGGTGATGCGTCCGGAGCTGCTGATTCTGGACGAACCGACGGGAGCGCTGGATGCGGCCACCACGGCGCGGGTGGAGGACCTGTTGAAGGCCCTGCTGGCCGGCGGCATGACGCTGTTGCTGATCACCCATGATGCGGCGCAGGCGGGGCGGCTGGGCCGGTATTTCTGGCACATGGAGGCGGGGCGGCTTGTGCCCGTTCAGGCGCCATCGTGAACATCTGTGGAAAACTTTCCAGTTTGTTCCTTTTTCGTTGACATGCTGGATGTGGCTGGCAAACTGATCGCATGAACAGGTGGTGGGGCATAGGGCTGCCGTTCGCGCTGGGAGCATGGATGTGGGCGGTTCTGGCGCCGGCGCTGGCGGCGGAGCCGGCGGCCGCGGGCGGTGGATACATTCGCCTGTCCTATGCGGACGTGGCGCTGTCGGCGGCGTTGTTCGTCATCGCCACCGGGCTTTCATTGCTGATGCGGTTGGGGGTGTGGCGCTCGCTGGCGTGGGTGGCGGTGCGCATGGTGGTGCAGCTGCTGCTGGTGGGCATGGTGCTGCGGTTCATCTTCGAGGCCACCAATGGCTGGATCACGCTGGGAGCGGCGAGCGTGATGGCGGTGATGGCCATGCGCGAGGTGATGAACCGGCAGGAGCGGCCGCTGGCCGGAGCGTGGCGATGGATACCCGGGCCGGCATCCATGCTGCTCATCGGCACGCTGGCGGTATTGTATGCGCAGCTGGTGGTGCTGCGGCCGGAACCGTGGTTCGCGCCGCGGCAGCTGCTGCCCATTTTCGGCATGGTGCTGGGCAATGCCATGAATGGCGTGAGCCTGGGGCTGAATGCTATCAGCCGGGCGGTGGTGCGGGAGCGTGCGGCCATCGAGGCGCGGCTGCTGCTGGGCTTTTCGCGCTGGCGGGCCATTCGGCCGTTCATGACGGAGGCGTTGCGCACGGCGCTCACGCCCATCATGAACGCCATGGCGGCGACCGGCATCATATCGTTGCCGGGCATGATGACGGGCCAGATCCTTGCCGGCGTGCCGCCGGTGGAGGCCGTCAAGTATCAGCTGATGATCATGTTTCTCATTGCCGGGGTGGTGGGGCTGGCGGCGCTGGCGGCCATGGGCGTGATGCTGTGGCGGCTGACGGACGAACGCCATCGATTGCGGCCGGACAGGCTGGCGGAAGCGGCGGGCTAGGTCCGCTCATGGAGGAAGTGG
>JALUAB010000110.1 GCA_027051195.1 Hyphomicrobiales bacterium
GAGGCATGACCCTTGCGACCGGCGCCATGCCATGGGTGATGCGCGGCCTTCGCGTGGCGACGCTGGCCGGCGCATGCCTGCTGGCGCCGACCGCCACGGCGCGGCAGCCGGAAGCTACCGTCGCCACAGCTCCGCGGCAAACGGAGTTGCACTGCACGCTGTCCGCTCCGTTCCGGGGAGAAGAGGCGCGTTTTCCCGCCACCGGCCGCCATACCTACATGATGGTATCCGCCTGGCGGCTGGCGCCCTATGCCAAACCCTACCTGTTCAACACGCTCGCCGACCTCGGGCGCATCCGTGCCGCCGGTATCGTTTATGCCACCGTCGGCGAGTTGGAGCACTTTCTGCGCCGGCGCAAGCGCCTGAACGATTTCGACGAGATCGCCTACAACCGCTCTGTTTTCCGCATGGCGCGCAGGCTGGAAACGCCCGTCTGGCTGCAATTGCGCCTCTATGCCAACAGGGTGCACCTGCCGGGCGCCGCGGAAAGGGTCAATCTCACGGCCGAACGCATTCTGAAGGACAGGCCGGCCCGCCGCGCCTTCCTGCGTCGGCTCATGCGCGAATTTTCCGCCTATGACGCCCAATTTCGCGATTCCTGCACGGTGATCGTTTTCGAGGAGGCGGGCATTTATCACAGTGTGCAGGGCGGCGGTCGCTTCTGGTCTTCCAGGGAACGCCGCGTGCGCCGCTCGCGCCGGATGGATGCCCTGTTCGCCGCCCGCATGGCCAGGGTCTTTCGTCTCGTCGCCTCGCGCATCCGCCGGCGCAACCCCGCCTGCCGCGTCGGCATGCATCTCGGCCATTCCGTTTTTCTCGACCGTCCGCTGCTGGCGCGCTGGATCGACTGGCTGCGCCAGAAGGGGCAGGCGCCGGACTTCATCTTCTACGACTTCTACCTCAAGGCCCAGCCTGATTACGAAAACTACGCCCGCAAGCTGACGAAGCGCGTGCGATTCGTGAAGGAGGATCTGCGCCTGCCACTCTATCATCTGGCGCAACTGCATACCATGAACGCCTTTCAGCATGGCGGCGGACGCACGCCATCGCGGGCGGAGATAGACGCTATCGTCACGCTGGACGAACGGCTGGGGGTGGACGGCATCGGCTTCTACACCAAGAACGCGTTGCCCACGCGCGATTTCTCGAACCGCCCCTTCGCCCCCAACCGGCGGGGTCAGCGCACGCTCTACGAGAGCGCCAGGGATCGCTGGGATTACGGCCTTCAGAAACTGGCCGAGCAAGGCGGCATCGACTATGCGGGCCACTTCGATCTCGTGCTGCGTGGCGCGGGGCGCCCCGGCGCGTGGCGTGTGGATGTCGCCGATGTCGCCACGGGCGGCTGGCGGCCGTTGGGGCTGTTCCCGTCCCGCGCGCCGGCGGAGGGAGGCGGCCTGCTCGCCTTCCGGCTGCTGGAGGCGGCACGCTTTCTTGAGAATGGCCGCACCCTGCGCCTGCGGTTCGTGCCGCTCGCGCGCGCGCGAACGGCCGGCTTGCCCGCTGTGCACCTGCTGCCATCCCGCCCCGGCGACAAGTTCCTGACGGCCGCCGCCATTTCCCGGCTGCTGTCCAAGGGAAAGGGGCTGCCGGCGCTCTCCTGCGTTCAGCGGGAAGAGGGCGGCGGATCATCGCGCTGAACGACGGGGATTGCGCCGCGGGCGCCGCAATGGCAGTAGAGTGTGCCGAACCGCCGGGCAGGAGCGAATGTGTTTGGCGAAAAGAGGGGGGCATGCGTAACATTTTCGAAAAACCGCCTGTCAAGACCGCCCGCGATGACGTGCTGGTCTTCTTCTGTGTGCATAACGAGGTGGAGCGGCTGCCCTATTTTCTGGACTACTACCGGGCCCAGGGCGTGCGCCATTTCTTCGCCGTGGACAACAATTCAGACGACGGCACCACGGAGTTCCTGAAGTCCCAGCCCGACGTGCACTATTTCTTCACCGCGGAATCCTACGTCTCCAGCCGCGCCGGGCGGCTTTGGACAAGCGAGCTGGCGGATTTCTACGGGCGCAACCGCTGGTGCCTGACGCTGGACGTGGATGAGCTGTTCGTCTTTCCCGGCATCGAGAAGGTGACCATCCGCGAGCTCACTTGGCACTTGGACAAGCGTGGCTTCGATGCCGTGTTCTGTATCTTCCTGGACATGTACAGCGACCGCCCGCTGTCGGAAACGCTCTACGAACCGGGTACCCCCTTCCTGGACACTTGCCCGTTCTTCGAGCGGGACACCTACACCCTGCATGCGCCACGCTATTTTCCGCAGGTGCAGATAAGCGGCGGGCCGCGACAGCGCCAGTTCTGGGAGAGCGGCGGCCTGGGCCGCGGTCCGGCCATGCGCAAGGTGCCACTGGTGAAGTGGCGCAAGGGCATGCAGTATTATTTCTCCACCCATTCGCTCAAACCCGTGCCCATGGCCACATTCACCGGCGCGCTGCTGCACTTCAAGTTCTTCGCCTCTTTCCGCGAGCGCGCCCGGCGCGAGGTGGAACGCGGCGACAGGGTGCAGATGGCGGACTACAGGAAGTATGCGGAAAAGCTGCAAAAGGAGGAGGTCTGCTTCCACCGGCCCGAATCCATACGTTACGAGGACAGCCTCACTCTGCTGCGCCACGGTGTGGTGACGGCGGACAAGGAGCTGATGCATTTCCTCCATCACCGCATCACGCAGAAGGAGGGGCGTCGCGCCGCCGACGCCTATCGCGACCGCTTTCGCGAGATCATGGAGCGGGCGGAGAAGGATGCGCCGGAAGTGCGTCTGACGCAGCTGCCGCACGTGTGGAAGCTGGTCAACAATCCGCACTTCCCGGTCCCCCTGCCGGGCGGTGACAGGGCGCCGGTCAACCAGGCGCGGATGGAACCGCAGTTCATGCGCCTGATGGAAACGGCCACCATGCGCCGCACACGCAGGCTGCGCAAGTGGCTCCATGCCCGCGGCGCGCTGGACAAGGCCTTCGTGCCCGAGGACCTCACGCCCGGGGAAATGACGCCGGAGCGCCTCGTGCGCATTTACGAATCCTTCTGGTGGGAGCTGGGGCTGCCGTTTCGGCTGTTCCGCCGGATACGCACGGCGGTGCACTGGCGGCGCCTGTTCAGTGGTGGCGGGAAAACCAGCAAGGGCGGGAAGAACGCAAGCGACGGGAAGAGCGCAAGAGACGAGAAGAGCGCGAAGCGCGCCGAGCGCTCATGACCGCGCTGCCTCCATCTGTCGTATCGGCCCGAAGATGCGGCTGAAGTGTTTCGCCAGCGCTGCATCCACCTCGTCCAGGTCCACGTCCGCGCCCAGCGCCTGCATGGAGGTCACTCCGTGCTCCCGCACGCCGCAGGGCACGATGGCATCA
>JALUAB010000111.1 GCA_027051195.1 Hyphomicrobiales bacterium
GCATGACGAACGATCATCCCGGCTGGCATGGCACGACGATCCTTTCCGTGCGCAAGGACGGCAAGGTGGTGCTGGCCGGCGACGGGCAGGTGTCGTTGGGCCAGACGGTCATCAAGCACACCGCCCGCAAGGTGCGCCGGCTGGCAGACGGCAAGGTGCTGGCCGGGTTCGCCGGGGCCACGGCGGACGCCTTCACCCTGCTGGAGCGGCTGGAGGCGAAGCTGGAGCAACACCCGGGCCAGCTGGTGCGCGCCTGCGTGGAGCTGGCCAAGGACTGGCGCACTGACCGGTATCTCAGGCGGCTGGAGGCGATGATGATCGTCGCCGACGCCGCCAGCACGCTGGTGCTGACGGGCAACGGTGACGTGCTGGAACCGGAGGATGGCGTCGCCGGCATCGGGTCGGGCGGCACTTATGCGCTGGCTGCGGCGCGGGCGCTCATGGACACGGATATGGATGCCGAGGCCATCGCCCGCCGCGCCATGCAAATCGCCGCCGACATCTGCGTCTACACCAACGACCAGCTTGTCATCGAGACGCTTCAGACCGGCGGCTGATTCGGTGTTCAGTCGGTGGCGTCGCGGCGATGGGCGAGGCGCGAAAGGCGTTCCTCCACCTTGCGGCACTCCCAGTCCGCGCCAAGCGGGGAGAAGCCACCGAACACCGCCAGCGCGTGTAGCGCTACCCAGATACCCCAGCCCAGCAGCGGCCATTGTACCCAGTATTTCCCCGGCGAGGTGAAATGGTCGATGGCGAACAACAGCGCCATGACGGCCACGAAAACGGTGGCGTGAATATAGAAGCCGCGCTCCTTGCGCACCTGTTGGCGAATGGCCATGGCTTGCGGCATCTCGGCGCTTTCCAGCTCGGCATAGGCGCGCAGCTGGCGGGCGAATTGCAGCGCCGCGCGGTCTTCCTCGCTCAGTCCGGCAGTCCGCGTGTCGTTCGTGGTGGTGTTCATGGTCATGGTCTCCCTCAGCGTGGACACGTCGCTTTCGAACGCCGCCGCCAGGCACTTGAGGGTCTCGAGGCTGGCCCGCCCGCCGTTTTCCAGCCGCTGGATGGTGCGTACGGAAACGCCCGAAACGGCGGCCAGGTCTTCCTGTGACCAGCCACGCTCGAGGCGCAATTGGCGAACGATGTTCATGCCCGAAACTCCTCTTTGCCGGGTCGCGGTCGGGGGACATGAACACATGAACGAAGTGATCCCGCCACGTCAGCGACCCGACACGGGGGCGTCAACGGGCCGCCGGCATCACGACGAGGCAAACTCGTCGCGGCGGTAGCCCTGCAGGTAGAGCAGCGCGGAGAGGTCGTTGTGCTCGATGCGCGCATCGGCCACTTCGGCCAGCACCGGCTTGGCGTGCCAGGCCACGCCCAGCCCCGCCGCCTCGATCATCGCCGCGTCGTTGGCGCCGTCGCCCACCGCCAGCACATCGTCGGTGGAAATGCCCATATCTGCCGCCAGCTCCAGCATCGTTTCCAGCTTGGCGTCCTTGCCCAGGATCGGCTCCGCCGCCTCGCCGGTGAGCTTGCCATCCTTCACCGGCAGCTCGTTGGCGCGGAAAAAGTCGAAGCCCACCTGCTCCGCCACGTGCCGCGCAAAGGGCACGAAGCCGCCGGAAACCAGCGCCGTCTTCGCCCCGTGCATCTTCATGGTGCGCACCAGCACCTCGGCGCCGTTGTTGATGCAGATTCGCTGCTCGATCACTTCCGCGATGGCCTCTTCCGGCACCCCTTTCAGCTTCTGCAGCCGTTCGCGCAACGCCTCGCGAAAGCCCAGCTCGCCACGCATGGCACGCTCCGTCACCTCCGCCACCTCCGCGCCGACGCCCGCATGCACCGCCAGCTCGTCGATGCATTCCTGCCCGATGATGGTGGAGTCCATGTCGGCGATGAGCAGTTTCTTGCGCCTGCCCCCCAGCGGCAGCACCGCCAGGTCGATGGGCAGCCCCATGAGCGTGCGCCGCATGCGGTCTTCCAGCGAGCGCGGGTTGTAGTGCGAAGGTGGCGGTGGGGAGAAGGCGATCTCGGCGGCCGTGCGTCCCTCTTCCTCCAGCCAGCGCAGTTCAGCGTTGAACATCGCCAGCGGCGCCGTCACCTCCGCCAGAAGGTCGTCGTCAAGCGACGCTTCGCCCGGCTTCGCGATCAGCACCAGCACCTGGTCGGGCAGTTGCCCGTTCTGTCCGCCCCCACCGTTCATCCACCGCTCCCTTTCCGAATGGCCTTGCGCATGCATATATCGTGCAAATGAAGATCGGGCGAGCATGAAACCGCCCCGCGCCCCCGCACAACCCATGCCATGCACAATCGGGGATTGGGCGGGGGCCCGGGGCGGTGGGTGGTCCAATACAACGAGTCCATGAACAACAGAACAGCCATCCTTGTCGCAGGGCCCACCGCGTCCGGCAAAACGGCGGCGGCGCTGAAACTGGCGCAAGCGTTGAACGGCGTCGTCATCAACGCCGATTCCATGCAGGTCTATGCCAATTTACGCGTGCTCACCGCCCGCCCCTCGCCAGAGGAGGAACGGCAGGCCCCGCACGCGCTCTACGGCCACGTGGACGCGGCGCACCGCTATTCCGTCGGCGAGTGGCTGACCGACGCCCGTGCCGCCATCGCGCAGGCGTGGGCAGAAGGCCGCGTGCCCATCCTCACCGGTGGCACGGGGCTGTATTTCCGCGCACTGGAGGAAGGGCTGGCGGACATCCCCCCGGTGCCGGAAGAGGTGCGCCGGAAGGTGGCGGGGTGGGCGCAGGAAGGCATGTCCGCCCTGCGCCACCATGCCGGAAAACTGGCGCTCGAGGGAATCCCGCATGACTGTCAGCGCCTCGTCCGCGCGCTGGAGGTGAAGCTGGCCACCGGCCGCGAGCTGTCCTCCTTTCACGGCACGGAGCGCCCCGCCCTGCCACCGGACGCCCGCATCATCCGCATCTTCATCGCGCCGGAACGGGAGTGGCTGCGCCAGCGCATCGCCACGCGCTTCCACGCCATGCTGGAACAGGGCGCCGTGGAGGAGGTGGAGCGCCTGCTTGCCCGCAACCTCGACCCCACGCTGCCCGCCATGAAGGCGCATGGCGTGCGCAACATCGCCGCTGCCCTGCGTGGCGAGATAACGTTAGAAGAAGCGGCTGAAGGCGCCATCAACGAGACGCGCCAATACGCCAAGCGGCAGATGACCTGGGCGCGCAAGTTCATGCACCACTGGCATTGGGCGCCCGATTCCGAGTCCGCCGCCCGCCTCGCACTCGATTCCTGAGGCCGCTCACGCCGCGCGCACGAAGCGGTTGCCCGGCCAGTGCTTCGTCGTGATGGGTTCGCCCAGATCAGCCTCGATGAGTCGTTCGCGCGCCTCCAGCAGCTTGTTCACCAGCGGCTCCTCCACCTTCGCGTAGGCCTCCGGGTCGCATTCGCGCTTCACCACGATGCCCAGAAGCTCCGTGATGGCGTTGCCCACCGAATTCTGCGAGATGGTCACCACCAGCCGCCCGGCATCGTCGCGGTAGAGCAGCTGCTTGTAGGCAGGCTGCCAGCGGATCTCGTTGGCGAACTGCGGATCCTGTATCACCCGCTCGCGCAGGTCGCGCGCCACGCGGATGAAACGGTGGTTGCCCAGCAGAATGTCCTGCACCGCGTTGGGGAAGTTCGCCTGCGCCGGCACTCGTTCCTCACCGGTGGAAACCAGGCCGAAGAAGGCGCGGTAGAAGTCCAGGAACCGCAGCAGGATCTGCTGGTATTCGTACCAGAAATACTTGTCGTAGAGCCGCTCGCGCCCGTCTTCCAGGACCCAGCTCGGCAACCCCTGCGGATACCCCGTCACCGACAGCGACACCTCGTCTCCCGGCACGGGACGCAATATCTGCAAGTCCAGCCCCTCGAAGAACTCCATGTAAACGTCCGCCAGATGCCGCAGGAACAGAGAATTGTGTCCGGCGTCCGTCAGATTCACGTCGTTCGGGTCGGCGTCCTCCGCCGCCTCGAGATCCTTCACCGGGAACACGATGAAATGGTTGTGAATCATGCGAATGGAGGGCACGCCTGGCTTGTTCAGCGGCCAGGTGGCATCCAGCGAGGCCTCGCCGCTCATGACCACGTGTTTCGCCGGGTCCGGGTATTTCTCCAGCATGTAGTCGAACAGAATGGCCGTCATCTGTTCCCAGATCTTGCGCGGTCGGGATGGCATCTGGTCGCGCCGCACCGGGCGGCCCAACGGGTCGAGAATCTTGCGCGAGGTGTCATAGATGATGGAAGTGTCGAATTCCGTCGAATGCCCGATGAGCTTGCGATACATCAGCAGGTCTTCGGGCGTGCGGAACAGACCGTTTTCCTCCGCCAGATTCTTGAGATTCGCCGGCGAGTTGAAGAACTCCACCGGCGCCATGCCCTCCGGCACCTCTATGGGAATCTTCGGATGCGGCGTTATGATGCGTTTTGGTGTCGCCTTGCCTGCCATGAGAAAACTCCCTGCACGGTTTTCTCAAGGGGGTTAGCATAGCACGGCCGTGTTGGCAGTGGGCCAAACGTCGCAACGGCTTCCGCGGCCACTCACCCGCGCGTTGCCTGCACGGTGATGATGCGCGCGTCATATATGCCCGCCTGCGCCACCGCCTGCTGCGCCGCGCCGGCCGCCTGCGGATTGGGGAACGGCCCCATCTGCACCCGCCAGAAGGTCATGCCGTTGACCTCCGCCGGCACCACCCGTGCCGGACCGTAGGGCGATATGCTGCGGGTCAGCGCCATCGCCCGCTCGCGATCGGCGAAAGAGGCCACCTGCACAAGGTAGGACGCATCGCGCACCACCTCCGCCCGCGCCGGCACGGCATAGGCCCGGGGCGTTTGCACAGGCGCCGCTCCGGCAACCATCGTGCCCGTGTCCGCCCCGCGAATGGCCGCCAGCAACGTCGCCTTCGGCGCGTCCTTCACGCGATTGAGCTTCGCCAGCAACCGCCGGTCGTCACCCAGCGGCGCCGGGCCGAGATACTCCACCCTCACCCGCGCCTTGCCCTTGCGCTTGTAGCCCAGTTGCTCCGCCGCCGCCATCGAGAGATCAATGATGCGTGTGCCCACGAACGGCCCGCGGTCGTTCACCCGCACCACCACCGTGCGCCCGTTCTCCAGATTCGTCACCCGCGCGTAGGAAGGCAGCGGCATGGTCTTGTGCGCGGCGGAGAGGTAATACATGTCGAACCACTCGCCGTTGGAAGTCTTGCGACGGTGGAACTTCGGCCCGTACCACGAGGCCAGCCCCACTTCCACCGGCTTCGGGTTCGGCGTCGGATAATAGGTCTTTCCGGCGATGGTATAGGGCTTGCCCACGTGCCGGCGCCCTCCTCCCTTGGGCAACGGGCCGGACTTGGCATACTTGGGGCTGCCCGTCCCGGCGAACGGATCCAGCTTGTCGGAAGAGGACGAGCACCCCGCCAGCAGCAGCGCTCCGCCCATCACCGCCAGCAGGGCGAGCCTCGTTCCCCGCCAGCCAGCACCGTTTTTCACCTCAGGCAACACGAAAAACCTGTCCATACTCACCCCCGGACACTACAACGGCGGACTGGCGCCGCCAGACCGCCCCACCAGACGAACACACGCTCATCATGCGCACACCGCGGTAAACGCCGGATTGGCGAACATGGTTAACGGGAAGATTTTCGCGCAACCCGTTCAGGGTGTGTTGACCACGGGCCTGCCGGGCCGGAAATTGTAACGTTTGGCAGACGTGGCGGGCCTTGCGGGATTTTTGCCGGCGTCCACGGTGGTGGAGGCTTGCGCCTTTTCCGCGTTATCGGGCAGGTTGGCATTGGCGGTACTACCACTCGCGGCATTTCCTGTCGCCGTTCCGTGCCCGTGCTCGGGGCTCGGCGGCGTCATCTGCACCGCGCCCAACCGTACCAGGTTGCGCAGGCCCGCCGGGTTCTGCCGCTCCTTCGCCAGTTCATAATAGATTATGGCCTTTTCGCGATCCTTCGGCACGCCCCAGCCCATCTCGAACATGGCGCCGAGGTTGTTCAGCGCCCAGCCATCCCCCTTCTCCGCCGCCTTCGAGAAATGATCCAGCGCCATCTCGAAATCGCGATCGCCGCCGCGCCCGGTCAATGCCATGAGGCCCAGCGCCACTCGGGCCGGCAGGTGCCCCTTGTCCGCTGCCTTTTCATACCACGCGCGCGCAGCCTTCACATCCTTTGGCACGCCGATGCCGAATTCCAGCATGTGTGCCAGCCAATACATGGAAGACACATGCCCCTTTTCCGCCGCCGCCTTGAACAGCGCGGCCGCGATCTTCGGCGCCCGTTTCACACCCTCGCCACCTTTCATCAGCATGCGGGCGAGTTCATGGGCTGCCTCGGCATCACCGGCCTGCGCCGCCCGCCGCAGCCACGTAGCCGCCTTCGCCTGCGACCGCTTCAGCCCCAGCGCGCCTTCGACGTAGGCCCCGGCCAGCGCCCGCATGGCCGCCGTATCGCCGGCCCGTGCCCGGGTGAACAGTTGCTTGCGCCGCGCCCTTTCCCGTGGACTGATGACAGCCTTCGGCGGCGCCGACCTGCCCGGATTCCTTTCCGCCCCCGGCCGCGCCGCCGGCTTGGGTGTGCGGGGGGTGGTTGCCACTTCGCCGCCCGGTGCGCCGGGCAGCTGCACCGGCGCGGCCGGCACCGGCGCCGCCATGGCAAACAATACGAAGCACAACACCGCAACCATCGCCTGGCGGCGGCGCATGTTACCGGGCCTGCCTCGTATCGGAAGTAAGGGCATCCTGCGCATGCAGGACAACCTATCAGAACAGCCCCCGATATTCAGCCCCCTGCCCCCGATCTCGCTCAGTCCTTCTTGTCCCTGCTGGAAAGGTCGAATGCTTCCTGGAAGCTCATTTCCAGCAGATAGGCCAGAAAATCCAGATCCTTCTGCTTGGCCATGTTGCGCAGCTGCAACACCATGTCGGCGATGTAGCCGGCAACTTCCTCGGGTGTCTTTTCGGCCGTCAGGTCGGGCCCCTCCCCGGCCGATCCTGGCGAATTCTCCACCTCCTTGCGTCTTGCGCTCACGCGATCACCCTCCATTGACTGGACTTACCCCCGATGGCCTCCCCTCCAGGCGATATGCCCACATTATCCTGACGACGCAGCACTGCGGCAAGAAACCTCTGGGTGCGAAAACGATCCGTTTCTGCTCAGGAGTTGTGCCGCCAGATGATTTATATCAGTAGTAGTATTCACCCAAGAATGCAATCATCAATTTAGTTTGCCAGATTTTTCAGCAACTTTAGAAGCTTTTTGATACCACCGACTCTTATGGAAAGATCATCCCAGCGTGCCCGCACCACCATGCGCCCGTCCGGACGCATCTTCACCGCCCCCTTCTGTGTGGCAATCCATCGCAGCAGCTTTTCGGGGTTTGGAAACGTATCGCGATGAAAGCGCACCACCGCCCCCTTCACGCCCGCGTCCAGGGAGGCTACCCGCGCTCGTCGCGCCAGCAGCTTGATGCCAACCACATCAACGAGATGCCGCACCTCTTCCGGTAACGGGCCGAAGCGGTCGATCAGCTCGGCGGCGAAGGCTTCCAGCTCCCGTTCGTCCTCCACCTTCGCCAGCCGCCGATAAAGCCCCATGCGCAGCGAGAGATCCGGCACATAATGTTCCGGAATGAGCACCGCCGCGCCAATGTTGATGTTGGGCGAGAAATCCTCCGGCTGCTCCTCCTCATCCCCCGCCTTCAACCCGGCCACCGCCTCTTCCAGCATTTGCTGATACAGCTCGAAGCCTACCTCGCGGATGTGCCCGCTCTGCTCCTCGCCCAGCAGGTTACCGGCGCCGCGAATGTCCAGGTCATGGCTCGCCAGCTGGAACCCCGCACCCAGCGAATCCAGCGACATCAGCACTTCCAGCCGCTTTTTCGCCGAGGCTGTCAGCGGCACGTTCGCCGGCACGGTAAGCAGGCACCATGCCCGCACCTTCGAACGCCCGATGCGCCCGCGCAGCTGGTAGAGCTGGGCGAGGCCGAACATGTCCGCCCGGTGCACGATCATGGTGTTGGCGCTGGGAATGTCCAGTCCCGATTCGACGATGGTGGTGGCCAGAAGCACGTCGAATTTCTTCTCCTGGAACGCCGTCATCACCTCGTCCAGCTCCCGCGAGCTCATGCGCCCGTGTGCCACGGCGAATGCCACCTCCGGCACATGTTCGGACAGAAACTCCGCGATGGTGTCGATATCGGCGATTCGCGGCACCACGTAGTAGCTCTGCCCGCCGCGGTAGTGCTCGCGCAACAGGTGTTCGCGGATGGCCACCGGGTCGAACGGCGAAAGGAACGTGCGCACCGCCAGCCTGTCCACCGGCGGCGTGGCGATGACGGAAAGCTCGCGCACGCCGGAGAGCGCCAGCTGCAGCGTGCGCGGAATGGGTGTGGCGGTCAGCGTCAGCACGTGCACGTTCGCCCGCAGCTTCTTCAGCTGCTCCTTGTGCTTCACGCCGAAGTGCTGCTCCTCGTCGATGATCAGCAGCCCAAGGTCGTGAAAACCCACATCCTTGCCCAGCAGGGCATGCGTGCCGATGACGATGTCGATGCCGCCGTCCTTCAGCCCGCGCCTGATCTCGTTGATTTCCTTGCGCGGCGTCAGCCGCGAGACATGCGCGATGTTGACGGGATAGCCGGCGAAGCGCTCCGTGAACGTCTGCGTGTGCTGCCGCGCCAGCAGCGTAGTGGGCGTTATCACCGCCACCTGATGCCCGCTCATCACCGTGGCGAAGGCCGCCCGCAGCGCCACTTCCGTCTTGCCGAAGCCCACATCGCCGCAGATGAGCCGGTCCATCGGCCGCCCGGAAGCAAGATCGGCGAACACGTCCGAGATGGCCGCCAGCTGATCTTCCGTCTCCTCGTAAGGAAAGCGTGCGCAGAACTCCTCGTAAAGCCCTGCGGGATACGTGATTTTCGGCGCCTCTTTCAGCGCCCGCGCCGCCGCGATGCGTATCAGCTCGTCCGCCATGTCACGCAGGCGCTTCTTCAGCCGCGCCTTTTTCGCCTGCCATGCGCCGCTGCCCAGCTTGTCCAGCTGCGCCGTGGCCTCCTCGCCGCCATAGCGCGACAGCACGTCCAGGTTCTCCACCGGCAGATACAGCCGGTCGCCCCCGGCGTAGGTCAGATGCAGGCAATCATGCGGCGCCCCGCCCACGTCAATGCGCACCAGCCCCTCGAAGCGGCCGATGCCATGCTCCGCGTGCACCACCAGATCCCCCGGTTCGATGGCCGAAAGCTCGGTGATGAAGTCCGACGCCTTTTTCCGCCGCCGCGCCCGCCGCCGCAGCCGCTCACCCAGCACGTCGGTTTCCGTCACCACCGCCAGCCGCTCGGCCTCGAAGCCCTCTTCCAGCGGCAGCGCCACGGCGGAAACCACCTTCTCCCCCTGCCCGTGCGCCTCCGCCCAGTTGGCTGCCGTGGCCACGGGCTTCAGCCCGTGATCCTCCAGGATGTGCGCAAGCCGCTCCGCCGCTCCCGCCGTGCCCGCCGCCAGCAACACCTTGCGCCCGCCCTTGCGCAGCGTCGCCACATGATCCACCACGGCGTCATACAGCCCGCCGTCCTTCGCCGCCCGCTCCGCCGCGAAGTTGCGCCCCTTGCCCCCGCCGGCGGAAATGGCCGCCCGCTCCGGCGTGCTCACCTCGGCGAACGGCGAGAACTGCGCCACCGGCAAACGCGAAAGACGCTTTCGCCATTCCTCTTCCGTCAGCCACAGCGCCTCTGGCGGCAGCGGCCGGTAGGGATCGGCCCCAAAGGTCTTCGCATCCAGCGCTGATAGCCGTGCCCGGTAATGCTCCGCCACCTCCTCCAGCCGCGCCGAAGCCGCCGCGTCGGCCTCGTGATCCAGTGTCACCACGGCCTCGCCCACGTGGTCGAACAGCGTCTCCAGCCGTTCGTGAAACAGCGGCAGCCAGAACTCCATGCCAGGATGCCGCCGCCCGGCGCGCACCGATTCCATCAATGGATCGCGCAGCGCCTCGCCGCCGAAGGCCTCCGCGTAGCCGGTGCGGAAGCGCTCGATGGCCTCGGGCGTCAGCCGGATTTCGCTGGTGGGCTCCAGCACCACTTCCGTGAGCTGCCGCACGGTGCGCTGCGTTTCCACGTCGAAGGCGCGGATGCTCTCCAGCTCGTCACCGAAGAAGTCCAGCCGAACGGGCCGCTCCTGCCCGGCGGCGAACAGGTCGATGATGGAACCGCGCTGGGCGAACTCGCCCGGCTCCATCACCGTGTCCGTGCGCAGGAACCCCTGCCCCGCCAGCCATTCGGCCAGCTCCTCCGGCTTCTGCACCATGCCGGGCTTCAGAAACAGCGACGAACGCGCCACCTCCGCCACCGGCACCGTTCGCTGCAACACCGCGTTGGCCGTGGCCAGCACGATGAGCGGCCGCTGCGTCAGCGCCGTGTCCTCCCGCCGCCGCGCCAGCGCCGCCAGCGTGCCCATGCGCTCCGCCACCACGGCGGCGTTGGGCGAAACGCGGTCGTATGGCAGGCAGTCCCAGGCCGGAAAGGCGCGCACCTCGATCTCGGATGCGAAGAAGGCGAGCTGATCGCGCAATTGCGCCATGCGTGCGTCCAGCCGCGCCACGTGCACCAGCACCCGCCCCTCGCGCGCCGCCAGCCGCGCCATGTCCACCAACCACAGCGCGTCCAGCCCCTCCGGGCACTCGCCGATAACCAGCGTCCGCCCGGGCCTCAGGCTCCCTTCCACGATGTCCGCCCGCACCGTCATGCCTTCACGAATCCGCTCTCACGGTTTGGCCTTTTTTCCACTTTTCGTCATTGCCGGGCTTGCCTGCCACCGGACTCGTTCCGGTGGTCCCGGCAATCCAGAACCGAGCACTCTGGCTAAAATGATGGCTCGGCATGGAGCCGCCCACTCCCACTGCAATGAAAGCCTCACAAGTTCTCACCCTGGCTGCCACCTTCTGCGTCATTGCCGGCCCCCGTGCCGGCAATCCAGGGCCACCAGCACCGAGGCAGATAGCTCACGTTGAACGAGCCATTCGCGCCTGAGCCTGCCGCCCTGGATGCCCGGGACAAGCCCGGGCATGACGAAAGGACGGCGGCATTCACAAATTCTCGCCATAACTGTCGGCATCGAACCGGTAGGCCCTGAGCCGTGCTAGCAGCTCCCCGTCCAGCTCCGGCGGCGGCGTGCCCGCGCCCGCGATCCAGTCCATCAACTCCGCATCCGGAACCTCCAGCAGCCGCTCGAATTGCGCCACACTCTCCTGGTCCAGCGTCTCCAGCATCTCGTCCGCCAGCCGACCCAGCAGCAGGTCCATCTCCTTCATGCCGCGATGTTTCGCCCGGAACAGGATGCGGCGCTTGCGCGCATTGAGGTCGCTTTTATTCATTGCTAACGCTCCGCGCCGAAAATGGGGGACAGGTCCACCGCAGCTTCAAAGCCCATCCCGCAGGGGGTTGCAAGGCCGCAGGTGAAAATAGCCATTCTCGCATACGGCTCGCTGATCTGGGACGAGGAATGCCTCGCGCCGCACATCACCGGCGGCTGGCGGCTGGGCAAGGGCCCGCGCCTGCCGGTGGAGTTCTGCCGCATCTCGCCCAAGCGCAAGAAGGCGCTGGTGCTCACCATCGACCCGGAGCAGGGCCACGAGGTGGCTACCAGCTACACCCTCTCGAAACGCAATGATCTCACACAGGCCATCGCCGACCTCGCCGTCCGCGAACGCTGCGACGAACGCCATATAGGCTTTTGCGTGCGGAATGAAAGGCTCGCCCGCCGCCCCGCGCTCCCGGCCAACCACTTGCCCACCATATCGGGTGGTTGGGCGGGGGCGCGGGGCGGTGGGCAGTCGGGCTTCAGCGCACAAGCACAATACGCCTCACCGCTTCATGCCCGCATCCATGCCTGGCTCACGCGCCACGAGGGCCTTGACGCCGCTATCTGGGCCGCCCTGCCGGTGAACTTCCGCGCCGAGACCGGCCGTGACTTCGATCATGAAACGGCGGTGGACTACCTGCGCTCCCTGCCGAAAGAGTCGCTGGCCGAGGCCTGGCGCTACATCACCTACGCACCGCAAGAGACGGACACGCCTCTGCGCCGCCACCTCGCCCGCCACGACTGGTGGTGCCGCCTCGACTTCCACACGTAATCTCTCAAGTCCGTTGAATCAATCTGTGAACGGAGCCGAATCGGTTTACGCACATCCGCACGCAAGCCCCTGACATGGTTGATGAATCATTACTTGAACTTGCTGAATCGGAACATCCGCCGGGGTTGAATCAATCAGTGAGGTTGCGCTCCGTGCGCAGCCGCTCCAGCTCCGCCACCCGCCGCGCAAAGGCGTCGAAGATCTTGCGCGCCGCGTAATCGAAGGCCGCGTCCATGGCCAGCTGCAGGAAGCGCGAGGCCATCTGGAACTTCAGCGAGAAGATGACATCCGCCCCACCCCGCCGAGGCCGGAACAGCCAGCGGTTCTCCAGCTCGCGCACCGCCCCTTCGCGCGAGCGCGCCACAACCATGAGCTTTTCCCTGTCCGCCTCCACATCGGAGGTGAAATGCTCGCGCAGTCCCAGCTTCGGATAAGCGATCTCAAGCCTGGCCCGGAACCGCTTCACCGGCCCTTCCTCCACCACGTCCCATACCTCCGCATGCTGACAAAGCGGCACGAACTTGCCGTACTCATGCACGTCGGAGATCACCGAGAACAGGTGCTCCGGCGAATGTGGCAGCCAGCGGGTGAAGCGATGTGTCTTCATGCCTGCCCATGTAGAAAATGCAGCCGTCCCCGGCAAGCGGGCATGTTGCCTCTCCCCGGCAGCGGAAAGGCCATTGCGCTCTGCCGGCGCCGGCCTACACTATGAAAAAATGACAGGGAGGGTAACGAAATGAGCAAGTGGGAAGAGAAGGACGGCGCGCTTCAGCGCATGTTCCTGTTCGAGGGCTTCGCCGACGCCATGACCTTCATGGTGCGCTGCGCCTTTCACGCCGAGGCCATGGATCACCACCCCGAATGGACGAACATTTACAACCGCGTGCACGTGCGCCTGACCACGCACGACGCCGGCAACACGGTGACGGAGAAGGACCGCGAGCTGGCCCGCCGCATGGACGCCGTTTACGCCGCCTGCCGCCACCCGGAAAACTGATCACCGCGTTCAGGCCCGCTCCTGCAGGGCCGCGTTCCGCAGCAAGCCGCGCTCCCGCAGGTATTCCAGCACCTTCTCGCTCATCTCTTCCATGCCCAGATGCGCGCCATCCAGGCGCAGCTCGGGATTTTCCGGCGGCTCATAGGGCGAATCGATGCCTGTGAATTCCCGTATAAGCCCGGCGCGCGCCTTGGCATACAACCCCTTCACGTCCCGCGCCTCGCAAATCTTCAGTGGCGTGTCCACGAACACCTCCACATACCGCCCTGCCGGAAAAGCCGCCCGGTTCAAGGCCCTGTCCTCCCGAAAAGGCGATATGGCGGAAACGATCACCACCACGCCGGCGTCGAACAGGATTTTCGCAACCTCGCGCATACGGCGATTGTTCTCTGCACGATCCTCGCGCGAGAACCCCAGGTCGCTGCACAAGCCGGCACGCAGGACATCACCGTCCAGCTGATAAACGGGCCGCTTTTCCTTTTTCAGCGCCTCTTTCAGGTGCCTGGCCACGGTGGACTTGCCGCTGCCGGAAAGGCCCGTGAGCCAGATCACGAAAGGCATGTTATCTTCAGTGCTCACCTTCATGCCGCCACAACAGTTAGAAATCGGAAACCACAACGATGTGGGACGGATAATTAACAGAATCGCCGGCTCCCACAAGTCGGGAGATATCGAAGCGGTGCAAGGGCTCATTGGTGAAATGCTGTAACGAGAACCCGACGATGTGCGCACCTTGCATCAATTGGGCCTGTTGCATGCCGCACAAGAACGCTGGGAGGATGCGCCGGACGCTTTCCGCCGTTGCGTGGGGCAGGCGCCGGATGGCTGGATCGCTTTGCGCAAGCGCGCCGGCGTCGCTCATCGTGAAGCGCCCCCTCCTTCAACGAGCGTGACCATGTGCTCCTTTCGCTGGCATGCTCCTTTTGCAGTGATTGCCGAGCTGACCACAAGGTGTTCGTGCGCACCTTTGCCCACTGGGCGCCAGCCTGCCAATTATGCCGGCCTTAACGGCGGCGACCGTGCTCAACCGCCATTGCCACCACCGTTGTCTCCGCCACCGCCATCACCGCCGCCATAGACGTCGCGCGGGTCCACCTTGCCCGGGCGGAAATTCGTCTTGCGCCGCTTGTTCTGGCCGCCACCGATCATGTCCATCTCCATCCGCGTCAGGTAGACCTCAAGCTCGTCGATGGACGGATTGTTTGCCTCGATATGCGCCTTCACCTGCTTGAAGGCGTCAACGAGCCTGTCCTCCGGCACCTGCGCCGGCAGTGGCGTGTTGGACTGCAATTTCCGCAGCCCCGTGTCCTGAATCACGTTGGAAGCAGGAACGATTTCCGTGCCGTGCACGCGCAGCGCCTGCCGTGCGGGTGGCTTGCGCACCTCCTTCCACCGCGGCCCGCCCAGATATACCGCCGCATACATGACCTTGGCCTTCAGCGGCGGCGTGCCGCTGGCCAGCAATCCGTCGTAGAACATGCGGTGCACCTCCTGCCACGTGGCGGCGTGATAATAGGGGCCGTCCTTATTGCGCCTGGAGGAGTAGGC
>JALUAB010000112.1 GCA_027051195.1 Hyphomicrobiales bacterium
GCCTCCGGCTTCAGGCGATAGCCCTCGCAGGCCGGGCACGGCTTGTCGGAGAGGTAGCGCGAAAGCTCCTCGCGCAGCCAGCTCGATTCCGTCTCCGCCCAGCGGTGCTTCAGGTTGGGGATGACGCCCTGGAAAGGGCGGCGCACGTCGTAGCGGCGCCTGCCGTCGGAATAGCTGAAGGGGATCGGCTCCCTCGTTCCGTAGAGGATGGCCTCGCGCACTTCCTCCGGCAGCTCGGCCCACGGCGTGTGCATGGAAACGCCGAAGTGCCTGCACACGGCGGAAAGCGCCTGCCGCGCGAAGTTGCCGCCGACGCCGTTGCGCGACCACGGGGCGATGGCGCCCTCGGCCAGGCTCAGCGTGGGGTCGGGCACCACCAGGTCCGGCTCGAAGGCCAGTTGCGTGCCCAGCCCGTCGCACTCCGGGCAGGCGCCGAAGGGGTTGTTGAAGGAAAACAGGCGCGGCTCGATCTCCGGGATGGTGAAGCCGGAGACGGGGCAGGCGAACTTCTCGGAGAAGATGATGCGTTTGGGCTTTCCCTTCTCGTCCACCTCGTCGGCGAATTCGGCGATGGCGATGCCGTCCGCCAGCTTGAGCGCCGTTTCCAGCGAATCCGCCAGCCGGTTGCCCAGGTCGGGGCGGATGACGAGGCGATCCACCACCACCTCGATGTCGTGCTTGAACTTCTTGTCCAGCACCGGCGGCTCTTCCAGATGGTAGAACTCGCCGTCCACCTTCACCCGCTGGAATCCGGCGCGCAAAAGCTCGGCGAACTCCTTGCGGTATTCGCCCTTGCGCCCGCGCACGATGGGGGCGAGCAGGTAGAGCCGCGTGCCCTCCGGCAGGGCCAGCAGCCGGTCCACCATCTGGCTAACGGTCTGGCTCTCGATGGGCAGGCCGGTGGCGGGCGAATAGGGCGTGCCGACGCGCGCCCACAAGAGGCGCATGTAGTCGTATATCTCCGTGACCGTGCCGACGGTGGAGCGCGGGTTGCGGCTCGTCGTCTTCTGCTCGATGGAGATGGCAGGAGCGAGACCCTCGATGGCATCCACGTCCGGCTTCTGCATCATTTCCAGGAACTGCCGGGCGTAGGCGGAGAGGCTCTCCACGTAGCGGCGCTGGCCCTCGGCGTAGATGGTATCGAAGGCCAGCGAGCTCTTGCCGGAGCCGGACAGCCCCGTGAAGACGATCAGCCGGTTCTTCGGCAGATCGACGTTCACGTTCTTCAGGTTGTGTTCGCGCGCGCCGCGAATGGAGATGGTGGTGCGCGGGTCTGCCTTGCGTTCGCTCATGGGCCGGGTTCGGGTGCTATAAAGCTGTTGGGCGGGCGATTCGCGTTCGACCGCCACGAATGCGCCGTTTTCGGCGCGTGCCATGTCAACCGTGCCTGCTTGCCGGGCGCCGTCCGTGGCCGTGATGTAGGCCGATGGGGCGGCGCTGGCAAGGGGGCCGAAACCGGGGGCGAAACGATGAGAACGTTCATGCGCTGGGCCGCGCTGGCGGCGCTGGCGGCGGGTCTGAGCGGCTGCGGCATTCCGTTCGTGCCGTTCATCTGAGGAAGGCGAGATGTGGTTTTTTGCAAGCACAGTCCCTGTTTCATTATCATTCCCGCGAAAGCGGGAATCCAGCAAGCTTTTGATTCAGCAATGGATCCCCGCTTTCGCGGGGATGACGGGAACAAGAGCGGGGATGGCGAGGAAAGCTCGGGCGGCAAGGGGGCCATGGGCGTTTTGGATTGGGTTTGTGGTGGCGCTGTTGTCTGCCCTGTTTATCACGGCGCCAACGCAGGCGAAGGAGCGGGTGCCGCGGAACCTCATGGAGCTGAAGCTCACCTTCGCGCCGGTGGTGCGCAAGGTGAAGCCGGCGGTTGTGAACGTCTATGCCCGGCAGGTGGTGCGCACCCGCCGCGTGCCGCTGCTGTTCGACGATCCATTCTTCCGCGAGTTCTTCGGTGACATGTTCCCCGGCATGCCGCAGGAGCGCATGCGTAATTCGCTGGGTTCCGGCGTAATCGTTTCCGCGGACGGGCGCATCATCACCAACAGCCACGTCATCGAGAACGCCACGGACATCCGCGTGGTACTCGCGGATGGCCGCGAATACGAGGCAAAGGTGCTGCTGGTGGACCCGGAGATCGACCTGGCGCTGCTGAAGGTGACCCCGGAGGAGCCGCTGCCCACCATTCCCATTGGCGACCCGGACAGGCTGGAGGTGGGCGACGTGGTTCTGGCCCTCGGCAACCCGTTCGGCGTGGGGCAGACGGTGACCATGGGCATCGTCTCGGCGGTGGGGCGCTCAGGCGTCGGGCGCTCGCCCTATCAGTCGTTCATCCAGACGGACGCGGCCATCAACCCCGGCAACTCCGGCGGCGCGCTGGTGAACCTGAAGGGCGAGCTGGTGGGCATCAACACCATGATTGTCTCGCGCTCCGGCGGCAGTATCGGCATAGGCTTTGCGGTGCCGGCGAATCTGGTGCGCACCATGCTGGTGAACGCGAAGCTGGGGCGCGTGGTGCGGCCGTGGGCAGGCGTGAAGCTGCGCACCATCACGCCGGAGTTCGCCGAGGCGCTGGGGCTGCGCCGGCCGCACGGGGCGCTGGTGGAGCAGCTGCTGCCAAACAGTCCGCTCAAAGAGGCGGGCATCCGCGTGGGCGACGTGATCGTGGCCATCGACGGCAGACCGCTGCCGAAGGCCGCGGACTTCGGCTACCGCTGGGCCTCGCAGCCGGTGGGCACGGATGCGGTGGTGAGGGTGCTGCGCGACGGAAGGCGTCTGTCTTTCCGCGTGAAGCGCATCGCACCGCCGGAGGAGGTGCTGCCGCATCCGACGATCATTCGCGGGCGCACCTTTCTAGCCGGCGCCAAGGTGGTGGACCTGACGCCGGACATGGCGCGACGACTGCGGGCGCGGCTGAAAGGCGGCGTGCTTGTGGTGGCGGTAGCGCGTGGCTCGGCGGCGGCGCGTACCGGCATGGCCGAAGGGGACATCATCCTGGCGGTGAACCGCCGCACGGTGCGCACGGTGAAGGAATTGCTGGCCGTGTTGCGCAAGAGTCGACGGGTGTATGACATCGTGCTGTGGCGGCGCGGCGGAATCCTGCGCATGCGCTTCGGGGGATAGCGGGTACAGTCCCTTGAACGGCAACCCGGAAATCGCAAAACCAGAGTTCCTTGCCCTGGATTGCCGGGACAAGCCCGGCAATGACGTTTTATTTTTCCACGTGGCCACAAGAAAACAGGCCTGTTGACATTCCGGCTTTGTTCCCATCAACTGGCGGCATGAACGATCAGCCGCCACTGTTCGA
>JALUAB010000113.1:0-6597 GCA_027051195.1 Hyphomicrobiales bacterium
CCGGCGCCGCTGACGGCACCGCCTGCGCCACGGCCGGTGAAATTTCCAGCTCGCCGCGGCCGATGGCGATCACGTGCGCAATGCCATGCTCGCGCAGGATCTTTTGCACGCCCTTGATGGTATAACCATCATCGTAGAGCAGCTTGCGGATGCCGCGCAGCAGATCCACGTCCTGCGGGCGGTAGTAACGGCGGCCGCCTGCCCGTTTCATGGGCCTGATCTGCGAAAACCGCGTCTCCCAGAACCGCAACACGTGTTGCGGCACGTCCAGCTGCTCGGCCACTTCGCTGATGGTGCGGAAGGCATCCGGCGCCTTTTGCATACCCCCTCCTTCCGGCGAAAAGGAATCTCCGCCGACGAAATGCCTGGCAGCCCCCCGAATCCCCTCGGAAAACCTTACCAGCATTTATCAGGGGTTGCAGCAAAAAATGTGGAATCGCCGACGACGCGGAGGTTCAATCACCCGTCTCGCCGTTGATGCGCGCCTTCATCTTGGGGCTGGCGCGAAAGCTGGGCACGCGCCGGGGCGAGATGACGGCTTCTTCCTTCGTGCGCGGATTGCGACCGATGCGCGCCTTCTTGTGGCGAATGCGAAAGGTGCCGAAGGCGGAGAGTTTCACCAGCTCCTCCTTGTCCAGCGCGTCTATGATCAGATCCAGCACCTGCCCCACCAGCTGGCGGGATTCGCTGCGCGAAAGCCCCACCTTGCGGTGCACCGCCTCCGCCAGGGTGGCGCGTGTTACCGTATCGTTCTTGCTCATCAATCCCCCCTGTTCTCACAGCCCCTCGTCCGAGCGCCCGCTCCCGGGCCCCGCGCGCACTCGGCCATTGCCCCGGTCGTTCCTGAAGCCAAAGTGATCAACGAATATGAAAGATGATATGCTGAAACCAGATGCGAAGAACACACGCACGGCTGAAATGCTAGGCAGTTCATGAGCTTGCGTCAATACGTGAAGGAGCGGATTGCATCGCCCCAAGCGCGACACAAGGGCGCAGCCGCCACGCCCGCACCCCGTTGGAATGCCTCCCACGAACATGCCGCGCAATTCATGAGGCCCGGCCTCAGAGTCTCAGCAGCGATGCCCCCCAGGTGAAGCCGCCGCCCATCGCCTCCAGCAGCAGCAGGTCGCCCTGCCTGGCCCGCCCCCGCCGCACCGCCGCGTCCAGCGCCAGCGGTATGGAGGCGGCGGACGTGTTGCCCTGTTCCTCTATGGTGAGCATCACCTTTTCCGGCGCTATCCCCAGCTTTTTCGCCGTCGCCTCCAGAATGCGCACGTTCGCCTGGTGCGGCACGAACAGATCGATGTCTTCCGCCGCCACTCCCGCGGCGTCCATCACTTCCCGCATGGCCTCCGCGATGCGGTTCACCGCATGGCGAAACACCTCCCGCCCCTGCATGCGCAGCTTGCCCACCGTGCCGGTGGTGGAGGGGCCGCCATCAGTGAACAGCAATTCCCGGTGCCGCCCTTCCGCCCGCGCCACCGTATGCAGCACGCCGCGGTCGCTCACCGCTCCCGTTCCTTCCGCGGCCTCCAGCACCACCGCGCCTGCGCCATCGCCGAACAGCACGCAGGTGGAGCGATCCGTCCAGTCCAGCAGCCGCGTGAGCGTTTCCGCGCCGATCAGCAGCACCCGCTCCGCCTGCCCGGCGCGTATGAGGGAATCGGCCACCGACAGGCCATAGATGAAACCGGAGCACACCGCCTGCAGGTCGAAGGCCATCGCCCCCGCCGGCACTCCCAGCTTGTCCTGCACCACGCAGGCCGTGGCTGGAAAGGTATAGTCGGGCGTCGTCGTGGCCACCAGTACCGTATCGATGTCCGCCGGCGTGCGCCCCGCCGCGGAAAGCGCCCGCTCCGCCGCCCGCGTGGCCAGGTCGGAGGTCGTCTCGCCCTCCGCCGCCACATGCCGCCGGCGAATACCCGTGCGCGTGCGGATCCATTCATCGGACGTATCGACGATCTTCGCCAGGTCGTCGTTGGTCATTACCTTTTCGGGCAGATGGGAGCCGGTACCGGTGATCACGCTGCGGCGCATGCGGAATGCCCTTTTCGACGTTGGACTCGATGTGATTCATGAACATCGCCCGCGCTGCGGCGGCGCGGGCTGCCCGCTTTTCGCCCCCGTGTGGCCGTTCGTCAAGGGGAGGGGTTGGCCCGCAAGCGCATCTCACTCCTTCAGGTGCAGCTTTTCGGCGATGATCTCCGACGACGTGCTGTGCTGAAAGGTGTGATGCCGCTCCGGATGCACGTAACGCACCGCCTTCTGCGCCATCAGCGCCGCCTCGTGAAAGCCCGAGAGAATGAGCTTCAGCTTGCCCGGATACAGGCACACGTCGCCAATGGCGAACACGCCGGGAATGGACGTCTCGAACGCTTCCGTATCCACCACGATGCGCCCGCCCTTCACCTCGTAACCCCACGTCTCCAGCGGCCCCAGCCGCCCGGCCAGCCCGAAGAACAGCAACAGGCGATCGGCCGGGATCTCGAACGTCTCGCCCTTGTGCCGCACCCGCACCGCGCGCAACCGGCCATTCTCACCCACCAGCCCGGAGATCTGACCCAGCCGGAAGGCCATCTCTCCCGCCTCCACCATGCGCCGCATCCTTTCCACGGAGGCCGGCGCGGCGCGAAACTCCTCGCGCCGGTGCAGCAGGGTCAGTTCTTCGGCGATAGGCGCCAGATCGATAGCCCAGTCCAGCGCCGAATCTCCACCGCCCGCCACCACGATGCGCCTGCCGCGAAAGGCATCCCTGTCCCGCACCGCGTAGTACACGGACGTGCCCTCGTATTCATCCAGCCCCTTCAGCGGCGGGCGCTTGGGCACGATGGCCCCGCCGCCCGCGGCCACCACAACCACTTTCGCGGAAAAGCGCTTGCCGGAGGCGGTGGTGACGATGAACCCGTCATCGCCACGTTGCAGAGTCTGCGCCGCCTCGCCGAAATGGAAGACCGGCTTAAAGGGGGCCGCCTGCTCCAGCAGCCGTTCGCTCAGCTCCCGCCCGGTGATGCGCGGATGCGCCGGAATGTCAAAGATGGGCTTGTCCGGATACAGCTCCATGCACTGCCCACCGGCCTGCGGCAGAATGTCGATGACATGGGCGGAAACCCCTGCCATGCCAAGCTCGAACACCGCAAACAGGCCCACCGGCCCGGCCCCGATGATCAGCGCTTCTGCCTCGATATCCGCCATGCCACCCACTCATGACTCCCGCGCCCGCCAGCCGCACCGCCCCAAGGGCGCCCAACGCCGAATTCCCGTTGGTCCCTCGTCATTCCGGCGAAAGCCGGAATCTCGTGCCACAAGCACAAGAGCCTGTAGCCCAAGCCCCCGGCTTTCGCCGGGGTGACGCAAGGGGCATCACCCCTGCTGTTCCGGCACCTGCAGCACCAGCCCGTCCATTTCCGCCGTCACCTTGATCTGGCAGGAAAGGCGCGAGTTCTCCCGCACGTCGAAGGCGAAGTCCAGCATGTCCTCTTCCGCTTCCGACCGCTCGAACAGCGAGGCCATTTTCTCCTGCCACGCGGGATCCACGTAAACGTGGCAGGTGGCGCAGGCGCAGGCGCCGCCGCAGTCGGCGTCGATGCCCGGCACCATGTTCTGCACCGCCGCCTCCATCACGGTCATGCCCTCCTCGGCTTCCACCTCGTGGCGCTTGCCTTCCGGATCGATGAAGGTGATCTTCACCATGATACTTCGTCCCTTCGCACGCGTTCTTTTCGCGGACCCGCCTCTGCCGGGGCCCGTCCGTTTCGCGAAGGGCTATGAGGGAACGGAATGGGCTTGTCAAATGCGGCGGCGGAGCATTCCCCGCCGCGGAAGGGAAAACGAACGTGCCCGGCGTTTCAGCCGCGGCTTTCCTTCCAGCGCCGGCAGGCGTCCTGCAGCGCCTCCAGCTGCTCGTCCAGCTCCGCCCGCGCCGCCAGCACGTCCGCCTCGTCGGCCTCCACCTCCAGCATTCTTTCCAGCCACTCGGCGCATTCTGCCAGCGGAAAGGCGCCGATGGCCCGCGCCGACCCTTTCAGCCGGTGCAGCGCCCGCCGTTCCGCCACCGGATCGGAGATGTCAGGCGCATAGGCGGCGAGTTCCACGCAGAAGGTGCGCAGAAGCTCTTCCGTCAGGGCCGGCTCACCCATGGTGTAACGCTCCAGGTGGCCGAAATCAATGTGATCCGCCAATGGCGAAGCGGAGACGGAGCCCTTCTCCCTGACCTGTGCCGTCATGATGCGACCTCCGGCATGATTGCCACTCCTGCACCGCGCCGTGCAGGGTTCATGCCTATTGCACCAGAAGAGAATGAATGGAACGTGAATGCCGGGTTTCATCGCGGTTCAGGCTGTGCCATTCCGCCGCCATCCTGCCCGGACCTTTTCCCACACCCCCGTTTTGCCTTTTTCATCAGAAGCTTGTGAATACGGCGCAAAGCCGTTAACCATTTATTTACTTGCCCGCTCGCGCGCGCATGCAATGTCGTTAGAATCCGGGCACGAGTGGGGGGAGGTTTGCCACGCCCGCGCCGGGCGTGTCGCGTGCGCGAAACACGCGCGCTCCCCGCGGCATCCACACACGGCATGAGAGGCTAAACCACCATGGCACAGGCGAAGCAGCAGCCCGCCGGCAGGAAATCCACCGAACAGCGCGCCGCCGCCGCGCCGGGGGCGGAACCATCCCTGCGCGCCGGCCCGGCCAACCAGAACGACGCCGCGCTCGCGGCCCATGTCGCCCGCATGCGCCAGCGGCCCTCGCCGCTGCCATACCTGATCGCCGCCAGCGCTTCCGCCGTGTGGACGCTGCTGGCCGCCATCATCTACCTGCCGGCACTGGCCGCCCTGCCCAACCCCGCCTCCCCCGCCGGCATGCAGCAGATCGCCATCGCCGCCGCCGTGTGGCTCATGCCCATCGTCATCGCCTTCGGTGTCGCCGCCATCGTTCAGCGCGCGCGCCAGTTGCGCCGGGTTTCCGATGCGCTGGCGCACACCGTCCTGTTGCTGGGCGCCCGTGGCCAGGCGCCGGAACAGGAACGCGCACAGCAGCTCAGCGAAAGCCTGAAGCAGGAGATGGAAGAGCTGCTCGCCCGCATGGAGCAGGCCATCGGCCAGGCCCGCCAGGTACACGTGCAGGCGCAGCAGGAGCTGGCCGGCATCGAGCGCGCCTTCGGCGACAACGAGGACCGCATCCACGCCCTCATGAGCGGCCTGCAGAGCCAGCGCCAGATGTTGACCGAAATCGGCCAGGCCCTGCATCGCGAAACCCTGCCCGTGCTGGAGCAGCTGGAGCGCAACGCGAACCGGCTGGAGGAAGCCGCCAACGCCAGCGCCTCCCGCCTGCTGGAGGTGGACGAGCGCGTGCGCGCCTCCACCGGCGATATCGCCGGCGCATTGGAGCAGGCTGCCGGCCACGCCGCCGCTGCACTCGAGGGCCTGCGCGAGGAAGCGGCCCGCATCGAAACCATGACGGCCACGCTGCACGACGGACGCGACCAGGTGGCCACCCTGCTGGGCGATCAGGCCCACGCCCTGGAAACCACGCTGACCGCCCTGCAGGAACAGCAGGAACTGCTGCGCGCGCAGATAGAGGAATTGCGCGAACGGGTGACCGGCGCCATGGAGGCCGCCCGCAGCGAGCTGGCCGCCACCGCCCACGGCAGCGCCGATACCATCGCCGAAACCGCCGGCGCCGCCGCCACCCGCATCGCCGAAGCCACCGAAACCGCGGCGCAGACGCTGAACGCAACCGCCGAGAATGCCGTGGAAAAGGTCGGTGCCGCCGGAACCGAGGCCGCACGCGCCATCAGTGAATCCGCCAGCGGCGCCGCCGGAAGCATCGGCGAGGCCACCACTGCCACCACGGAGACGGTGCGCTCCGCCGCCGATGCCGCCGCCCGCGACATCGTCACCGCCGGAGACCATGTCGCCGAAACCATCGGCGAAGCCCTGCGGGTCGGGACGGAGACCCTGCAGGCCACCGCAGAAAGCGGAGTCCAGCGCGTCGAGAACGCCAGCCGCGAGGCGGCCGAGACGCTCGCCGGCGCCACGGAAACGCTCACCGGCTCCATCGACAAGGCGGCCGAAGCCACCCGCGTGGTGCTGGAAGACACCGGCGTCGCCATCGGCCGTCAGCTGATGACACTCACGGGCGAACTCAACGCACGGCTGGAGAACATCGACGCCAACCTGCGCCAGATGCTGGAACAGGCCGCGGACGGCGTGCACGAACAGCTCCAGGGCACTGCCACGGCCTTCTTCTCGCGCATCGATGAAGTCAACGCCCGCTTCGCCGAAACCCTTTCCGCCACTTTCGAGGACCTGCGCCAGCGCGGCCACTCTCTTTCCGAGGAACTGGCCGAACGGCTGGGGGCCAACGTCACGCAGCTGGAGCAGGCCGTGGAGGAGTCCACCCGCCGTGTCGAGGAGACGGGCGGCGTGATGGTGCACACCATCCGCCAGACCGCCGAATCGCTGCAGGAAAACCTGCTCGCCGCCACCGGCGCTCTTTCCGACGACCTCACCGAACGCCTCTCCGCCCATGTCGTGCGGCTGGAGCAGGCCGCCGCCGAGGCCACCCGCCGCGTCGAGGAATCCGGCGGCACCGTGGCAC
>JALUAB010000113.1:6697-14615 GCA_027051195.1 Hyphomicrobiales bacterium
GTCGAGGAATCCGGCGGCACCGTGGCACAGAACATCCACCAGACCGCTCAGTCGCTGCAGGAAAATCTGCTCGCCGCCACCGGCGCTCTTTCCGACGACCTCACCGAACGCCTCTCCGCCCATGTCGTGCGGCTGGAGCAGGCCGCCGCCGAGGCCACCCGCCGCGTCGAGGAATCCGGCGGCACCGTGGCACAGAACATCCACCAGACCGCTCAGTCGCTGCAGGAAAATCTGCTCGCCGCCACCGGCGCTCTTTCCGACGACCTCACCGAACGCCTCTCCGCCCATGTCGCGCGGCTGGAGCAGGCCGCCGCCGAGGCCACCCGCCGCGTCGAGGAATCCGGCGGCACCGTGGCGCAGAACATCCGCCAGACCGCTGGCGCGCTGGAAGAGAACCTGCTTTCCGTCTCGGGCTCCTTCCTGCAGAATATCTCGCGCGCCCGCAGCGAGCTGGAAGACTATCTCGCCACCACCACCAGCGAACTGGCCACCGCCATGGAAAAAACCTCCACCGAGGTGCTGGAGCAGGCGCGCGAAACCGGCGCCCAGGTGCAGCGCCAGCTGGCCAGCGCCTCCTCTCATCTCCTCACCCGCCTCTCCAGGGGGGCGGACGAGCTTTCCACCCGGCTCGAGGAAGAGGCCAGCCGCATCGCCCGCCAGCTGGAGGAAACCGGCGACCACCTGCAGCAACAGGTGGACGAAACCGGTCAACGCCTCGAATCCCGCATCCGCACCACGCTGGAGCAGTCCACCCACATGCTCGATTCCGCCGCTTCCCGTCTCAGGGAGGCATTGGAGCAGGGTGCCGGCTCCTTCCACGAACAGGTGGAAGGCTCCGCCACCGCCTTCTTCACTCGTATCGAGGACGTCAGCGGCCGCATGACGGCCACGCTGGACGCCGCCGTCGGCAAGCTGGAGAGCCGCACCCAGCGCACCGCCAGTGAACTCAAGCAGCGGCTGGAAGAGATCGTCGCCGATCTCGACAACCGCCTTGCCGAGGCCGGCGGCGGCGCGCTGAAGCGCATCGAGGAAACCGGCGCCGCGCTCACCACCGGCGTCGCCGAATTCACCACCCATATCACCGAGGTATTCGAGCTGGGCGCCCGCGAACTTGGAAGGCGCAGCGAGGAAACGGCCGGCAATATGGAGAGCCTCACCGCCTCCTTCACCGCCCACCTCACGAGGCACATGGAAAAACTGGCCGGCATCAGCACCGAGGCCGGGGAAACCGCCGCTCACGCCGCGGAGACCGCCGCCCGGCGCATCGAGCAGGCCAGCCAGAGCGCCATGCAGGGCATCACCGAGACGCTTGGAGAGGCCACTGGCAGGCTGGAGCAGGCGGCCGAAACAACCTCCGGGCAGGTTGCCGAACAGGCCCGTGCCGCCGCCCAGCGCATCGAGCGGGCCGGTCAGGGCGTCATCGGCAAGGTCGGAGAAATGCGCGAGCAGCTCACCACCCATCTCGCCGGCGCCGCCGCCAAGCTGGCCGAGGTCGGCGAGAAGACCGGCGAGCTGCTGGTCGCCACCACGGAACAGCTGGAAACGGTTGGCCAGAGCACGGTGGAAGCCGTTCACCAGGCCGGCCGCAAGGCCACTCGCGCCGCCACCCGCGTGGAGGAGCGCATCGGCGAGGGCGTGCAGTCGCTCATCGGCCAGCTGGGTACGGTGTCCGCCACCATCACCGACGAGCTGGGCAAGACCACCGAAACGCTGTCCGCCCGCTTCGCCGAATCCGCCGAATCCATGGTGGCCCGCCTCGGCCAGTCCGCCACCGCCGTCAACGGCCGGCTGGAGAGCATGGCGGTCGATCTCGGTGAGCGCCTGCAGGCCCTGCAGCAGGCGGTCGCCGACCACCTGCAGAACGCCACCGGCGAGCTGACCACCACCATCAAGTCCTCCGGCGGCGAGGTCATCACCTCCATGAAGGGCCTGCACTCGGATCTTTCCGACCGCCTGCAGGCGGCCAACACCCTGCTACGGGAAGTCGCCGGCCAGGTGGGCGAGCACATGGACGCCACCGGCGAACGCTTCGTTCAGACGCTGGACACCGCCGCCGGCCACGTCATGGATGGCCTCGACAAGGCCGCCGAGCTGTTCGAGCAGCGCCTTTCCGCCACCGCCGAGGGCACGCTGGAAAAGGTCGGCCGCGTGCAGGCGGACATGGCCGCGAAGCTGGAGGAGAATACCGGCCGTATCACCAGCCGCTTCGACGAAAAGGCGGCCGAGATCGCCGGCCATCTGGAGCAGGCCACCGACCTGCTGCAGAAACAGGCGGAGCGGGCCGCGGGCTCTTTCGGCGCCACCGTGGCCGAGTTCGGCACGCAGCTGGACTCCCACCAGCAGGCGCTGGCCGCCCACGTGCGCGAACTGGCCGACGCCGTGGCCAGCAGGCTGGAAGGAACTTCGGCGGAAATCACCGGCCGCTTCGAAACCGCCTCCGGCGAGCTGGCGGGCCTCCTCACCCAGGCCGCCGGCGCCGTCACCGGCGCCGCCGCCACCTTCGACACCCGCGTGCGCGAGCTCATCGAGCGGCGCGAGAATGTCTTCGCCGACACCATCGCCGAAATAGAGAAGCGCATGCGGGAGACGGACGAACTCATCCGCGCCTACATCGGCAATATCGACCATTCGCTGGAGGAAACCACCGGCCGCGCCGGCGAGGTGGCCACCCTGCTGGAGCGGCACGCCCGGAGCGCGGCCGAAATGCTCAGCAAGGGCGTGGCCGAGATAGAACAGGCGGCGGAATCGCGCCTGACCGGTCTGGCCGAGCGCATCCGCGAGCAGCACGAGCAGCTCACCGCTGCCATCCACCAGATGCTGGAACACACCACCGGCGATTTCTCCGCCACTGCCGAACTGCTGAAAAAGGTCACCGCCCAGGTGGTGCGCGAGGTGGAGGAGGTGCGCGCCGAGCTGCGCCAGGCCATGCTCGACCTGCCGGAAAAGGCCCGCGCCAACACCGAGGAGATGCACCGCATGGTTTCCGACCAGATCGCCGCGCTCAACGCCCTTGCGGAGGTGGTGCGCCAGCAGGCCATGGCCATGGAGGTATCCGGCTCCGGCGTCTATCTCACGCAAACGGAACCGCCATCGGGAAAATCTGAGGGCGCCGCCGCGCAGGCTCCGCGCGCGACGGGCGCCCGCAACCGGCGGCAGCGGAGCGCCTCCCGCAGCGGCGCGCGGGCCGGAAGGCGGAACGAGGCCACGGCGGACGACGAACCTTTCCGCCACACCGATGCTCTCGTGCACCGGCTCAACGAAGCCAGCCGCGATCTCACCCTCGCCCTGTTCGGCGCTCTGCCGGAAGAGGTCGAACGCCGCTGGAAGTCCGGCGACGACGCCGCCTTCACCCACTACCTCGCCATGCAGGCCGAGGATGAGGTGCGCTCGCTGGTGGCCCGCGATTATGACCGCGTGCCGCGCCTGCGCCAGAAGGTGGATGCCTACATCGCCCTATTCGAGGAGCTGCTGGAGATCGTCTCCGGCCTGCCCGACGGCGAGGAGCTGGTGGACACCTCGCTGGCCTCCGACAGCGGCCGGCTCTACCTGCAGCTGGCCCGCGCCACCGGCCGCATGGCCGACTGAGGCCGCCACCTCATGGTCACCACCACCGCACCGCCGTTCACCCCCATGCCCTGCCGCCTGCGGGCACGGGAGCGGACCTGGCCGCTCCGCCGCGCCTTCACCATCGCCCGCGGCAGCCGCACGGAGGTGCGCACCATCATCGTGGAGCTCGCCGATGACGCCGGCAACACCGGTCGCGGCGAGTCCGTGCCCTACCCCCGCCACGGCGAGACGCCGGAACAGGTGCTGGCCGATATCGAACGCGCACGGCGGGATATGGAAACCGGCATCTCCGTGCGCGAATTGCCCGGTGTCCTGCATACGCTGGCCGCCCGCACCGCCGTGGACGCCGCCCTGTGGGACCTCGCAGCCCGCGCCTTGCGCAGGCCGGTGTGGACACTGGCCGGCCTGCCGGAGCCGCAACCACGCATCACCGCCTGCACCATCTCCCTCGATTCACCTGAAAGCATGGCGGCCGAAGCGGCCGGGCGCGCCGCCTTCCCCCTGCTCAAGCTCAAGCTGGGCGGGGGCGGAACGGCGGAGGAGGAGATCGCCCGCCTGCACGCGGTGCGCGCCGCCCGGCCGGACGCCCGCCTCGTCGTGGATGCCAACGAGGGCTGGCGGGCCGCCGATCTGCCCGCCCTGCTTACCGCCTGCGCCGAATCCGGCGTGGAGCTGGTGGAGCAGCCCCTGCCCGCCGGGGCCGATGCCATCCTCTCCGAAATCGCCCGCCCCGTGCCCGTGTGCGCCGATGAATCCCTGCGCAGCGCGGGTGAACTGGAGTCTCTGAGCCGCTGTTACGACGCCGTGAACGTGAAGCTGGACAAGGCCGGTGGCTTCACCCCGGCGCTGGAACTGGCCCGCGGCGCACGCGATCTGGATCTCGAGGTCATGGTCGGCTGCATGCTGGCCTCATCGCTGGCCATGGCTCCGGCGTTTTTTCTGTCGCCACTGGCCGACTGGATCGATCTCGACGGCCCGCTCTTGCTGGCCGAGGACGCCACCCCGCCCATCCGTTACGAAGGCGCGCTCATGCATCCGCCACCTCCCGCGCTCTGGGGCGGGACGGCGGCGGGCTGAAGCGCCGCAGAACCAACGCCAGCGCCAGCGCCAGCGCCATCATCGCTGCCATGGCCAGCCACGCCCGCGCCGCATAATCGGCATACAGCCGCCCCGCCGCCCACATGGCCGCGGTCATGAACAGCCCCATGCTCACCGCCGAGTACAACGCCTGCCCCGTGGCCGCCAGCCGTGCCGGTGCCCGCGTGCGAATGTATGCGATGGCCCCGAGATGCGCCGCGCCGAAGGTGAGCCCGTGCAGAGCCTGCAGGGCGAACAGCACCGCCAGCGGCGGATCGAACGCCATGCCCGCCCAGCGTATCATCCCGGCCAACGCCGCCAGCATCATCAGCCGCACCGCGCCCAGCCGCTCCGTCACCGCGGCGGAGAACCAGAACAACGCCACCTCCGCCAGCACACCCGTGGCCACCAGCGCCCCGATGACGACGCCGGAGTGCCCCAGCCGCTGCCAGTGCAGCGAGGCGAACCCGTAAAGCAGCGCATGCGAGGCCTGTATCAGCCCCGCCACCAGCAGAAACAGCATGAACGTGCCGGAAAGCAGCGCCCGCCAGCCCGTGCGCCGCGCCCGCTCCTCGTGCGGCGGCGCGCCATCGTCCTCGTCACCAGTGTCCCATTCCGGCTGCGCCGCGATGCTCAGCACCACCAGCCCCTGCGTCGCCACCAGCGCCCACACCAGCATCGCCGCCGGCAGAGCGTCCAGCAGCCCACCCGCCGCCAGCGCTCCCAGAATGAACGTGAGTGAGCCCCACAGTCTGAGCCGCCCGTAGGCCACGCCCAGCCGCGCGCCGGCCCGCACCGCCACCGTCTCCGCCAGCGGCACGAGTGGCGAGAAGAAGAAGGCCGCCACCACCACCCCGAGAAAAATGGCCGCCGTTTCCTCCGCCATGCCCAGCCACACCAGCGCCAGCACGGAAAGCACGGCCGAGGCCAGCATCACCGCGCGGATGCGTCCCGTCCTGTCCGCCACGTGGGCGATGAGCGGCTGCGCCACCACCCGCGCCAGGCTCTGCCCCGCCTGCACCTGTCCGATGGCCGCATCTTCCAGCCCCCGCGCCGCCAGCCACACCGGCAACAGCGGCATCATCATGCCGATGGCCAGAAACTGCGCGCCATAGAGCAGCGCTATGCGCCACGCCGGTGTGAAAGGCGCATCCGAATGGCCGTTGGGCAAGCCTTTCCTAACCATTTTCGCCGATATTGCTCATGGCAGGCCCGCCGCGAGGCGGGCCCGGTGTATCTCGGGTCAGTTCGAGGGCGCTTGCATGAACCGGTCTTCTTCCACCGCCGTCAAGCACAATTCGCCACATGCGGCCATGCACGAACACGGCACGGCAACGGACGAACCCGACTACGACGCCATAGAGGCGGCGGTGATGCAGACCGCGCGCGGACGCTGGTTCCTGTCGGAATACCTGCGCCGCCACCAGAACGACGAAACCCGCCGCCTGGCCGCCGCCCTGCGCCGGCTGGCCACCGCCCAGGAACGCCTGCTCACGCCCGCGCGCGAAAACGCCGCGCTGGACGGCATTCGCCTGCTGCTGGCGCGAACCGCGGACGAATTGTCCCTGCCGGGTGAGGAACGCACCCTGCCGGAATCCGCCGCCGGCCGCCTGCGCGAACTGCTGGCCGAGGCCGCCCGCGACCCGCACCGGGCAGCCGCCGCTTGCGCCACCCTCTCCGGCTGTTTCGCCCAGCTGGCGAGTATCCTGGGAGAACCGGTGCCGCATGCCGACCCGCTCCCCCGTGGCGCCGCCGCCGCAGAGGCCGCCTCCACGCCGCTCGCCTCCGTCTCCGCTGCCGATGCCGACCAGACGCAGAACGCGCACTCGGCGGCGGTCGAACCGGTATCTTCGGGCGAGGCCGCCGGAACGGAAACGGGCGTGGAACTTCCCACCCGTATCGTCATCCGCCGCCACCCGCGCTCCGGCGAGGTGGACATCCCCCTGCCCGAAAAGGAAGAACGCGGGAAGCCATCACCGCGCAAGGACGGGGGCGCATCGACGAAGGAAGAAAAAGGAGGAATGGCGGGCAGGGTGCGATTGCACGCAAAACGATGATCATATGTTGCCTCATTGCAACATTTTCCTGACGAATGCCCACCCGCGCCTTCTCCCCTGTTGCCCACCCCGTCCGCCGCGTTAGAAACTCGGCGCGAAATCAGGTCAGAATGGGGTGGTGGCATGGTGAAGATACGGAACCGCGGCGTAGACAAACTGCTGGCAACCACGTTTGCGTTTGGGTTCATGACCCTTTCGGCTCACGCTGGCGGTTTCGGAATCCACGAGCAGTCCGCTGAATTTCAGGGCAGCTCCTTTGCCGGCGTCGCCGCCGGTGGACACGGCCTATCCTCCATGTTCTGGAACCCGGCCACCGTTACCCGCTTCAGCGGCATGAAGAGCGATTACAATGCCGCGCTCATCGTTCCCTATTCCAAGGCCACGAACCAGCTCACGGCGGGCGGCGTTCCCGCCTCTCTTCTGGGATTTGGCGCCAGCTCCGGCAACATTGGCAAGACCGCCGTGGTGCCGGCCTCCTACACCAGCTTGCAGCTCACTGACATGATCTGGGCCGGGCTGTCGGTAAACGCGCCATTTGGCATGAAAACGGAAAATGATCTGAACTCGCTCGGCGCGCTTTACGGTTACAAGTCCGAGATTGTCACCATCAATGTCAGTCCCACGCTGGGTCTGAAGCTCAACGACATGTTCTCCATCGCCGCCGGGCTGCAGATCAACTACATGGAAGGTGACCTTTCCACCTCCAATGCCGGCGTTCTGGCGAGCCGCATCAAGGGTGACGACTGGGGCATAGGCTTTACGCTGGGCCTGCACTTCAGGCCAATGGACGGCACCGAGATCGGAATCGGCTATCGCAGCCGCATCAAGCACAAGCTCAAGGGCGACTTCTATATTGCCTCTCCCCTGCTGGGTGGTCCGTCCACCAACAGCGCCACGGTTGAACACACCCTGCCGGATATCGCCACCTTTTCCATCCGCCAGCGGGTTACGAACGATTTCACCCTCATGGGCACGGTGGAATGGACAAACTGGAGCCTTCTGAAGCAGTTCGATATCCAGCCCGTGGCCGGCTTCAACCCGCCGCCGGAAGCTTACGATTGGAAAGACGGCTGGATGTTCTCCATCGGCGGCGAATACGCTCTGACCGATTCGCTCATGCTGCGCGCCGGCTACGCCTACGAGATAAGCCCGGTGCCCGACTCCACCCGCGGCGTGCGTGTGCCGGACAACGACCGTCACTGGCTCTCCGCGGGAAT
>JALUAB010000114.1 GCA_027051195.1 Hyphomicrobiales bacterium
GCCTCGAACAGGCTGCCGGAACGCTCCGCCCACACCTTCAGCTGCTCCACCGCCGCCGCGCGGAAGGTATCGCCCGCCACCAGCATCACCTTGTGCCCCTCGCGCGTGGCGATGGCCGCCATCTTGCCGATGGTGGTGGTCTTGCCCGACCCGTTCACGCCCACCACCAGCACCACGAAGGGCTTGTGCGACACGTCCATCTCGAACGGCTGCTCGACCTTTTTCATCACCTCGGCGATCTCTTCCGCCATCACTGCCTGGACCTCTTCCGGCGAGACGTCCTTGTCGAACCGCTCCTTGCGCAGCCGCTCGATGATGCGCTCGGCCATGTCGATGCCAAGGTCGGCCTGGATGAGGATGTCCTCCAGCTCCTGCAGCATCTCCTCGTCCAGCTTGCGCTTGGTGAAGATGCTGGCGATGCCGCCGGTGAGCCGCGAGGAGGTCTTGGTCAGCCCCTCCTTCAGCCGCGCAAACAGCCCACGCTTTGGCTTCTCTTCCGCCGGTTTCTCCTCGGCGGGCTGTTTGGCGGGTTCAGGTGCGGGTTCCGGCCCGGCCACTTCGGCCGCCGGTTCCGGCGCGGATTCCGGTTCTGCAACGGGCGTGGGCTCGGGCCGTTCCTCGGGCTCCGGCGCGGGCCGCGTTTCCACTGCGGGTTCCGGTGCGGGCGCAGGCTCAGCTTCAGCCTCTGCGGGCGTTTCCACCGGCACTTCCGCCGGCGCCGCGTCTTCCGTCTTCTTGCGACGGAACAGCCGCCGGAAAAAGCCTTCCCTTTTCTCGCTCATGCCCCCTCCGCCACCAGTTCCTCGCCATCAAAGCCCGCGATGCGCACGGAAACGATCTTGCCGGCGGGCAGCCCTTCCGCCACCCGAACCACGGCGTTGTCCTCCGCCCGCGCCCTGCCGGGCCGCTCCACCAGCACGCGCTTCTCCGTTCCCACCTGCGCCTCCAGCCACGCCGCGCGCTCGGCCGCGCCCGCCGCGCGCAATTTCGCTGCGCGGGCCTTCACCACGTCGCCCGGCACCTGCGGCATGCGCGCCGCAGGCGTGCCCGGCCGCGGCGAAAAGGGGAACACGTGCGTCCAGATCAGCCCGCAGTCGCGCACGATGGCGAGCGTATTCTCGAACATCTCTTCCGTCTCGGTGGGGAACCCGGCGATGAGATCGGCGCCGAAGGTGATGCCGGGCCTGAGTTCCCGGACGCGGGCGCAGAAGTCCACCGCCTGCCGCCGCGAATGCCGCCGCTTCATGCGCTTCAGGATCATGTCGTCGCCCGCCTGCAGCGACAGGTGCAGGTGCGGCATCAGCCGCTCTTCATTTGCCAGCACGCGCAGGAACGTCTCGTCGATCTCCGCCACGTCGATGGAGGAAATGCGCAGCCGCTCCAGCTCCGGCACGTCTCGCAAAATGGCCGCCATCAGGTCGCCCAGCCGCGCATCCCCCGACAGGTCCTCGCCCCAGCTGGTGAGGTCCACGCCGGTGAGCACCACCTCGCGGTGCCCGGCGTCACGCGCCGCCTGCACCTGCGCGATCACCTCGTCCACGTCCAGCGAGCGGGCGTTGCCGCGCCCATAGGGGATGATGCAGAAGGTGCAACGATGGTTGCAGCCCGTCTGCACCTGCACGAAGGCGCGCGTGCGTTCCGCGAAGCCGGAGAAGGGCAGGGGGCGCGCCTTCTTCTCCTGCATGATGTCGGAAACGAACACCGGCTTTTCCGCTGCGCCTTCCCGCGCCGCCGGCAGTGCTTGCGCCACCGCTTGCCAATGCGTCGCCTCCAGCTTTTCCGCGTTGCCCAGCACGGCGTCCGCCTCCGGCATCTGCGCGAAGGCCACTGCCTCCGTCTGCGCCGCGCAGCCCGTGACGATCAGCGGCGCCTCCGGGTGCTCGCGCCGGGCCTTGCGGATGGCCTGCCGCGCCTGCCGCTGCGCCTCCGCCGTCACCGCGCAGGTGTTCACGATGACGGCGGCAGACAGCCCCGCCTCCGCCGCCAGCCTGCGCATGGCCTCGGATTCGTAGGCGTTGAGCCGGCAGCCGAAGGTGATCAGCCGCGGATGTCCCATATTGGCATTCATGCGAAATTCCGGTCGTCCAAGCGTGTTCCCGTGATTGATGGCGAGTATCTTGCCGCCTTCTCTTAGCGTGTCATTGCCGGGCTTGTCCCGGCAATCCAGATTCACCTGCCGTTCATTTTGCTTCGGAGGTTGTTGCAGGCATCACCACCCCTCTCACGCCATGCGAATGGCGAACGTCTCCGCCGGCAGCGTGCCCTCGAACTCGTGCTCCACCGGCCCGGTCATGAGGATGGCGTCGTCATCCTCCCGCCAGTGGATGAACAGGTCGCCGCCCGGCAGCGTCACCCGCACCCGCCGGTTCGTCAGCCCCTTGCGCGCGCCGCACACCGCCGCCGCGCACGCCGCCGTGCCGCAGGCCTTCGTCAGCCCCGCGCCGCGCTCCCACACCTTCAGTTCGATGTGCTCCGGCGAGTGCACCTTCGCCAGCGAGATGTTCGCCCCCTCCGGGAACACCGGATGGTTCTCCAGCAGCGGCCCCGCCGCGCCGAGGTCGATCACATCCAGGTCGTCCACCCAGAACACCGCGTGCGGGTTGCCCACGTTCACCACGGAAGGCGTGTGAATGACGGGATCGTCGATGGGCCCGATCTGCAGCTCGATGCCGCGCGTGTCGCGGAACTCCTCCGCCAGCGGAATGTCCTGCCAGCCGAACTTCGGCCTGCCCATGTTCACCTGCACCATCTCGCCGTCGCGCCGTGCGGTGAGAATGCCGGCGCGGGTGCGGATGACGGCGCTCTCCTCGCCTTTCTCCTTCATCAGGATGTCGCCCACGCAGCGCGTGGCGTTGCCGCAGGCGCCCACCTGCGAACCGTCGCGGTTCCAGATCTCCATGAAGGCGTCCACGCCGTCCACGTCGTCCGCCCGCAGCACGATGATCTGGTCGCATCCCACCCCGTTCTCGCGGTCGCCAATGCGCCGCGCGATCTCAGCGGTCATGGGCACGTCCCTGCCGCGCGCGTCGATGATGACGAAATCGTTGCCCAGCCCGTTCATCTTGCGGAAGGGCACGCCGGCGGCGTTCATGCGCAAATGCTCCCGTTTGCGGCCATTCGTTCACGTGGCCGCAATATAGGCACACGGAAGCACAGGCGCAAATGACCGTCCGGCGGCGGCTCAGGCCGCCCGCGCCGCCCCGCGGCCGAAACGGGTGACGATCTCGTCCGCCAGCTTGCCGGT
>JALUAB010000115.1 GCA_027051195.1 Hyphomicrobiales bacterium
TCTCCACCGGGCCAAGGTCGTTGATGGCCACGAACTCGATGTCATCGCGCCCCGCTTCCACCGCCGCGCGCAACACGTTCCGGCCAATCCGCCCAAAGCCGTTGATCGCAACTCGAATCGCCATGTGATCATTCCTCCTGTCAGACTTGGCAAAGGCAACAATGCATATGCCCGCCCCGGTGGAGCGGAGCGGCTCGTGCGCCGTTATAGCGGAAAACACGCGGCTGAAAAGGGCGCCAGAAGGCCGCATTCCTTGACGTGGGTCAAGGCGGCGCCGGGCCGTGACTGCCAGTTGAGGGATGGGATGATCCTTCATGCGCCATGATCAGGGGGCAGCCATGAACATCATACAGGGGTTCGACATTCCACAGGTGGCGGTGCCTTCCATGAACGCCACCCACGCGGAGGAGCTGGATCTGCTGCGCAACCTGCTGGCGGCTCTGGAGGCGGACGACGCGGCACGGGCGGCGGAGCTGGCCACGGCCTTCGCCGTGCACGTGGAGGAGCATTTCTCGCGCGAGGAACGGCTGATGGAGCAACACGGCTTTCCGCCCTATCCCATTCACAAGAGCGAGCATGACCGCATGCGGCCGATGGTGGCGGAGCTGTGCGCCGATGTGGACGATGCGGCAGGGCGCGCGGCGCTGGCCCACTTCATCCGCGAGGAGTTTCTGCCTTGGCTCTCCAGCCACGTGGCGACCATGGATATGGCCACGGCACACTTTCTTTCCATGCATGGGGTGGAATGAACTTTCCACGGGCGGGCCGCGGCGCTTGACAGGCGGCGCGCGCTGGCGCACGCCTTGCTCATGGCGATTCACGGGAAACCGGGCGACGCGAAACGCACGCGCATCTGCGTGGCGCTGGACATGCCGGAGGCGGACGCCGCCGCCAATCTGGCGCGCCAGCTGGTTGGTGCGGTGGACTTCGCAAAGGTGGGCATGGAGCTGTTCTACGCCGCCGGGCCGGGGGGCTACGCGCGAGTAGCCGAGGCCGGGCTTCCCGTCTTTCTCGACCTGAAACTGCACGACATTCCCAACACGGTGGCGCGGGGACTTTCCTCGCTGCTTGCGCTCTCGCCGCCGCCGGCCATCCTGAACGTGCATGCATCCGGCGGCCCGGCCATGCTGCGCGCTGCGGCGGACGCGGTAGACGGCCGGGCGAAGCTGGTGGCGGTGACGGTGCTCACGGCGCTGGGGCCGGAAGATCTGGAGGCCACCGGCCTTACCGGGCCGCCGCATGACGCGGTGCTGCGGCTGGCGCAGCTGGCCGGGGCGTGCGGGCTTGACGGCGTGGTATGTTCACCCGAGGAAGTTGCTGTCATTCGCGCGGAACTGGGCGAGGATTTCCTCACCATCGTGCCGGGCATCCGCCCCGCCGGCAGCGCCATGAACGACCAGAAGCGCGCCGCCACGCCACAGGCCGCGCAGGCCGCGGGCGCGGATATCCTCGTCATCGGGCGACCCATCACGCAGGCGCCCGACCCGGTGGCGGCGGCACATGCCATCCGCGCCGCGCTGGAGAACGCGTAATGTTCACCCACACAAGGATAGCCGTTCATTTCAAGGGGCTTGCCATGCTGCTCTTTCCTCCGACGGGACTCGCTGGAAACCTGGGGTGGTGGAAGCGTTACAAGCAAACGGCTGTCCCTCCCGTGTCATTGCCGGCCTTGCGCCGGCAATCCAGAGTGGCACACGACAAGCTCGGGATGAAACTCTGCCGTTTCGGGAAATTGCATGCTTTCCGTTTTTCTCCCTGGATCCCCGGGACAAGCCCGGGGATGACGACTTAGAACCTGGCTTTCGCACTGTTTCAACCAGGAAAGCCTTTGAAATGCAGCGGAAAAACCCCATATCGGAAGCACGCGGCGCGCCCCGCCAGGCGGCGCGGCCGCGGCTTGCCGTGCAGCGGCTGACGCTGACCGGTTTCCGCAACCACGCAAGCACGCGCATCGAGGGCATCGAGGCACCGCTGGTGGTGCTCACCGGACCCAACGGCGCGGGCAAGACCAACGTGCTGGAGGCACTCTCCCTGCTCTCCCCGGGCCGGGGGCTGAGGCGCGCGGCCTTCGCCGACATGGCGAACCTCGCCGCGCCGGGGCAGTGGGCGGCAGCCTTTGCGCTTTCCGGCCTGGCGGGCGCGGTGGACATCGGCATGGCCTGGCGCGCCGCGCCGTGTGCGGCCAACGACGAGGCGGTGGAAAGCCCCGGCAGCCGCACGCTCAAGATCGACGGCAAGCAGGCGCGCTCTTCCCGCGAGCTGGCACGGCACGTGCGGCTGGCGTGGCTGACGCCGGCCATGGACGGGCTGTTCACCGGGCCTGCCAGCGAGCGGCGCCGGTTCATCGACCGGCTGACGCTGGCCGTCGACCCGGAGCACGCAAGCCGCATCAACGCGCTGGAGAAATTGCTGCGCCAGCGCAACCGGCTGCTGGATCACCACCGGTCGCAATCCGCCTGGCTGGACGCTATCGAGGCACAGCTGGCCGAGGTGGCGGTGGCGGTGGCGGCGGCGCGGCTGATGACGGTGCAGTCTATCGCCGGCGGCATGCGGCTGCTGGAAGCGGCAAACGGCGCCTTTCCACCGGCGCACCTGGCCATGCAGGGATGGCTGGAAGAACGGCTGCTGCATGCACCGGCGGTGGAGGTGGAGGACGCCTACCGCGCGCATCTCGCGCAGGCGCGGGCGGAGGACGCCGGCGCCGGGCGCACGCTCACCGGGGCGCATCGCAGCGACCTTTTGGTGACGCACGCCGGGCGCGGCATGGCGGCGCGGCTGTGTTCCACCGGCGAGCAGAAGGCGCTGCTGATGGCGCTGGTGCTGGCGCACGCGCAGGCGGTGAGGGACGCGCTGGGAGACGCCGCCCCAATCCTGCTGCTGGACGAGGTGGCGGCGCACCTGGACGCCACGCGCCGGCAGGGGTTGTTCGACGCCCTGCTGGCGCTTGAATCGCAGGTGTGGATGACTGGCACGGACGTGGAGATTTTCACTGATCTTGCGGGTGCGGCGGCGTTTTTTGTGATAGAAGACGGGCACGTGCGCGGCGGGTGATTCATGCGCGCCGCCCAGCGAGAAAACGGGAACGCGAAAAGCACATGAGCGAGCAGGAAAAACAGCAGGCCGGGCAGGACTACGGCGCGGAGTCCATCAAGGTGCTGAAAGGCCTGGAGGCCGTGCGCAAGCGGCCGGGCATGTACATTGGCGACACCGACGACGGTTCCGGCCTGCACCACATGGTCTATGAGGTGGTGGACAACGCCATCGACGAGGCGCTGGCCGGCTATTGCGACAGCATCGAGGTGAGTCTGAACCCGGATGGTTCCGTGACCGTGCGAGACAACGGACGCGGCATTCCGGTGGACATCCACCCGACCGAGGGCGTTTCCGCGGCGGAGGTCATCATGACCCAGCTGCACGCCGGCGGAAAGTTCGATTCCAACTCCTACAAGGTTTCCGGCGGCCTGCACGGCGTGGGCGTTTCCGTGGTGAACGCGCTGTCCGAGTGGCTGAAACTCCGCATCTGGCGCGACGGCAAGGAGCACTTCATGGAGTTCCGCATGGGCGAGCCGGTGGCGCCCTTGCAGGTCGTCGGCGATGCGGGCGAGCGCACGGGCACGGAAATCACCTTCCTGCCGTCAGCCGAAATCTTTTCCAATACCGAGTTCGACTTCCACACGCTGGAGCATCGGCTGCGCGAACTGGCGTTTCTGAATTCCGGCGTGCGCATCGTGCTGGAAGATAAGCGCGGGGCGGAACCGAAACGGGTGGAGATGAAATACGACGGCGGGCTGATCGAGTTCGTCAAGCACATCGACCGCGCCCGTAATCCGCTCATTCCGGAGCCCATCCACATCACCGGCGAGCGCGACGGCATCGTGGTGGAATGCGCCTTGTGGTGGAACGACAGTTACCACGAGCAGGTGCTGTGCTTCACCAACAACATTCCGCAGCGCGACGGCGGCACGCATCTGGCGGGCTTTCGTGCCGCGCTCACCCGCGTGGTGAACGGCTACGCGCAGGAGTCGGGCCTTTTGAAGAAGGAAAAGGTTTCGCTCTCCGGCGAGGACGCGCGCGAGGGCCTCACCGCCGTGCTGTCCGTCAAGGTGCCTGACCCGAAGTTCTCCTCGCAGACCAAGGACAAGCTGGTTTCATCGGAAGTGCGCCCGGTGGTGGAAGGTATCGTCGGCGACAGGCTGAAGCAGTGGTTCGAGGAGCATCCGTCAGAGGCGAAGGCCATCGTTTCCAAGGTGGTGGAGGCGGCCGTCGCCCGCGAGGCGGCGCGCAAGGCGCGCGAGCTCACACGGCGCAAGAGCGCGCTGGACGTGGCCTCGCTGCCCGGCAAGCTGGCCGACTGCCAGGAGCGCGACCCGGCAAAGGCGGAGCTGTTCATCGTGGAGGGCGATTCCGCCGGCGGCTCCGCCAAGCAGGCGCGCAACCGGCAGAACCAGGCGGTGTTGCCCCTGCGCGGCAAGATCCTGAACGTGGAGCGCGCGCGCTTCGACAAGATGCTCTCGTCCAACGAGATCGGCACGCTGATCACGGCGCTGGGCACCGGCATCGGGCGCGAGGAGTTCGACATCGGCAAGCTGCGCTATCACAAGATCATCATCATGACCGACGCCGACGTGGACGGTGCGCACATCCGCACGCTGCTGCTCACCTTCTTCTACCGGCAGATGCCGGAGATCATAGAGCGCGGCTACCTCTACATCGCGCAGCCGCCGCTCTACAAGGTGATGCGCGGCAAGACGGAGATGTATCTGAAGGACGACGAAGCACTGGAGAACTTCCTGGTGGAAGCGGGCACGGAGGATGCGGCGCTGCGATTGTCTTCCGGCGAGGTGCGCACGGGCGCGGACTTGCGCGCGGTGGTGGACGAGGCGCGGCAGGTGAAACGCTCCATAGAGGCCATGCCGCAGAAATATCCGCGCTTCCTTCTCGAACAGGCGGCCATCGCCGGGCTGTTCGGCGAGGAGGCGGCGAACGACCAGGCGCGTCTGGAGGCGCTGGCGGAAGAGCTGGCGAAGCGGCTGGACGCCATTTCGGAAGAATACGAGCGGGGCTGGCGGGCCGGGCTGCGCGAGGACGACGGCGTGGCAGTGTGGCGCGAAGTGCGCGGCGTGCGCGAGGAACATTTGCTCGATCTGCCGCTCCTGACCTCCTACGAGGCACGGCGGCTGGCCAGGCATGCCGACTTCCTGCGAGAGGTGTTCGGTGCGCCTGCCACGTTGCAGCGCGGGGAGGAGGAGATCGTCATCCACTCGCCGCTACAATTGCTGGAAGAGGTGTTCGCGCACGGGCGCAAGGGGCTTTCCATCCAGCGCTACAAGGGCCTGGGCGAGATGAACCCGGAGCAGCTGTGGGAAACGACGCTGGACCCGAACGCGCGCTCGTTGTTGCAGGTGAAGATCAACGAACTGGACGAGGCCGACCAGCTGTTCGCCGAGCTGATGGGCGACACGGTGGAGGCGCGGCGCGAATTCATTCGCGAGAATGCGCTGAGCGTGGCGAATCTCGACGTCTGATACCAGAATGCATAAATGGCCACCCACCGCCCCGCGCTCCCACCCAACTGCCAAATTATGAAAAACAAGGGCTTGGGTGGGGGCGCGGGGCGGTTTTGCCGGTCAGTTTTTACGCAGCCTGGTATGATTTCCAATGAATGACGAGGAAGTGGGTGGGGCCGTCAGGGCTCCTCGCCCTCGTTTTTCGCCAGCGCCTGCCCGGCGAGATGCAGCGATCCGGCGATGACGATGCGCACGGGGCTGTCCGGCCGCAGCCTGGCGGCCTGGCGCAGGGCCTCTTCCAGCGTCGGCGCGGGGCGGGCGGCAAGGCCCGTGCGGCAGGCAGCGGCGGCGATGTCTTCCGGCGCGTGGCCACCGGCCATTTCCGCCGAGGTTTCGGGCAGCGGCACGCCGATGACCTGCGTGGCCAGCCCGGCGAAGTGCCGCAGGTATTCCCCCGGATCGCGATTCTTCTGCATGCCCAGCACCAGCACCAGCGGCATGGGCGAGACGTCCTCCAGGTCGGCCAGCGCGTTGCTGAGCGCGCGGGCGGCGTGGGCGTTGTGCCCGCCGTCAATCCAGATCTCGTCATCCGGATTCACCAGCAGGCGCAAGGCACCGGAGCGCACGGGCTGCATCCGCGCCAGCCAGCGCGCGCGGGCCAGCCCTTTCGCAATGACCTCTTCCGTAATGCGCGCATCTCCCAGCAGGCGCAGCACGGCGATGGCCAGCCCGGCGTTGTCCAGCTGGAAGCGCCCGGCCAGCATCGGCATGGGCAGGTCGTAAAGGGCGCGCTCATCCTCCCATACCAGGCGGCCGTGCTGCTCGAAGGCCTGCCAGTCGCGGTTGGCGGCGAACAGCGGGGCGCCCAGCTCGGCGGCGCGCTCGGCGATGGCGTGCCAGGCGTCTTCCTCCTGCGGCCCCACGGCCACGGGCACGCCCGGGCGGATGATGCCGGCCTTCTCGGCGGCGATCTGACGCAGGTTGTCGCCGAGATACTCCTGATGATCCAGCGCCACCGGCGTGATGGCGCTCGCGGCCACGTTTTCCACCACGTTGGTGGCGTCCAGCCGGCCGCCGAGGCCCACTTCCAGCAGCAGCACGTCCGCCGGGCGGCGCGAAAAGGCGAGAAACGCAGCGGCGGTGGTGCTCTCGAAAAAGGTGATGGGCGCGCCGGCGTTGGCTGCCTCGCATTCCTCCAGAAGCTCCGCCAGCCATGGCTCGGCGATGGGTGCCGCGCCCTTCTCGCCAGCCAGCAGGATGCGCTCGGAAAAACGCACCAGATGAGGCGAGGTGTAGGCATGCACGCGCAGCCCCGCCGCCTCCAGGATGGCGCGCATGAAGGCGATGGTGGAACCCTTGCCGTTGGTGCCGGCGACGTGAATCGCCGGCGGCAGGGCGCGCTCCGGATGGCCCAGCGCCGACATGAGCCGGCGCATGCGGGACAGCGTGAGGTCGATGCGCCGCGGGTGCAGGCCCATGAGGCGCTTGAGAATCCTGTCCGTGCGCGTTCTTATCAGACGCTCCGATGCGCTGGTGCGGGGCATGGGTGCGGTGATCCCCCGTCGGGTCGTTTCACGTGTCGCGGCGTGGGGCGCAGGCCGCTTCAGGAATGGGCGAAAATGTCCGCATCCTGCCAGCCCGCCAGATCCAGCGCCACGCGGGTGGGCAGGAAGGCGAAGCACTCTTCCGCCAGCTCCAGACGCCCTTCGCGGCGCAGCATCATCTCCAGCCGCTGTTTCAGCTCGTGCAAGTATAGCACATCGGAAGCCGCATACTGCTTCTGCGCCTCGGAAAGCACGGGCGTGCCCCAGTCCGAGCTTTGCTGCTGCTTGGACATGTCCACGCCCAGCATCTCGCGCACCAGATCCTTCAGTCCGTGCCGGTCGGTGTAGGTGCGGGCCAGCTTCGAGGCGATCTTGGTGCACCACACGGGCTTCACCTCCGCACCCAGCCAATGCTTCAGCACCGCCATGTCGAAGCGGGCATAGTGGAAGATCTTCGTCACGTTCCCGTCTTCCAGCAGGCGCTTGAGATTCGGCGCGTGGTAGGTTTCGCGGTCCAACTGCACCAGCACGGCATTGCCATCGCCAGAGGAAAGTTGCACGAGGCAGAGCTTGTCGCGGAACGGGTTCAGACCCAACGTCTCGGTGTCCACCGCCACCTCGTCGCCGAAGTCGGCATCGTCCGGCAGATCATGCTTGTAAAGGCGGATCTTCATCTGGTTGCTCCCAACCGAAAACAAAAACGCCGCCACGTGGAGGGCGGCGCGGCAAGCGAAAAAGCTCCTAATGTATGGTGCCCGGGAGAAGACTCGAACTTCCACGGCCGTAAAGGCCACTGGCACCTGAAGCCAGCGCGTCTACCAATTCCGCCACCCGGGCATCACCGGCCATTCACCTAGTTTCTGACGCCGGGAAAGTCAAGAGGGAAAGCGGGTCTTTTCACGCGGTGCAGATGTGCTATCCAGTGGCTGCAAGGCTGGCCGCGGGCAACAGGGGAGCACGGGAGACAGCACATGGCGGGAAAGCGCGAATTCCGGGACGAGATCGTCAGCATCATCGGCGGTTCGGGCTTCATCGGCCGGCACGTGGTGGCGGCGCTGGCATCCGCCGGCTGGCGGGTGCGGGTGATCTGCCGGCGGCCCGATCTGGCGCAGTTCCTGCAGCCGCTGGGAGCGCCGGGGCAGATCGCCTTTGCCCAGGGCAATGTGCGTGATCCGGAATCGGTGCGCCGCGCGGCGGAAGGCTCGGTGGCGGTGCTCAACCTGGTGGGCATTCTGGCCGAGCGCGGCCGGCAGACGTTCGAGGCGGTGCACGTGAAGGGCGCTGCCGCCGCCGCCCAGGCCGCGAAAGAGGCCGGCGCGCGCACCTTCATTCACATTTCCGCCATCGGGGCCGATCCGGCCTCGCCTTCCGCCTATGGCCGCAGCAAGGCCAAGGGTGAACAGGAGGTGCGACGCATCCTGCCGGACGCCGTCATCCTGCGCCCATCCATCGTGGTGGGGCCGGAAGACCAGTTCTTCAACCGATTCGCCGCCATGGCCCGGCTGTCGCCGGTGTTGCCGCTGGTTGGCGGAGATACGCGCTTTCAGCCCGTCTATGTGGGCGACATCGCGAAAGCCGTGGTGCGGCTGGTGGAAACGAGTGCGCAGAGGGGCAGAATCCTCGAGCTGGGCGGGCCGGAGATCTTCACCTTCCGCGAGCTGATGCGGTTCATGCTGCGGGTGATTCATCGCCGCCGGCTGCTGCTGCCGGTACCGTTCTGGGCGGCGAAGCTGATGGCATGGCCGGCGCAGTTCCTGCCCGGCGCGCCCATCACGCCGGACCAGGTGCGCATGCTGGAGCGCGACAATATCGTGAGCAAGGCGGCGGAAGGCGACGGGCGTACCTTTTCCGGGCTGGGCCTGGAGCCGGAGGGCATAGAGGCGGTGGTGCCGCCGTATCTGACGCGCTACGCGCCGGCCGGGCAGTTCGTCGTGGTGCGCGAGGCCATTGCCGAAATGCTGCGCCCGGCCGGGCGGTAGGCCTTCGCCGGTCACAGCGCGGCCCACATTATACCTTCAGCGCTCCCCGGGACGACGCGGCAGAACAATTCTCGCGATGTGATTGGACTCGCCCGCACCCAGCCGTTATGCTGGGTAGTAGCAGGTTGCATCGTGTGTATGCCCTGCCAGAAGGAAGGGCGTGGTGACATTTCTGGCAATGTTTACTCATGCGGATATCTGGCGCGCGCTGGATACCCTCGCGCACAACAATGGGCTCAGCGTCTCCGCTCTCGCACGGCAGGCGGGGCTTGACCCCACGTCGTTCAACCGTTCCAAGCGCATAACGACCAACGGTCGGCCACGCTGGCCTTCCACCGAGAGCCTGTCGAAGGTGCTGACCGCCACCGGCACGTCGCTGGAGGAATTCGCGCGCATTCTGCACCGCAAGAAACCATTGCGCACGCGCATTCCGCTGATAGGGCTGGCCCGGGCCGGCGGAGAGGGGTATTTCGACGACGCCGGTTTTCCTGTCGGCAGCGGCTGGGATGAAGTGGAAGTTCCCGGCATTTCCGACGAAAACGCCTATGCCCTGCGCATTACGGGAAACAGCATGGAGCCGGTGTATCGCGACGGCACTGTCATCGTGGTTTCCCCCAACAGTCAGACATACGTGGGCGACAGGGTGGTGGTGCGGCTGAAGAACGGTGAAGTCATGGCCAAGGAGCTGCGCCGGCGCACGCAGGAAGAGGTCGTCCTGGCCTCGCTCAATCCCGATCATGCGGAACGCACGGAGCCTCTTATCGGCATCGTATGGATGGCGCGCATCCTGTGGGCCAGCCAGTAGCGGCCATGCGCCCCGCCCGGCGGCACAGTGTTTCCGCCAACCCGGCATTCACACATTCATGAATCTGCATATTTGCACATGTTTTGTGCAAATCTCCTCTTGCTGCCTATTTTTTGTTCTTATCTGCTGAGGGATTGTTGCGCGCCGAATCCGTGAATCCCTAATAAATCATGAAGTTGTGAATTTTTGAGCAGATTGGCACGTTCCTTGATTCCCAATGGCCAGCGCTTCGGGAATGGCCTGAGCGTGGGAAGGAGGAGCAACGCATGAAATACATCATCGCCATCATCAAGCCGCACCGGCTGGAGCAGGTGCGCGAGGCGCTGGCCAATCTCGGGGTCGAGGGCATGACCGTCTCCGAGGTGAAGGGCCACGGGCGCCAGAAGGGGCACACGGAGGTTTACCGTGGCGCAGAATACGTCGTGAACTTCCTGCCCAAGGTGAAGGTGGAAGTGGCCGTGAGCGCCGATCTCGCGGACAAGGTGGTGGAAACCATTCGCGAGGCCGCGCAGACCGGGCAGATCGGCGACGGCAAGATCTTCGTCCTGCCGGTGGAGCAGGTGGTGCGCATTCGCACCGGCGAAACCGACCGCGACGCGCTGTAAGACAACAGCAGTTTTCCAGAGGGGAAAGAGACATGATCGAGAACCGCAAGGTCATGCGGCTGGCCGGTGCCGGACTGGCGGCATCCGCCGTGCTGCTGCTGGGTTCGGGAACGGCGCTGGCCGCCGAGGCCGCTCCGTTCGAAACCCAGGTGAAATTCATCTTCAATACCCTGAACTTCCTGGTGATGGGCTTTCTGGTGATGTGGATGGCGGCCGGCTTCGCCATGCTGGAGGCGGGCCTGGTGCGCACCAAGAACGTCTCCATGCAGCTCACCAAGAACATCGCACTGTATTCCATCGCCGGGCTCATGTACTGGCTGATCGGCTACAACCTCATGTACACCGGCGTTGATGGCGGCTATTTCGGCACGCCGGTGCCGGTTTCGCTGCCCGATCCGGCCGGCGAGGCCGCCGGCCTGGCCAAGGAAGGCGCCACCATGTATGCGGCGGCTTCCGACTGGTTCTTCCAGATGGTGTTCGTGGCCACGGCCGCGTCCATCGTCTCGGGCACGCTGGCGGAGCGGATCAAGCTGTGGCCGTTCCTCATCTTCACGGTGATTCTGACCGGCATCATGTATCCCATCACCGGCGCCTGGAAGTGGGGCGGCGGCTGGCTGGACAAGATGGGCTTCCTGGATTTCGCCGGTTCCACCATCGTGCACTCCGTGGGCGGCTGGGCCGCGCTGGCGGGCGCCATTCTGCTGGGGCCGCGCATGGGCAAGTATGGCAAGGACGGCTCGGTGCACCCGATCCCCGGCTCTTCCATGCCGCTGGCCACGCTCGGCACCTTCATCCTGTGGCTGGGCTGGTTCGGCTTCAACGGTGGCTCGCAGCTGGCCATGGATTCGGCCGAAAATGCCTCCGCTATCGCCCGCATCTTCGTCAACACCAACCTGGCCGCCGCGGCCGGCGCGGTGACGGCGCTGATCCTCACCCAGATCATCTACCGCAAGGTGGATATCACCATGGTGCTGAACGGCGCGCTGGCCGGCCTCGTCTCCATCACCGCCGAGCCGCTGACTCCCTCCATTCCGTGGGCGCTGTTCATCGGCGCGGTGGGCGGCCTGATCGTCGTCATCGTTGTGCCGCTGCTGGACAAGCTGAAGATCGACGACGTGGTGGGCGCCATTCCGGTGCACCTCGTGGCCGGCATCTGGGGCACCATCGCGGTGGCGTTCACCAACTCCGATGCCAGCTTCGGCACGCAGATCGTCGGCATCGCGGCCATCGGCGCATTCACCTTCATCGTCTCGCTGGTGCTGTGGGCCATCCTCAAGTTCACCATCGGCATCCGCGTGAGCGAGGAAGAGGAGATGATGGGTCTGGATGCCGCGGAGATCGGCGTGGAGGCCTATCCGGAGTTTGGCAAGGGCTCGCAGGCCATCTGACGGCCCGGAAGCCACAAACGGAAACAGGACGTGGCCGGAGGAGCATCGCGCTCCTCCGGTCTTTTTTCAGGATGCATGCGGAACCAGCCATCACACCGCACCGCCAGGCATAACGCGAAAAAACAAGACTTCTCGGAGCGCGGAACGGGTTGCACGCCCGGATTCTGGCAGGCCAGCCGTTTTCATCGCCGTGGACCGTGCGCGCCGCTGCGAAAGAAAAAAGGGCCGCGGAAGCGCGTTCCGCGGCTCAAGGGACTCACCAGTGCCCTGAGGTGCCCCTTCCCTCTCAGGAGCGGACGATGAAAACGTGCACTGGCGCGTGCCGCACCACGCGGGCGGCGTTCGGCCCCAGCAGATAGTCACGCATCTTGGGCCGGTGGGAAGCCATGACGATGAGGTCGCTGTTCAGCTTCTCCGCCGCCCGGATAATCCTGTGATAGATGGTGCCGACGGAGACGTGGCCTTCCGCCTCGATATCCTCCGGCACATTCTTGTCCAGCCACCTGCGCAGCTCCTCGGTGGCCTTGGCACGGGCCTTCTCCTCGAAGTCGGCGGGAAAGAAGCTGCCCACCACCGGCATACCCACATCCGGAATGACGGTGAGCACATCCAGCCGCGCGCCATAGCGTCGCGCCATATCCAGCGCCACGGGCAGGGCCTTTTCCCACGAGCTTGGCTCCCCCAGCTCGATGGGAAGCAGAATGCGTTGAAAAGTTGCATCGGCCATCGTTTCTTCCTCCCTGTGGCCGGGCGCGGCGTTCAGGCCGCGGCACCGACGGCTTCGCCCTGCAGGCGGCGACGGCGGCGCAGCTGCGAGGCGATGACGAGGCCCAGCAGCAGCAGCGCCGGGATGTAGAAGACCTCCTTGGGCATGCGCTTCGCCGGCTCATAGACGTTGGTGATGACCACCGGCTTGTCGCCGTAGAAGTCGAACTTCTGCGACAGGTGGAAAAGCGGTGTGCCCGGCATGGGCTCTTCCAGCTTCACGGCATCGCCTTCCACCTGCACCATGAGGCCGGACTTGCGCAGCCGCTCCTCGGCCGTTCCACCCTCCTTGACCTCCACCTGCAGCAAGGTGGATCTGGTGCGGTCGGGATTGTCCAGATCCGGCCCGGCCACCCTGATGCGCATGAGCTTGCCCGGCTCGGTCTTCTGCACCATTTCCAGGATCCGCGTGCCCGGGTGCTCGATGAAGGGCGGCTGCACCATGTCCAGCCAGAAGCCGGGGCGGAACAGGGTGAAGGCGATGAGCAGCAGCGCCGCGGTCTCCCACCATTTGTTGCGCACGAACATGTAGTTCTGCGTGGCGGAGGCGAACAACAACATGGCGATGACGCCGATGATGAAAACGAAGATGCCTTTCCACAGTGTCACGTCGATGAGCAGCAGCTCGGTGTTGAACACGAACAGGAATGGCAGGATGGCGGTGCGGATGTCGTAGGCAAAACCCTGAATACCGGTCTTGATGGGATCGCCGCCGGAAATGGCCGCGGCGGCGAAGGCGGCCAGGCCCACCGGCGGGGTGTCATCGGCGAGGATGCCGAAGTAGAACACGAACAGATGCGCCGCCACCGCCGGCAGCAGCAGGCCATTCTGCGCGCCCACGGAGAGGATCACCGGCGCCATGAGCGAGGACACGACGATGTAGTTGGCGGTGGTCGGCAGGCCCATGCCCAGGATGAGGCTCATGACCGCCACCAGCAGGAGCATCAGAATGAGCGAGCCGGCGGAGAGATATTCCACAAAGGCGCCGATGACCTGATGCGCGCCCGTGAGGCCGATGGTGCCGACGATGATGCCCGCCGCGCCGGTGGCCACGGCGATGGAGATCATGGAGCGGGCACCGGCGATGAGGCCGTCCACCCACTCGGAGAAACCACGCCTGAGCTGCGCGCCCAGCTGCATCCGGCCGCGGAAGAATCCCTTGATGGCGTGCTGGGTGAAGGCGATGAAGGTCATGGCCAGCACCGCGTAATAGGCGGCGGTGCCGGCGGAGGTGCGCTCGATCATGATCATCCAGATGAGCAGGATGATGGGCAGGATGTAATACAGCCCGGTGATGGCCGTGGCCCCTGCCCGCGGCAGCTCGGTGATGGGCGCGTTGGGATCGTCGATATCAAGATCGGGCTTCTGCGCCGCGAACCAGGCCAGCACCAGATAGGCGGCCAGGAACATGAGCATGACCGTGGGCGTGGTCATGTTGGGGAAGGCGACCTTGATCCATCCCAGCACGTAATAGACGAAGGCGAACAGTATCAGCGTGGCCAGGAAGCCGCCGACGAACAGCATGAGCGATTGCGCGAAAGTGCGGCCGGTGGGGGGCTTGGGCAGGCCCTGCAGGTTCAGCTTCAGCGCCTCCAGGTGCACGATGTAAACGAGCGCGATGTAGGAAATCAGCGCCGGGACGAAGGCATGCTTGACGAGCTCGAAATAAGGCGTGCCGGTGAACTCGGCGATGAGGAAGGCCGCCGCGCCCATAACCGGCGGAGTGAGCTGACCGTTGGTGGAAGAGGCCACCTCCACCGCACCGGCCTTTTCCGGCGGAAAACCGGTGCGCTTCA
>JALUAB010000116.1 GCA_027051195.1 Hyphomicrobiales bacterium
CACCGGGCTGGACCTGAAGGTGGCGAAGGTGCGTGGCGTGGAAAGCGCCGGCATGATGTGCTCCGAGCGCGAGCTGGAAATCTCCGACGATCACGACGGCATCATCGAGCTGCCCGGGGACACGCCGCTGGGCGAATCCGCCGCCGAGGCGCTGGGGCTGAACGACCCGGTCATCGAGATCGCCATCACGCCGAACCGCGGCGACGCGCTGGGCGTTTACGGCATCGCCCGCGACCTCGCCGCCGCCGGGCTGGGCACGCTCAAGCCCATCGAGGTGCCGAATATCGCGGGCGATTACGACTCGCCCATCAACGTGCATCTCGAATACCCGGAGGCCTGCCCGCACTTCATCGGGCGGCATTTCCGCGGCGTGCAGAACGGTCCCTCGCCGGCGTGGATGCAGCACCGCCTGCGCGCCGTCGGGGCGCGCCCCATCTCGGCGCTGGTGGACATCACCAACTACATCATGTTCTCGTTCAACCGCCCGCTGCACGTGTTCGACGCCGCGAAGGTGGCGGGCGACCTGCACGTGCGCTCGGCGAAAGACGGCGAGAAGCTGCTGGCGCTGGACGGCAGGGAATACGAGCTGGAAGAGGGCATGGTGGTCATCGCCGACGACCGCGACCCGGAAGCGCTGGGCGGCATCATCGGCGGCGAGGAGTCGGGCTGCACCGAGGACACCACCGAGGTGTTCCTGGAGGTGGCGTATTTCGACCCCGTGCGCACCGCCATCACCGGCCGCAAGCTGAATGTCATGACCGATGCCCGCTACCGCTTCGAGCGCGTCGTCGATCCCGCCTTCCTGCCCGCTGGCGCGCAGCTCGCCAGCAAGCTGATCCTCGAACTGTGCGGCGGCGAATGCTCGCATCTGGTGGAAGTGGGCAAGCCCGCCGTGCAGCCAAAGGAACAGCGCACGTTCCGCCTGCGCAAGGATCGCGTGAAGACGCTGGCAGGCCTGGAGGTTCCGGAGGCGAAACAGAAGGAAATTCTCGAAAGACTGGGCTTTGAGCTGACCGACGAGGGCGAGGCCATCACCGCCGTCGCCCCCTCCTGGCGGCCCGATATCAGGGGCGAGGCCGACCTGGTGGAGGAGATCGTGCGTATCGTCGGGCTGGACGAGCTGCCCTCCGCGCCGCTTGAGCGCCCGCATGCGGTGGCCCGGCCGGTGCTCACCGAATTACAGAAACGGCAGGTGCGCACCCGCCACCTTCTGGCTTCCCGCGGCCTGCTGGAGGCAGCGACCTACGCCTTCCTGCCTAAACGCCACGCGGAGTTGTTCGGAGGTGGAGCGAAGGCGCTGGAGCTGGCCAACCCCATCTCCAGCGAGCTTTCCGACATGCGCCCCTCGCTGTTGCCGAACCTCATCGCCGCGGCCGGGCGCAACATCGCGCGCGGTTTCCCCAACGTGCGGCTGTTCGAGGTGGGCAGCGTCTATCTTTCCGACGAACCGGAGGGCGAGCGGGTGATGGCCGCCGGCATCCGCCAGGGCATGACCGGCCCGCGCCACTGGGCGGCGCGTCCCCGGCCGGTGGATGCCTTCGATGTCAAGGCCGATGCGCTGGCGGTGCTCGCTGCCGCCGGGCTGAACCCCGATTCAGTGCAGGTGGACGCCGAAAGTGCGCCGGACTGGTATCACCCCGGACGTTCCGCCACGCTGAAGCTGGGGCCGAAGAACGTGCTGGGCCATTTCGGCGAGCTGCATCCCGCCGTTCTGAAGGACATGGACGTGAAGGGCCCCATAGCCGCCTTCGAGATATTCCTCGACGCGTTGCCGGCGAAACGGCGCAAGGGCACCGCCAGGCCACCGCTGGACGCACCCGACCTGATGCCGTTGAAGCGCGATCTCGCCTTCGTGCTGGACGCGGACGTGCCCGCCGCTGCCATTCTGCGCGCCGTGAAGGGGGCGGACAAGGCGCTCATCGCGGACGTGCGCGTGTTCGACCTGTTCGCCGGGCCGCAGGCGGAAGAGCAGCTGGGCGCGGGCAGGAAGTCCGTCGCCGTCGAGATCGTGATTCAGCCGCGCCAGGCCACGCTCACCGATGAGCAGATCCAGCGGTTGACGGAAAAGGTGGTGCAGGCGGTGGAGAAGGCCACTGGTGGCGCCTTGCGCGCCTGAGCCCGAAATGAGATGATGGGCGCCAGACTAGCCTCCGGCCTCTGATCCGGGGGATGGTTGCGTGTGTCAATTTTTTCGCAAGGTTTTTGATCGATTATCTTTGCAAGCTGGGGGTTTTCGCATGTCGGTTTCCGCACGCATACTTTCCGATCGTCCCGCCGAGTTCATGGATTTGCCCTACAAGCAGGACATCACGGGCTGTCTGGCAAGAAACATCGGCCCCGCCGGTATCGGCAGTGCCGAATTCAAGGAAGCCTGTGAACGCGCCACACGCCAGATGGAGAGGCTGGCACGGGAATGCGCGACGGGCAAGGTGCCGGCACTCACCATCGCCCAGCGTGAGGACGATCTCGATCAATATCGCCTGGCGGCGCAGCAGCTGGCGGCCGGGGCGAAGGACGTGGTGCTGTTCGGCATCGGCGGTTCCGCGCTGGCGCCGCGGGCGCTGCGGCAGCTGGCGAAGTTCTCCCGTTGCGGCCGCCTGGGCACGCCGGTGCTGCATGTAATGGACAACCCGGAAACGCCGTGGATGGAGCGTTTCATCAGCGGTCTGGATATCGATGGGCTGCGCTTCCTCGTGGTGTCCAAGTCCGGCTCCACGGCGGAAACGCTCATGCAGTGCCTGTGGGCCATAGACTATCTTCAGGTGCACGGTTTCGGCGCTTCCATCGGCCGCCGCATGCTCATTGTGACGGAACCCTCTTCTCCGAAGAACAATCCCCTGCGCCGCATCGCCAATGCCCACGGCATCCCGGTGCTGGATCATCCCGAGGATATCGGCGGTCGGTATTCCGCCTTTTCCATCGTCGGCATGATTCCCGCCTTCCTGCTGGGGCTGGATGCGCGGGCGTTGCGGTTGGGCGGCGCTCGGGTGCTCAAGCGCGCGCTGGAAAACGTGGACGACCCGGAAGCCAGCCCGCCACTCATGGGCGCGGCGCTGCACGCCGGCCTGCTCAGGGGCATTCATCTGCGCGCCGTGGTGACCATGCCCTACACCAGCCAGCTCACGCTGTTCACCGCCTGGTGGCGGCAGCTGTGGGCGGAAAGCCTCGGCAAGGAAGGCAAGGGCCCCATTCCGGTGGGTGCCACCGGCCCGCTGGATCAGCATTCGCAGCTGCAGTTGTTCCTCGATGGGCCGAACGACAAACTGTTCACCATCATCATGCCGCAGACGGCGGGGCAGGGTTATCGTGCTCCGGCGTCCCTGGCGCAAGACGAGGATGAGCGGCTGAATTGCCTTGGCGGTCATACCATCGGCGATCTCACCGACTGTGAACAGCGCGCCACCGTGGAGAGCCTCAGGCGCAACGGCCGTCCCGTGCGTACCTTCCGCATTCCCGCCCTGGACGAGGAGGTGCTGGGAGCGCTGTTCATGCATTTCATGATCGAGACGATCCTCACCGGCTATCTGATGGACGTGAATCCCTACGACCAGCCGGCGGTGGAATTCTCCAAGAAGATCACCCGCGAGCTGTTGCGCGAGGTGCCGGTGCCGAAGCTCTGAAAGTGAGCGCGCGATAGCCGGGGGCTCACGCGGTTTCGTCCTTCAGCGGGCGGGACAGCAGCCGCGTCATTTCCGCATCCGGGTCGGATTCACCGCTCACGATGCGGTGCACCGATTCGGAAATCGGCATGTCGATGTCGCGTTCCCGCGCCAGTTCCACCACCACCTGCGCCGTGAACACGCCTTCCGCCACCGTGATGCGCTCGCCGAGAATGTCCGCCAGCGGGCGGCCGCGGCCCAGCTCCAGCCCCAGGGAATAGTTGCGCGATTGCGCGGACGTGGCGGTGAGCATCAGATCACCCAGCCCGGAAAGCCCGGTGAGCGTCTCCGGCCTCGCGCCCAGGGCGCGGCCGAACCGCACCATTTCCGCGAATGCCCGGGTCAGCAACGCCGCGCGGGCGGAATCACCCAGCCCCTTGCCCTCGACGATGCCGCAGGCGATGGCCAGCACGTTCTTCAGCGCGCCACCCAGCTGCACGCCCACCATGTCGTCCGACGAGTAGATGCGAAACGCCGGGTGCGAGAGCAGCCGCGCAAGGTTGCGCGCCGTGTCGATGTCCTCCGCCGCCAGGGTGACCGCCGCCGGCAGCCCGCGCGCCACCTCGGATGCGAAGCTGGGGCCGGAAAGCACCAGCGGTTCCGCCTGCGTCAATTCCTCGCGCACGATGTCCGCAAGCAGCCGCCGGCGCGCCTGTTCCAGCCCCTTGGCGCACAGCACGATGCGTCCGTGCGCGACGCCGGCCTCGTCACGCAATCGCCGCAACATCTCCCGCGTCGCCTGCGCCGGAGTCGCCAGCAGCAATGGTGCCTCATCCGCCACCACGGCCGCCGCCTCCGCCAGGCCGCCGGTGGGTCTGATGGCTTCGGCCAGCTTCACGCCGGGCAGGTAGCGCACGTTCTCCCGCCGTGTGCGCATGGCCTCCACCAGCTCCGGCTCGCGCGCCCACAGCACCACCTTCAGGCCGGCGCGCGCGCAGCTCATGGCCAGCGCCGTGCCCCATGCGCCGGCCCCGATGATTCCCACCGTTTCTCCCATCCTTCGCCAGCCCCCTGCCTGATTCGGTTGATTTCCACGTGATTATGGGCCAGATGCCATGCCCACGGCAACTTGTGGAAACGGTGGTCCCGCCGCCGCCGGGGAGTGCGCCATGCAGGATACGGACGTGGCCGCGCCGGGGGAGCCTTCTCCCTACCGTCGCTTTTCGCGCCAGCAGTGGGCCGCGCTGAGGGCCGACACGCCGCTGGCGCTCACCGCGCAGGAGCTGGAGGAAATCCGCGGGCTGGCGGTGGAAATCGACCTCGTCGAGGTGGAGGCCATCTACCTGCCTCTTTCGCGCCTTCTCAACCTCCACGTGGCCGCCATGCAGCGGCTGTTCCGGGCGCGCCGGCAGTTCCTCGGCGGCAATGGCAGCAAGGTGCCCTTCATCATCGGCATGGCCGGCTCGGTGGCCGTGGGCAAGTCCACCACCGCCCGCCTGCTGCGCCTGTTGCTTTCGCGCTGGCCGGATCATCCGCGGGTGGATCTCGTGCCCACCGATGGCTTCCTGCTGCCCAACGTCGAGCTGGAACGCCGCGGCCTGATGGGTCGCAAGGGCTTTCCAGAATCCTACGACCTGCCGCGGCTCTTGCGCTTTCTGGCCGATGTGCGCGCCGGCCGCCGCCACGTGAAGGCGCCGGTTTACGACCACCTCACCTATGATGTTGTGCCCGACGCCTTCATCGAGATCGACCAGCCGGACATCCTCATCATCGAGGGGCTCAACGTGCTGCAGACCGGCCGTCCGCCGAGAGACGGTGAGGCCATTCCCTTCGTTTCCGATTTCTTCGATTTCGCGCTCTATCTGGATGCGCCGGAAGATCTGTTGCGGCGCTGGTATGTGGAGCGTTTCTTCATGCTGCGGCGCACCGCCTTCGCCGACCCGCGCTCCTACTTCCACCGTTACGCGGCCCTCAACGACGTGCAGGCGGAAGCCGTCGCCACCCAGATCTGGGAAACCATCAATCTCGTGAACCTGCGGGAAAATATCCGCCCCACGCGCTTTCGCGCCGATCTCGTGCTGCGCAAGGGGCCACACCATCGTGTGCAGGAGGTCTTTCTGCGCAATATCTGAAGCCGTGCCGGGCGTGCGTTCAGCCGCGTTTCTGGCCGCCGGCGATCCTGCTCCAGGCCTGCCCGTTGCCCAGCATGCGCTTGAGATAGGCCATGTTGGCTTCCACCTCCTGCGGCGAGAGGTCGTGGCTCGCCATGTAGCGCGCCTCCTCGAACCGCCCCTGCAGGCCCAGTGCCAGCGCCAGGTTCTGGCGCAGTTTCGTGGCCACCCGTCCGCGCGCGCGCGGTAGCGCCTCGCGCAGCAGGCGCTCCGCCTCCTGCGGGCTGCCCTCCAGGATATGGCTCATGGCCATGTTGTTGATGACCTTGGCGTTGGCCGGCGCCAGCTTCAGGGCCAGCCGGTATTGTTCGCGCGCCTCGGCGTAACGCCCCTGTTCGGCCAGCGCCGAGCCCAGCGCGTTGTGGGTCTTCCAGTCGCGTGCGCCCATGGCCAGCAGCCGGCGATATTCCTGCTCCGCCTGCACCGGCCGGTTGGCCCGCAACAGCTCCAGCGCGTAGCGATGCCGCAGATTCACGTCCCGCGGCCGCAGCTCCACGAGTTTCTTCATGACGCCGAGCGCCCCGGCCACGTTGCCCAGTTGCTTCAGGGAGTAGGCAAGCCTCATGCCGGTGCGCACGTCACGCGGATTCTTCTGCCAGCGCTGGCGCAGGGCCAGCATTTCCTTCACCGACGCCGGCCGCTGCGCCTGGCCGATGGAGCCGGTGGTGATGTCGGTGCCGCGTTGGGAGGTCGTCTTGCAGCCCGCCAGCGCCAGCGCCGCGCCCATCAGCGCCAGCACCAGAACCGCGCGCCCGCGCTTGCCGTGTTCACCAGAGAAATGCATGGCTCTTCCGTGAATTGATTGCTGTTCCGGGCATTTCGGGAATCGATATTGCAGACAACTCGTCAACAAACTGTTAACCATGACGACGTTCACTGGCTGCGGGGATGATGACGGACGAATGGGCACGAACGGAAACATGGAAGATCTGCTGGCGCCGGCCGCTTCCGCCACGGCGGCGCGGGAAATTCGTCTGGTGGCGCGGACGCGTTGCCGCGAGGTGCTGGAGGCCCTGCCGGCGCGGTGGGCCGCCTGGGCGAAAAGCGCCGACTTCTCGGCCAGGCCGGGAGAGCTGCTGCTGCTGCCGGCCGAAGATGGCGAAGTGGCCGCCGTCCTCGCCGGCGCCGGGGCGGAAAACGCACCGCCTTCCATCGCGCCGGGAGCGCTGGCGGACAGGCTGCCCGCCGGCACGTGGCGTTTCGTGTTCGACGACGCTCCGCACGTGCCCCCGGCGCTGGCCGTGCTGGGCTGGCTGCTTTCCGCCTATCGCTTCGACCATTACCGGGGTGACGAGAACCGGGAACTCCCCCGTCTCGCACCGCCGGAGGAGGTGGATTCCGAATCGTTGCTTGCGCAGGCCCGCGCCGTTTGCTTCGGCCGTAATCTCGTGAACACCCCGGCGCTGGATCTGGGGCCGGCCGAGCTCGCCGATCAGGCCCGCGCGCTGGCGGAAGAGTTCGGGGCCGAATTCCGGGAGGTTTCCGGCGCCCGGCTTCGTCGCGGGTATCCCATGGTGCATGCGGTGGGCATGGCGGCGGCGGAAGACCGCGCGCCGCGCCTGGTGGACGTGCGCTGGGGCGATGCCGGGCCGCGCGTCACGCTCGTCGGCAAGGGTGTGTGCTTCGACACCGGCGGGCTGGACATCAAGCCGTCTTCCGCCATGCGCCTGATGAAGAAGGACATGGGCGGCGCCGCCACCGCGCTGGCCTGCGCCCGCATGGTCATGGAGCATGCCCTGCCCGTGCGCCTGCGTGTGCTGGTGCCGGCGGTGGAAAACGCCGTTTCCGGCCCGGCTTTCCGCCCCGGCGATGTGTTGCGTTCGCGCAAGGGGCTGACGGTGGAGGTGGGTAACACCGATGCCGAGGGGCGCCTCATCCTGGCCGACGCCCTCGCCGCGGCGGACGAGGAGGAACCGGCGCTGCTGGTGGATTTCGCCACCCTCACCGGTGCCGCGCGGGTGGCGCTGGGGCCGCAACTGCCCGCCATGTTCACCGATGACGATGCGCTGGCCGCCCGCCTGGCCGATATCGCCCGCGCCGAGGACGATCCCCTGTGGCGGCTGCCGCTGTGGAAGCCCTATATGGAAGACCTGCGCAGCGATATCGCGGATACGAACAACATCGCCGCAAACGGCTTTGCCGGCGCCATCACCGCCGCCCTGTTCCTGTCGCGTTTCGTGGATCGGGCCGGCGCATGGCTGCATCTGGACATCTTCGGCTGGAATCCGAAGGCGCGGCCCGGCCGCCCCTGCGGCGGTGAGGTGCAGGGCGCCCGCGCCGTTTTCGCCTATATCAGGGAGCATGTCGTTTCATGAGCGATACGGGCAGGGAAACGCCACGGCTCTATCATTTCACGCTCGACCCTTTCTGCCGCCGGGTGCGTCTGGCGCTGGGAGAGTATAACACCGAGGTCGTGCTGGAAGAGATCCTTCCCTGGCGCGATGCCGCGCGCCTGCCGGCCCTGCGACCGTCACCGGAGCTGCCGGTGTTCGTGGATGACGACGGCACGAAGGTGGTGGGCATCTATGCCGTCACCGAATATCTGGAGGAAACACGTCCCGGTGCCGGCGGGCTGCTCTCCCTGCTCGGCACCACGCCGGCGGAAAAGGCGGAGGTGCGCCGTCTCGTCGCGTTCTTCGACGGTCGCTTCTACATGGAGGTGTCCGGTGTGGTGCTGATGGAAAAGGCCCTGCGCCGCCTGTTGCCGAAGGAAATGGGCGGCGGTGCGCCGGACACCACCCGCCTGCGCCAGGCCCTCGCGCGTCTGCCCGGGCATCTCTCGCTCATCGAGGAACTGACGGATGTCCGTGGCCTGCTCGCCGGCGAGAATCTGTCGCTGGCCGATCTCGCCGCGGCCGCTCACCTTTCCGTGCTGGAATATCTGGACACCCTGCGCTTCGAGGGCTTCGAGAACGCCAAGATCTGGTATCAGCGCATCAAGTCGCGTCCGTCCTTCCGGCCGCTGCTTTCCGACCGTGTGGCCGGCATCATGCCGCCTTCCGTCTATGCGGCGCTGGACTTTTGAGTCGCGCTCGTGCATGACCTCCAGCAGCGAGGGAGTGGGAGGCTGGCACGACCATGGACTGGGACAAGCTGCGCATCTTTCACGAGGTGGCCCGCGCCGGCAGCTTCAGCCGCGCGGCGGAGAACCTGGGGCTCACGCAATCCACCCTGTCTCGTCACATCGCGGCGCTCGAGCAGGATCTGAAGACACCGCTGTTTCACCGTCATGCCCGCGGCGTGGTGCTGACGGAGGCGGGCGAGATGCTGTTTCGCGCCACCCACGAGATGGAGCACCAGCTGGCCACCGCCCGCACCCGCCTGATGGATGCGCGGGAAAAGCCCTCCGGGCCTTTGCGCATCACCACCACCGTGGGGCTGGGCACCATCTGGCTCACGCCCAGGCTGGCCGAGTTCATTCGCCTCTACCCGGATATCCAGACCAGCCTGCTGCTGTATGACGAGGAGCTGGATCTCTCGCGCCGCGAAGCGGACATCGCCATCCGCCTGCGCCAGCCGGTGCAGCCGGATCTGATCCAGCGCAAGCTGTTCACGGTGCATTACCACATCTACGCCGCCCCCACCTACATACAGGAGCATGGCTTTCCCCGCAGCGTGGAGGAGCTGGACAACCATCGCATCATCTCCTTTGGCCCCGCGCCGGGCTATCTCGCCGCGTTGAACTGGCTGCAATACGTCGGCCGGCCGCAGGAGAGGCCGCGCGAGCCGGTGATGACCGTCAACAACGTCTATGGCCTCACCCGTGCCACGGAGACGGGCATCGGCATCGCCGCGCTGCCGGACTATATCATCGGGCCGGACACGCGGCTGGTGCAGATAGACCTCAAGGGCGTGGCCATGCCGCAGTTCGACACCTATCTCGTCTATCCGGAGGAATTGCGCAATTCCAAGCGGATCAAGGTGTTCCGCGATTTCATCGTGTCGGAAGCGCGCGGCTGGAAGTTCTGAACGGGCGTATCCGCGCAACAGCCATCGGGCCGGGCCCATGAGCCAATCCTTCGACGATCTGCTCGACGACCCGCGCGCCAGCCTGGCCCTGCGGCTGGTGCGCGAATCCGGGGCGCTGCTGCGCGAAGCCTTTTTCGGCGCCGTGGAGGCGGCGGACAAGGGAGAGCGCACCGGCAAGGGCTATGATCCCGTGACCGCCGCCGACCGTGCCGCCGAAGAACGCATGCGCGCCCTGCTGCGGGCGGAGATGCCGGGCGATGGCGTCATCGGCGAGGAGTTCGGAGAGGACGATGCCGGCGCCGGTCATGTCTGGGTGATCGATCCCATCGACGGCACCCGCGCCTTTCTCTGTGGCCTGCCCACGTGGACGGTGCTGGTGGCCCTGTTGAGGGAAGGCCGCCCGGCGCTGGGCCTGATCCATCAGCCGGTGATGGACTTCACCGTCATCGGCAATGGCGAATCCTGCTGGCGATTGCGCGGAACCGATGCAACGCCCGCCCGGGTGCGGCCCACGGAGAAGCTGGAAAAGGCCCTGTGCGGTACCACCCTGCCGAAGCTCTACGATTCACCGCGCAAGAAAGGCTTCTTGCGAGCGGTGACGGCCCGCGCCCGCCATGTGCAGTTCGATGCCGACGCCCTGTTCTACGCCCAGGTAGCCTGTGGTCGCATGGATGCCGCCTTCGACACCGGCCTGGCGCTGTATGACACCGCGGCCCTTGCCCCTGTCATCACCGGCGCCGGCGGCGTTTTCACCGACTGGCGGGGCAACCCTGCGCCGACCGGCGGAGACGTGCTGGCCGCCGCCACCCCGGCGCTGCAAGCCGCACTCCTGCGCCTGCTGGACGAGCCGGCGCAAGGCTGAAACGCTCACGACTGTTCCAGCAGCCGCGGTCGCCGCAGCCGCTCCATGGCCAGCCCGAAGACACTGGCGCCCAACGCCCAGAACATGAGGTATTCCCGGTCGAGGATTTGCGTCGAGTAGCCGGAGAAGATGCAGTAACGCACCCATTCGATGGCGTGCACCAGCGGATTCCACACCAGCACGTCGCGGATTTGCGGCGGCAGATACTCCACCTGGTAGAAGATACCGGAAACGAAGAACAGCACCCGCACCAGCATGTTGTTGATGGTCGCCCACGGGCTCCACAGGTCGCGCAGGATCATGCTGGACACGCCGGTGCCGAAGCCCAGCAGGATGACCATGCCGATGGCCGCCAGCATTTCCACCGGCCTTGCCGGGAAGTTGGCGTAACCGATCCAGACGAAGGCGGCGGTGAAGATGATGAAGGCGACGAGCTGAAAGGCGCTCTCCAGCCCCGCCCGTGCCAACAGCGTGTCCACCGGCCGCACCACCGGATAGACGAGCAGGCCGCGATTGGCCTCCAGCGCCGCTGAAACCCGGGTGTGCAGCATGCGAAACAGGGTGAAGGGAAACATGCCGGTGAACATGTAGAATACGATACTGTCACCATAGGGTGGTGCATGCCCTATGATATACCATACCAGGCCAACAACCAGCGATGCCCAAAGGACTTCTGTAAGAACAAGAAGATGTCCCAGGCGATATTGCCCTTGTCGTAAAGAGGCTTCTCTGAGTAGCAGGGCATACAAAACCCTTCCTTGGGTTTTTATGCCATGAGTAAGGCTTCTCATTTCCACCAAGGGGCGCATCGTACAATTACAACCTGTCCCGCACAGATTGGATCATTAGAAAAGTTAAGCTCCAAAGCAATGTTAGAGAAAGGAAAACAAAAATTGTATTGCGAAGAGCTTTCGGATATTGCGCTTCATCTGGAAGGTAGGGACGTACGAAAGTGGCAAGGTAACGCTGTTGACGGTTGGCCAAAAGCCTTGCTTGCTCCAGTCCTGACAATGCCGAAAGATAGAATTTCTGGGCAAACTCACGCTCCACCAACATCGCTTCATATTCGGAAAGAACGGTGCTCAGTGGAACGCCTGACGGCATTTTGGCTACTGACGCCGACTGAGTACGCTTGCTGCCGGCAGCGGTACGTGGCAGCGTCCCCTTGACGCCCAGCTTGCGGCGTTCATCAGCAATTTGCTGCCTCAGGGCCCGGATGCGATTTTTCAGGAACACCACCGTGGGTGCGTCTTCGGACAGATAATTGAGCGCTTCTGAAAGCTTGGCACGCATTTGTGCAAGCTGTTCTTCCAGCTTGCCAATGAGGGCAACCTGCACCTGGGCCTGCTTTGCTGGATCGATCTGCTGGGTATTGCTGCGAAACTTTAGGAATTCCGTGCGTATCTTGCGCAGCCTCTCCTCAGCCTTGCGCACTTCATTTTCAGCATAAGCCACGGCATCCTTCCTTGCCTGTTCGGTAAGATCATTGATCATCCGTTCGCTTTCCTGAAGGATGGCAGCAGCAATGTCGCGGGCGTCTTCAGCCGAGAAGGCATACGAACGAATGGTAAGAATATGAGATGTGCGATCCAGGTCCACAGTAACCATGGTTCTCCAGTATTCGAGGAAATCCTCGAAGGAAGCATCCACAGGCAAGCTCGCATAAAAATCCTGCGCTGGCTTTGTATAGCGGGCGCGCAGATCGATACGGGCGTCGATACGCTTCAAAATCTCTCTGCTGTGGGTATATTCACGAATGATATAGGTATCGCTTGCCGAAGCACCCGAAAGCCCCAGTCCCAAACCCTCCAAAACACTGCTCGTGCCCGCTGAAGTTGCATTGCGTACGGCAAAACGCGTTTCCACCATATATTGGTCTGCAGCTATGAAAAGATAATAGAAGGACACCAATAAAGTCGGTAGCACCACCAGCAAGAAGAAGGAGAAGGCAGCGACAGCAGATTTCCCCCGCTTGCGTTTCCAGGGTGGGGCTGGTATGCGGCTGGCCTTGGAATCCTGATCCGGCACGGGATTTTTGCGGTTCACCACGGGTGCAGGTATGATTCTCCCCGTCCCTTTTTTTGCCGTGCCTTGTTTCATGCCGCACCACTAGTCCTGGTTGAAGCCCTGGAATGCGTCCTGCAACAGCATTCTATCCTGTCCGGCTCGGAGCGTGTAGGGCTAAGATGCTTCTAGCGCATATGGCAGATAGGGAAAAGACTCTGTTTACATCCGCAATGATGCAAGGCCAGTCATGTCTGTCGCAAGACACTGGGGCAGGTGGCGACGCTGGCACCTGGAATTGAATGGGATGGCTCGGGCTCCACGAAGGGCTTGGATTTCAGCGGTATCTTCAGAAAATCCTCCCACAGGAAATGGCTGAAGCCATTTTCTGGGGCGTAAGGCCGGCGAGATGAAACGAAAATGTCGCCGAAGGAGCCGGTGCAAAATCCTGGTGATGCAAGGCAGGCCTTTGTCGTTTCCTGATTTTGCGCCAGACTGGTGCCGTGCGGTTTACGGAGCCTGAGCGGGACTGAAAATTGTCATTGGTGCTTTTTCGTGGCGTCCTGCAGACAAAAGCCTGCCCGCCGCATCGTCGTTAGGCCGGTTTGTTGATTGAGCGGGTTGTCCTGTGTCCGCATGCAAATTCCTCTTCAGCACGTAAAATGATATGGCATGCAATAATGTGACTTGCCGTAATGTAATGCTCGAGCAGAGGGCCGACTGCAAAACGCTCTTTCCAGAAAAGCGCTGGAGGGAAGGGGATGCACGCATCACAGCCAACCTGTAACGTCCGCCTGGTAGAAGTGGTCAAACGCTACCGGTTGCGGCGCGGATACAAGACGGTGCTGAACGAAGTGACGTTCGAATTTCCACGCGGGTATCGAATTGCCATTTTAGGGTTGAATGGGGCTGGCAAATCTACGCTCATCCGCCTCATTGCCGGGTCAGAAGAGCCTACTTCAGGGCGTATAGAGCGATACTCTAACATTTCATGGCCATTGGGAGTCTCCGGCGGGCACGCCGGTTCCATGACAGGCAAGGAAAATGTTCGATTTGTTGCGCGCCTGTATGGACGCGACGTGCAGGAAGTGGAAGATTATGTCCGGGCTTTTGCCGACATCGGTGAACACTATTTCATGCCCATGCGCACTTATTCCAGTGGCATGCGGGCAAGGCTGGCTTTCGGTCTTTCCATGGCCATCGATTTCGATTGCTATCTGGTGGATGAAATTCTGGCAGTGGGCGATGCCGTTTTCCGCAAGCGTTGCGAAGAAGTCTTTTCAGCCAAGTTGGAACGCGCAGACATGATCATGGTGGCGCACAGCCCCGCCCTCCTGCGTAAATATTGCAATGCTGCCGCCATTTTGCGGAATGGACGTCTTGAGTTTTTCGATGACCTGGAAGCCGGTATTGCCGCATACAATCGCCTCATTAAGGAACAACAGGACCGGACATGGATGCCGTCATGAGGGATGTGACTGGCACCGGCAACTCACTGAGGCGAAGAATGCATGCCAGCACCGGCCGCCTGGCGGAGTGGCGCGCGCGCCTGTGGCTGCGGCTCAGGGGCTGGCGCATCCTGGGGCGCCGGGTGCGCACACCGGCCGGCGAGATCGACATCATCGCCCGCCGTGGCGCGACCATCGCCATCGTCGAGGTCAAGCAGCGCCGCACGCT
>JALUAB010000117.1 GCA_027051195.1 Hyphomicrobiales bacterium
ATCCGCTTCGACATGTCGGAATACATGGAGCGCCACTCGGTCTCGCGCCTCATCGGCGCGCCGCCGGGCTACGTGGGATTCGACCAGGGCGGCCTGCTCACCGATGCCATCGACCAGCATCCGCACGCGGTGCTGCTGCTGGACGAGATCGAGAAGGCGCATCCGGACCTGTTCAACATCCTGCTGCAGGTGATGGATCACGGCAAGCTCACGGACAACAACGGCAAGACCGTGGACTTCCGCAACGTGATCCTCATCATGACCTCCAACGCCGGCGCGGCGGATCTGGCCAAGGCCGCCTACGGCTTCACCCGCACGAAGCGCGAGGGCGACGACGAGGAGGCGGTGAAGCGCCTGTTCACGCCGGAGTTCCGCAACCGGCTGGACGCCATCATCCCGTTCCGCCACCTCACGCCCGAGATCGTGCAGCGGGTGGTGGACAAGTTCGTCATGCAGCTGGAGGCGCAGCTGGCCGAGCGGCAGGTGAACATCGAGCTAACCGACGCCGCCCGCGCGTGGCTGGCGCGCACCGGCTACGACGAACAGATGGGCGCGCGACCGCTGGGCCGGGTGATCCAGGAGCACGTGAAGAAGCCGCTGGCGGAAGAAGTGCTGTTCGGCAAACTGGCCAGCGGCGGCACCGTGCGCATCGACCTGAAGAAGGACCGCAAGAGCGGCGAGGAGAAGCTCGTCTTCACCTATCTTTCGCGCGAGGAGGAAAAGGCCGCGCCGAAGAAACGCAAGCCGCGCAAGAAGCCGGAAAAGGCCTCCTGAAACCACGGTGTGGCCGTAAGGGACAGGCGAAGATCGGGCGGAGAAGGGTCAGTCCTTCTCCGCCTTTTCATTGGTTTGCGCCATCTGTTCGGCGCGGGCGGAATCGGCGGAGTTCTGCACCTCGATGTAGATACGCCGCATGGCAGGGAAACGCTCGCGTATGGCGCTCTCCAGTTCTGTCACCGCTGCCTCCACCTGCTGCGAGCTTAGGCCGTCCTTCATGTCCACGGAAATGGCGGCGAGGATGTCGCGTGGGCCCAGGTGCGAGGTGCGCAGTTCGTTGAGCGCCAGCACCGCCGGATGCGCGCGCACGATCTCCGCGATGCCCGCCACCACCTGCGGCGAGGCTGCCTCGCCAATGATGAGGGATTTCGTCTCGATGGTGAGGAAGATGGCCACCGCCGCCAGCAACAGGCCGATGGCCACCGAGGCGATGCCGTCGAACACCGGCATGTGAAGGAAGAAGGCCGCGGAAACCCCGGCCAGCGCGATGAGCAATCCGGCCAGCGCCGCGATGTCCTCGAACAGCACCACGAAGATGGCCGGGTCCTTGCATTCACGCGCCGCCTGCAGAAAGGGCCTTTCCCCGCGCAGCTTGCCGAATTCGCGCCAGGCCACGTAGAGCGAGCCACTTTCGAACAGGATGGCGAAGCCCAGCACGATGAAGTTCACCACCGGCGTCTCGATGGGATGTGGTTCCAGCACCTTCAGCACGCCTTCGTAGAGCGACACGCCCGCGCCGATGGAAAACAGCAGGATAGCCACCACGAAGCCCCAGAAATAGATCTCGCGCGAGTAGCCGAAGGGGTGCTGCGCGTCCGCCGGGCGCTCCGCCCGCTTCATGCCCAGCAGAATCAGCAGCTGATTGCCCGAATCCACCACCGAGTGAATGGCCTCGGAGAGCATGGCCGAGGAACCGGTGTAGAACGCCGCGCCGAACTTGGTAAGCGCGATCATGCTGTTGCCGCCGAACGCGGCCAGCACCACCTTCATCGAACCCGATGCCATGAAAAAGTCCCCCGTTTGTCCGTTTGTCTTCGCCGCAGGCATACATCACTTGCCCCGGCGACGAAAAGGGGCGGCCGGCGGCTTTTTCGCCAGCGCCGGAGGCATGCTGGCGACATTTTCACAACCCCTTGAAAAAAGCATCTCTTGCAGCCCCTTCGACACCACGGAAGAAGATGACCGGGATTTGCCGCGAGCGCCTGCATTTGCTAGGTTTCGACTCGGATCGGCGCGGATGATTCCGCGCCTTTTTCAGAAGGCTGCCGGCGTTTACCGCAACGCCTCAAACCGGGGATTCTTCCTTGACCGAGCACGACCACGCACCCCCCTCCGGCGACGGAGAAATTCATTCCATCGCCATAGAGGATGAAATGCGCCGCTCCTACCTCGATTACGCCATGAGCGTGATCGTGGCGCGCGCGCTGCCCGATGTGCGCGACGGGCTGAAGCCCGTGCACCGGCGCATCCTCTACTCCATGCACGAGAACGGCTACCTGTGGAACCGGCCGTATCGCAAGTCGGCCCGTGTGGTTGGCGACGTCATCGGTAAATACCATCCGCACGGCGACCAGGCCGTGTATGACGCGCTGGTGCGCCTGGCGCAGGACTTCTCCATGCGCCTGCCGCTGCTGGACGGGCAGGGCAACTTCGGCTCGGTGGACGGCGATCCGCCGGCGGCCATGCGCTACACGGAGGTGCGGCTGGCGCCGGTGGCCCGCTACCTGCTGGAGGACATCGACAAGGACACGGTGGACTTTCAGCCCAACTACGACGGCTCGGAGAAGGAGCCCGTCGTGCTGCCCGCGCGTTTCCCCAACCTGCTGGTGAACGGCGCCGGCGGCATCGCCGTGGGCATGGCGACGAACATGGCGCCGCACAATCTCGGCGAGGTCATCGACGCCACCAAGGCGCTGATTGCCAATCCGGCCATCTCCATCGACGAGCTGATGCAATACCTGCCGGGGCCGGACTTTCCCACCGGCGGCATCATCCTCGGCCGCAAGGGCATCCGCGACGCCTGCCACACGGGCCGCGGCTCCATCACCATCCGCGGTCGCGCCAGCATCGAGGAGCTGCGCAAGGAGCGCTACGCCATCGTCATCACCGAGATACCCTACCAGGTGAACAAGGCGGCGATGGTGGAGAAGATCGCGGATCTGGTGAAGGAAAAGCGCATCGAGGGCATCGCCGACATCCGCGACGAGTCGGACCGCCACGGCATGCGCGTGGTGGTGGAGCTGAAGCGCGACGCGGTGCCGGACGTGGTGCTGAACCAGCTCTACCGCTACACGCCGCTGCAAACCACCTTCGGCGTGAACAACGTGGCGCTGGTCAACGGCCGGCCGGAGACGCTGAACCTCAAACAGCTGCTGGAGGAGTTCGTCCGCTTCCGCGAGGAAGTCATCGCCCGGCGCACCCGCTA
>JALUAB010000118.1 GCA_027051195.1 Hyphomicrobiales bacterium
GGCCTCGACTCCCGCGCCGGCGCCGACGACGGCCGGTGACGGCGCGCCGGGAGATATGGGCGAACGGCCGGCCACCAGGGAGCGGGAGAGCCTCGGTGAGGCGCGGGGCAAGGGGCCGGCGGCGGGTTTCGTCGTGGTGCAGCCGGGCAACAATCTGTGGAACATCTCGCGCGTGATCTACGGCCGCGGCGTGCGCTACACCACCATCTACGAGGCCAACCGCGACCAGATACGCGACCCGGATCTCATCTATCCGGGGCAGGTGTTCAGGGCGCCGGGCCTGCCGCCGCGGAAGCTGGCCATCAATCCGCGCCGGCGCAAGCCGCTCAGTCCCGAGGAGCTGGAAAAGGCGCCGCTGGCCGAGGAATGAGAACGGCCACCAGGGCGGCGGCGGTCATTCCGCCGCCTCTGCCGCGCCCGCCGCGCCGTTCTTCAGCAGACGGTAGGTAAGGGCGTCCAGCATGGCCTCGAAGGAGGCATCCACGATGTTGGGCGAGACGCCGACGGTGAAGAAGCGCTCGCCGCCATCGTAGCGCCACTCGATGAGCACCCGCGTGGTGGCGTGCGTGCCGGTGTTCACGATGCGCACCTTGTAGTCCACCAGTTCCAGATCGTCGAGCTTGCTGGAATAGGGGCCAAGATCCTTGCGCAACGCCGCGTCCAGCGCGTGCACCGGGCCGTTGCCCTCCGCCACGGACATGTAGCGTTCGCCGTCGATGTTCACCTTCACGATGGCCTCGGCCATGGTCACCAGCTCGCCCAGGGCGTTGTGCCGTCGCTCCACGATGACCTTGTAGCTTTCCACGTCAAAGAAATGCGGCACATGGCCCAGCCGCCGCCGCGCCAGCAGCTCCAGCGAGGCCTCCGCCGTGTCGAAGGCGTAGCCTGCCGCCTCGCGCTCCTTCACCTCTGCCAGCAGGTTGGCCAGGCGCGGGTCGTCCTTTTCCACCTCCAGCCCGTAACGCTTCAGCTCCGAGAGGAGGTTGGACTTGCCCGCCTGGTCGGAAACCAGCACGCGCCGGGCGTTGCCCACGGCTTCGGGCGCCACGTGCTCGTAGGTGTCCGGACTCTTCAGGATGGCGGATGCGTGAATGCCGGCTTTGGTGGCAAACGCGGTGAGGCCCACGTAAGGCGCCTGCTCCTCCGGCGGGCGGTTGAGGATCTCGTTGAAGGCTCGGGAGATGGACGTGAGCTTCTTCAGCGCATCCGGCTTCAGGCCCAGTTCAAAGCGCTCGGCGTAACGCGGTTTCAGCGCCAGCGTGGGAATGAGAGTGACGAGGTTGGCATTGCCGCAGCGCTCGCCGATGCCGTTGAGCGTGCCCTGGATCATGCGCACGCCGCCGCGCACGGCGGCCAGCGAATTGGCCACCGCCATGCCGGTGTCGTCGTGGCAATGGATGCCCAGGTTGCCGCCGCCGAAGTGCTTGGCCACGGTGGCGGCGATTTCCTCGATCTCCTCGGGCAGGGTGCCGCCGTTGGTGTCGCACAGCACGGCCCAGCGTGCGCCCGCTTCCAGCGCCGTTTCCACGCATTTCAGCGCATAGTCCGGGTTGGCCTTGTAACCGTCGAAGAAGTGTTCGACATCCACCAGCGGCTCGAAGCCGCGCTCCTTTGCTGCCTCGACGGAGTCGCGGATGGCGGCGAGATTCTCTTCCAGCGAGCACTTCAGCGCCAGTTCCACGTGGTAATCCCAGCCCTTGGCCACGAAGGTGATGGCGTCGGCCTTTGCCTGCAACAGCGCCTGCAGGCCGGGATCATTGCTGGCCGAGCGGCCGGGGCGGCGCGTCATGCCGAAGGCGGCCAGCCGTGCGTGGGTGAGGCCGCGCTCTTCGCCGAAGAAGGCGGTGTCCGTGGGGTTGGCGCCGGGGTAGCCGCCTTCCACATAGTCAATGCCCAGCTCGTCGAGCATGCGCGCGATGGTCTTCTTCTCCTCCAGCGAGAAGTCGATGCCTGGCGTCTGCGCCCCGTCGCGCAGCGTGGTGTCATAAAGATAGAGGCGTTCCCTGCCTTGCGCGCTCATGATCCGTATCCTGTGCAAGATGTTGCATGTCTGGCGTTAACGGCTATGGTTGTCTTTCCTGTTGTTGCTGCACCGTCCTCGTCATTTCCGCGAAAGCGGGAATCCATTGTTGACCCAGATGGTTGAATGGATCCCCGCTTTCGCGGGGATGACGGGAAAGGGTAAATGCTGCTGCATGCCCCTTGCCTCGTTGTTTCTGGCTGCCCTTCGTGAAAGGGGTTTTCATCCCTTGCCTCCCGCTCGCCGGTCTTGCCGGAACGACAGCAAATTCTCAGCCAAACACGCCGGCCCACCACATGACGCCGACGGTGATGGCCACCACAAGCACGAGCTTGATGGCGAAGCCGTAGATGAGCCATTTCGGCATGCCGGTTTCGGCGCGCGGGGCGGGGCGCTCCGGCGTCGGTTCCGGCATTTCCGGCGGCGTGATTTGCGTCATGACTCTTTTCCTTGGCACAAGTTGATCGATTCCCACTTTCGTCATTGCCGGGCTTGTCCCGGCAATCCAGAGCCACAGTCGCCAGAGCGAACGGCTTTCTGGATGCCCGGCATAAAGCCAGGCATGACGAAAAGGATCTTGGCTGGGCGCATAAGATGCTTCATCTGCGCTTCACCTCCCACGTGGTGCCTTGCGGCGAATCCTTCAGCACGATGCCCTTCGCCGCCAGTTCGTCGCGGATGCGGTCGGCCTCGGCGAAGTCCTTGCGCTTGCGGGCCTCGGCACGAGCGGTGATGAGGCGCTCAATTTCGGCCTCATCGATTGCCACCTTCGGCGCGGTGGCGGCGAACCATTCCTCCGCCGTCAGGGGCAACAGGCCCATGAGGTTGGCCGACGCCTTCAGCTCGGCCGCGCGGCCTTCCTTCGCCAGCCGGTGCAGCCCGGCGATGGCCTTCGGCGTGTTGAGATCGTCGCACAGGGCGGCGAGCACGGCCGTGTCCGGCTCCGGCGCCGGTTCGGCGTCACCCACGGCCTGGTACCACTTGTCCAGCACCTTGCGGCTTTCCTCCAGGCCCTTGCGCGTCCAGTCGATGGGCGCGCGGTAGTGGGTGCGCAGCATGTTGAGCCTGAGCACCTCGCCGGGCCATTCCTGCAGCAGCTCGTGGATGGTGATGAAGTTGCCCAACGACTTGGACATCTTCTCGC
>JALUAB010000119.1 GCA_027051195.1 Hyphomicrobiales bacterium
GGCCGACATAGGCCGGTCGTTTCTGCTTCGCGTCGATGGTGGTGAGCACCCATTCCAGATGGTGCTCCACGAAGTTCCACGCGCCCATGTTCCACGGCTCTTCCTGGCACCATACGAACTCGGCCTGTTTCGCGAAGCGTTCCAGCTCGCTCACCAGCAGCCGGTGGGGAAACGGGTAGAGCTGCTCGATGCGCATGAGATAGATGTCGTCAATGCCGCGCTTCTCGCGTTCGGCGAAGAGGTCGTAATAGATCTTGCCGGTGCAGAGGATCACGCGGCGAATCCTGTCGTCCGGCACCAGTCTGATGGATGTGGTTTCCGGCCGGCGTTCGGCATCGTCGGTGAGGGTGCGGCAGAAAGCGCTGTGCGGGCCCATGTCGGCGAAGTTGGACACCACCAGAGGGTGGCGCAACAGGGATTTCGGCGTGAACAGTATGAGCGGTTTCCTGAAGTCACGCTTCATCTGCCGGCGCAGGATGTGGAAATAGTTGGCCGGCGTGGTGCAGTTGGCCACCTGCATGTTGTCCTGCGCGCACAGCTGCAGGAAGCGCTCCATTCGGGCGGAGGAATGCTCCGGTCCCTGGCCCTCGAAGCCGTGCGGCAGCAGGCAGGTGATGCCGCTCATGCGGTGCCACTTGCGCTCGGCGGAGGAGATGAACTGGTCGAACACCACCTGCGCGCCGTTGGCGAAGTCGCCGAACTGCGCTTCCCAGATGACGAGCACGCCGGGGTCGGCCACGGAGTAGCCGTATTCGAAGCCCAGCACCGCCTCTTCCGACAGGATGGAGTCGATGAAGTCCGCCTTCTGCGGCTGGTTTTCGTCGATGTGGTTGAGCGGCACGTAGGGCTCGTCCGTCTGCTGGTCGATCCACACCGCGTGGCGCTGCGAGAAGGTGCCGCGGCGTACGTCCTGGCCGGACAGGCGCACGCGGTAGCCCTCCATCAGCAGCGTGCCGAAGGCCAGTTGCTCGGCGGTGGCCCAGTCGATACCGTGTCCTTCTTCAACGGCCTTGCGACGGGCTCCGACGATGCGCTTGAGCGTGGGGTGGATGTGGAAGCTTTCCGGGATGCGCGTGATGGCCTCGCCCACCTTGCGCAGCAGCGCCTCGTCCACGCCGGTCTGGCCGGGGCGCGGGTCGTCCATGGTGGTGATGGCCGGCGGCCGGTAACCACGCCACAGGCCACCCGGGGTGTGGGCCGCCGGACGCCAGCTTTCCGCCGCTTCGAACTCGCGCTCCAGCAGGGCGCGGAAGCGCCGGCGCATGGCCTGCACCTCCTCTTCCGACACCAGTCCCTCGCGCACCAGCTGGCGACCGTAGATCTCCACCACGGTGGGGTGCTCGGCGATACGGCGATACATCAGCGGCTGGGTGAAGGACGGTTCGTCAGCCTCGTTGTGGCCGTGGCGGCGATAGCAGAACATGTCCACCACCACCGGCTTGCCGAAGGCCTGGCGGAATTCCGTGGCCACACGGGCGGCGAACACCACCGCTTCCGGATCGTCGCCGTTGACGTGGATGATGGGGGCGCCGGCCATCTTGGCGACATCGGAGGGATAGGGCGAGGAGCGGCCCCAGATGGGAGAGGTGGTGAAGCCGATCTGGTTGTTGATGATGAAATGCACCGAGCCGCCGGTGCGGTGGCCGGAAACGCCGGATAGGGCGAAGCATTCCGCCACCACGCCCTGCCCGGCGAAGGCGGCGTCGCCATGGATGAGCAGCGGCATGATGTGGGTGCGCTCCACGTCGCCGCAGGAATCCTGCAACGCCCGGGCCTTGCCCAGCACCACCGGATCGACGATTTCCAGGTGCGAGGGGTTGGAGGCGAGCGAGATGTGCACCTCGTTGTTGTCGAAGGTGCGGTCGGAGGAGGCACCAAGGTGGTATTTCACGTCGCCGGTGTCCACCGTTTCGTCCGGATGCGGTTCCTCGCCGGTGAACTCGCTGAAGATGGCGCGGTAGGGCTTGCCCATGACGTTGGCCAGCACGTTCAGCCGGCCGCGGTGGGCCATGCCCATGGAGATGGTGCGCACCCCCAGCTGGCCGCCGCGCTTGATGATCTGTTCCAGCGCCGGAATGATGCTTTCCGCCCCTTCCAGCGAGAAGCGCTTGGTGCCGATATACTTGCGGTGCAGGAAGCGTTCGAATTCCTCCGCCTGGATCAGGCGCTCCAGAATCGTCTTCTTGCCGATGCTGGTGAACTCGATTTCCTTGTCCGGGCCCTCGATGCGTTCCTGGATCCACGCCTTCTGTTGCGGGTCGGCGATGTGCATGAACTCCCAGCCGATACGGCCGCAATAGGTGCGCTTGAGAATGGCCAGCACGTCGTCGATGGTGCCCCAGTCCAGCCCCAGCACGCCGTCGAGATAGATGGTGCGCTTGCGGTCTTCCGGGGTGCGGAAGCCGTAGGTTTCCGGGCGCAGCTCCGGGTGTGGCTCCGGCTCGCGCAGGCGCAGGGGGTCGAGGTCGGCAATGAGATGGCCACGCACGCGGTAGGCGCGAATGAGCATGAGCGCGCGCACGGAATCCTTGGCCCGGGCCTTCAGCTCGTCGGGCGGGCAGACCTCGCCGCTCTTCCACCCGGCGGCCCGGATCTTCCCGGCCATTTCGGCCTCGAGATGCGACCAGTCGTAGTCGAGCGCGGCGATGAGGTCGTCAGCCGGGCGCGGCGGCCAGTCGGCGCGGGCCCAGGAAGGACCCCTCACGTCACGTTCCACCGCCTCCGGGTCGTCATGCACGGCGGCGAAGAGCTGCTGCCATTCGGGATCCACCGATTGCGGGTTCTTCAGCCACCGCAGGTAGAGGGATTCGACGTACTCCGGTTCGGCGCCGGCCAGCTCCGCCACCTGCGCCACCACGTCCGCCTGCGCCAGAAGAGTCGTGTCCGCCGTCATGGCTCCTGCTCCGAAATGGAATCGTCCTTCCTGCCGCGAAACGGGCATGCCCTTCGACATGCCGAGGCCACAGGCAAAGGCCTTGTCAGGGATGGAATGGCAGTCGGGCCGGACGTCATGAGGGTGCTCCGTTCCGGCGGTTTTCGATGGAGGGTCAGCCGCGCGCCAGTTCGGCCATGGCCTGGCCAATGCGCGCCGGTGAGCGCACCACGGTGACGCCGGCGGCCTGAAGTGCCTCGATCTTGGCCTCCGCCGTGCCCTTGCCGCCGGAGATGATGGCCCCGGCATGGCCCATGCGCCGGCCCGGCGGCGCGGTGAGCCCCGCGATGTAGGCAACCACGGGCTTCCTCCCTTTCTGATCCCTTATGAACTCGGCGGCCTCTTCCTCGGAGGTACCGCCGATCTCGCCGATGAGCACGATCTGCTTCGTTTCGTCATCGGCGTAGAAGAGCTCGAGACAGTCAATGAAATCCATGCCCTTCACCGGGTCGCCGCCAATGCCGATGCAGGTGCTCTGGCCCAGCCCGACGTCGGTGGTCTGCTTCACCGCCTCGTAGGTGAGCGTGCCGGAGCGTGAGACGATGCCCACCGAGCCGCGCTTGTGGATATAGCCGGGCATGATGCCGATCTTGCACGCCTCCGGCGTGATGATGCCGGGGCAGTTCGGCCCGATGAGGCGGCTCTTCGAGCCGGACAGCGCGCGCTTCACCCGCACCATGTCGAGCACCGGAATGCCCTCCGTGATGCACACGATGAGCGGCATTTCCGCGTCGATGGCCTCGACGATGGCGTCCGCGGCGAAGGCCGGTGGCACGTAGATGACGGTGGCGTCGGCGCCGGTGGCCTCGCGCGCCTCGCGCACGGTGTCGAACACAGGCAATCCTAAGTGCGTCATGCCGCCCTTGCCGGGGGTGACGCCGCCCACCATCTTCGTGCCGTATTCCAGCGCCTGTTCGGTGTGAAACGTGCCCTGCGCGCCGGTGATCCCTTGCGTGATGACGCGTGTGTTCTCGTCGATGAGCACGGCCATGGTTCACGCTCCCCTTGCCGCCGCCACGGCCTTTTGCGCCGCATCGTCCAGATCGGTGGCGGAAATGATGTTGAGGCCCGATTCGTCGAGGATGGCGCGGCCTTGCTCCACGTTCGTGCCTTCCAGCCGCACCACCAGCGGCACGGAAAGCCCCGTTCCCTGCACCGCCTGCACCACGCCCTCGGCGATGACGTCGCAGCGCATGATGCCGCCGAAGATGTTCACCAGGATGGCGCGAACGTTTTCGTCCGCAGTGATGATGCGGAAGGCCGCGGCCACCCTCTCGGCGGTGGCGCCGCCGCCGACGTCCAGGAAATTGGCCGGCTCGCCGCCGTATAGCTTGATGATGTCCATGGTGGCCATGGCCAGGCCGGCGCCGTTGACCATGCAGCCGATGTTTCCTTCCAGTGCAATGTAACTGAGTCCGTATTCCGCCGCCTCGCGTTCGCGCGGGTCTTCCTCCTCCGGATCGCGCAGCTCCGCCACCTCCGGATGGCGGAACAGGGCGTTGTCGTCGAAGTTGACCTTGGCGTCCAGGCAGACAAGTCCGTCTTCCGCCGTCACCACCAGCGGGTTCACCTCCAGCAGGCTCATGTCCTTCTCGGTGAAGGCGCGGTAGAGAGACGCGACGAGCCGCTGGCACTTCTTCGCAAGATCGCCGCGCAGGCCCAGCTTTGCGGCGATGGCGCGGCCCACGTAGGGGCTGTAGCCGAAGGCCGGATCGACGGTGATGGTGAAGATCTTCTCCGGTGAAGTCGCCGCCACTTCCTCGATGTCCATGCCGCCGGCGCTGGAGGCGATGAAGGCGATGCGGGAAGTGGCGCGGTCAACCAGGCAGGAAAGATAGAGTTCGTCGGCGATGTTCAGCCCTTCCTCGACAAGCAGCTTGCGCACCACGCGGCCCTTCGGCCCGGTCTGCGGTGTCACCAGCACCTTGCCCAGCAGCTCCCCGGCGGCGGTGCGCACCTCGTCAATGGAGCGGCAGACCTTCACGCCACCGGCCTTGCCGCGGCCGCCGGCGTGAATTTGCGCCTTCACCACCCACACCGGGCCGCCCAGCTCCTCCGCGATGGTCACGGCTTCGTCCACGGAAAAGGCGGGCCTACCGCGCGGCACCGGCGCACCGAAGGCGGCGAAAATCTCCTTGGCCTGATATTCGTGGATGTTCATGGGCGCTCTCCGGCGTGCTCAGGCTGTTTTCATGGCTTTTTCATGAATGAAAAGCCCCCGCCGGTATGGGAATAAAAACATCCGGAAAAGGATGTTTTTCTTCCCTGACCGGCAGGGGGCGCCCGATGCCGTTCGGTGGCGGCACGGCTGTCAAGGCTGGCCCTGCGGGCCGCCGTGAAGCGGGCGAAGCCCCTTGACAGCCGTGCCGCCACCGAATGCCGGGCCGCTTCCTTCATGATTCTTTCCTCAGGCCAGATCGGGGGCGATGGACTTGGCGGCCTCGATGAGGCGCTCCACATGCTCCACCGATTTGGCGAAGGCCGCCTTTTCCTCGTCGTTCAGTTCTATCTCCACGATCTTCTCCACGCCGCCGGCGCCGATGATGACCGGTGTGCCGACGTAAAGCCCATTCACGCCATAGGCGCCGTCCACGTAAGCGGCGCAGGGCAGGATGCGGCGGTAGTCCTTCAGATAGCTCTCGGCCATGGCAATGGCGGAGGAGGCGGGCGCATAATAGGCGGAGCCGGTTTTCAAGAGGCCCACGATCTCGGCGCCACCGTCGCGCACACGCTGCACGATCTCCGCGATGCGCTGCTCGGTGATCCAGCCCATCTTCGCGAGGTCGGGCAGGGGAATGCCGGCCACGGTGGAATAGCGGGGCAGCGGCACCATGGTGTCGCCGTGGCCGCCCAGCACGAAGGCGGTGACGTCCTTGACGGAAACGTTCAGCTCCTCGGCGATGAAATATCGGAAACGCGCCGAGTCCAGCACACCGGCCATGCCCACCACGCGCTCCGTCGGCAGGCCGGAATAGCGCTGCAATGCCCAGACCATCACGTCCAGCGGGTTGGTGATGCAGATGACGAAGGCATCCGGCGCGTATTTGGCGATGCCGGCGCCCACCTGGGCCATGACCTTGAGGTTGATTTCCAGAAGGTCGTCGCGGCTCATGCCGGGCTTGCGCGGGACGCCGGCGGTGACGATGACCACGTCGGCGCCGGCGATGTCGGCATATTCGTTGGTGCCCTTCAGCCGTGCGTCGAACCCTTCCACCGGCGCGCTCTCGGCGATGTCCAGCGCCTTGCCCTGCGGCATGCCCTCCACGATGTCGAAAATGACGACGTCGCCCAGCTCCTTCAGGCCGACGAGGTGGGCCAGGGTGCCGCCGATCATGCCGGCGCCGATGAGGGCGATCTTCTTCCTTGCCATGGCGTTCAGCTCCGTTGCGGAAGGTTGTGGTGATTGCTGCCGGCGAATGTGTCCGATGCGCGGGCCATTGGCAATGGTTTCCGTGCGGCTTTCAGGCGGGGTGAGGGGTGCGACATTCCGCCACCCTTCAGGGCCAGACATACACCCATACGCAGCGGCTGACAACAGCAAATGTCACAAAAATTACCTTTACGTATGGGTCAACTTCCATCTGCCATGAAAGAGTCGAAGGCAGCCCACATCAGCGCCCGATTCTCGTCGCGCTCGATGGTGATGTCGTGGCGCGCCTTGTGCAGGAAGGTGGCCTTGATATTGCCCACCTGGCGGACGAGGCGTCGCAGGGCCTCCGGATTCACCAGCGTATCATGGGACGCAGCCAGCGCCAGCATGGGCCAGCGCGGTTCGCCGCCGCCAGCCACCATGCGCTCGAAGTCGCGGATGGAATCGAGCGCCGCCTTCATCCAGCCCAGCGTCGGGGCGGCGGCCAGCCCGGCCTGAGGATGTTCGCGCAGGAAACGAACCTCGCGCAGAAAACGCTCGACGTCGGTGGTCAGGGCGTTGTGCCCGGCGTCCTCGGCGCGGATGAGCCTTTGCGGCAGGCCAGGAAAGAAGCTGCGGGCAATGCCCAGATATGGCGCGGCGCGCACCAGCAGCCTCAGCCATCTCTCGCGCGGATGGTGCGGAAAGGCCACCATGGGAGAGATGAGCATGGCGCGGTCGAACCACATGTGCTTCCAGCTGGCCTTGAGCAGAATATGGCCGCCCATGGAAACGGCGAAGGCGTAGTGGGGTGGCGGCAGGTCGGGCAGCGCCACCTGGCGCATCACCGTTTCGAGGTCGGTTTCGTAGTCTTCGAAGGAATGGACGTGGCCTTTCAGACGGTTCTTCAGCAGGCGCTGCGAGAGCCCCTGGCCGCGCCAGTCAAAGATGGCGACGGCGTAGCGCCGCCGCAGCAGCTCGCTGATGAGTCCGTAATGGCGTTCGATGTAATCGCCGCGGCCGGTGAGAATGACCACGGTGCCGCGCGCGCCGGTCGGCGGCCGGGCGGTGGCGCAGCGCAGGTCGATGCCGTCCGGCGTGCGCACCAGCCGCGCGGCAAGGCCGGCGGGCGGACGCTTGTCACGCGTTTCGAGCAACACGGCGCTGGCGGCGCACGGGTCGTCCTTCACTTCCGTGGAAGCGGTCATTTGCACATCGCCCGTCTCTGTGCTCAACGTTGATGCCGTCATGATTCGCAGGCTCTACAACTGGATAATGGATCTGGCGGCGCACAGGCGCGCCGGCTGGGCGCTGGCCATCGTCGCCTTTCTCGAAAGCTCCTTCTTTCCCATTCCGCCGGATGCGCTGCTCGTTCCCATGGGGCTGGCGAATCGCAACCGCGCCTTCCGCTACGCCCTCGTTTCCACCGTGGCCTCCGTTCTTGGCGGCCTGTTCGGCTATCTCATCGGCTGGCTGCTGTATGACACCCTCGGGCAGGCCATTCTCTCCTTCTACGGGTTCGAGGAAAAGTTTTCCACCTTCGTTTCGTGGTATCACGAACATGGCGCGCTGATCGTGCTGTTCGCCGGGCTCACGCCCTTTCCCTACAAGGTCATCACCATCGCCAGCGGCGTGGCCGGGCTTGATCTCGTGGTTTTTACCATTGCTTCCGTTGTGGCGCGGGCGGGCCGGTTCTATCTTGTGGCGGCGCTGCTGTTCTGGTTCGGGCCGGCGGCGCGGCGCATCCTGGAGAAATATCTGGGGTGGGCGACCCTGGCTGCGGGCCTGCTGCTGGTGGGTGGATTCGTGGCGGTGAAATACGTGATGTGAGGAGCACACGATGAGTGATACGGCCGGCAGGTTTCTGCGCGATCCGGCATCCTTCGCTGCGGGGGTGGTGCTGGCGGCGGCCGTGTTCATGATCCTCGGCGCGCTCTTCTTCGAACACGTGCTGGGATATCAGCCCTGCGAACTGTGCTTTGTGCAGCGCAAGCCCTGGTATGCGCTGATCCCCGTGGGCTTCGCGCTGGTCACCTTCGCCGCCAAGGACAACCGCACGCTGCTGAGGGCGGGGCTGGGGCTGGCACTGGTCGTGTTACTGGTGAGCGCCGGGCTGGGCGCGTGGCACGCCGGCATCGAATGGAAGTGGTGGCAGGGGCCGGCCAGCTGCACGGCGTCGGGCGCGAACTTCACCCTGGCGCTGCCGGACCTGAGCAGGCGCGTGGTGCTGTGCGACGAGGCGCCGGTGCGCATCCTCGGTCTGTCGCTGGCCGGGTGGAACGCGGTTTTCTCCCTCGGCGTGGCGCTGCTGGTGCTGCGCGGGCTGCTGGCGCGTTCCCGCACGGCGGGAGATACCTGACCAATTGTTCATTTCGCGAGGGCGGGCGGCGCTTGGCATGAAGCGCGCGCGGGCCTATCTTGAGCGGGAGAAAAGGCAGGGCCCGGCGGGCGTTAGCCATCGTGCGCGGTTGCGCTTGCGTGCAGCCTCGGGAAGCGGCACAACCCGGCATGGGTGCGGCGCCATGATTTGGCCGCTTGCGCATGGCAGGGTCGGCGGAAACAGGCCCGGGCCGGTAACCGGACAATCCTTCAGAGGTGCATCCGTGAACAACAACATCCGCAATTTCGCCGTCTGGATCGTCATCGCGCTCCTGCTGTTCGCGCTGTTCAACCTGTTCCAGAATCCGTCGCGCAAGGTGCGCTCGGCGGAGATCTCCTATTCGCGTTTCGTGGAGCAGGTGGAGAAGGGTGACGTGAAATCCGTCGTCATCCGTGACGGGCAGATCACCGGCCAGACGAAGAACGGCAGACCGTTCATCACCTACGCGCCGGCCAACGACCCGGAGCTTCTGAAGATGCTGCGGGAGAAGAAGGTGGACGTGCGCGTGAAGCCGAAGGACGAGGGCAGCCTGCTGCCGTCGCTGCTGCTCTCGTGGCTGCCCATCCTGCTGTTCATCGGCATCTGGATCTTCTTCATGCGGCAGATGCAGGCCAACTCCGGCAAGGCCATGGGCTTCGGCAAGTCCAAGGCGCGGCTGCTCACCGAGATGCAGGGCAAGGTCACCTTCGATGACGTGGCCGGCGTGGACGAGGCCAAGGAAGAGCTGCAGGAGGTGGTGGAGTTCCTGAAGGACCCGCAGAAGTTCCAGCGGCTGGGCGGCAAGATTCCGAAGGGTGCGCTGCTCGTCGGCCCGCCGGGCACCGGCAAGACGCTGCTGGCGCGCGCCGTGGCCGGCGAGGCTGGCGTGCCGTTCTTCACCATCTCCGGCTCGGACTTCGTGGAGATGTTCGTGGGCGTGGGCGCCAGCCGCGTGCGCGACATGTTCGAGCAGGCGAAGAAGAACGCGCCGTGCATCATCTTCATCGACGAGATCGACGCCGTTGGCCGGCACCGCGGCGCCGGGCTGGGCGGCGGCAACGACGAGCGCGAGCAGACGCTGAACCAGCTGCTGGTGGAGATGGACGGTTTCGAATCCAACGAGGGCATCATCATCATCGCCGCCACCAACCGGCCGGACGTGCTGGACCCGGCGCTCTTGCGCCCGGGGCGCTTCGACCGGCAGATCGTGGTGCCGAACCCGGACATCAAGGGCCGTGAGAAGATCCTGCGCGTGCACATGAAGAAGGTGCCGCTGGCGCCGGACGTGGACGTGAAGGTGCTGGCGCGCGGCACGCCGGGTTTCTCCGGCGCCGATCTGGCGAACCTGGTGAACGAGGCGGCCCTGCTGGCGGCGCGGCGCAATCGCCGCATGGTTACCATGCAGGACTTCGAGGACGCCAAGGACAAGGTGATGATGGGCGCGGAGCGCAAGTCCATGGCCATGTCCGAGGAGGAGAAGCGCCTTACCGCCTATCACGAGGGCGGGCATGCCATCGTGGCGCTGAACGTGCCGGACGCCGACCCGGTGCACAAGGCCACCATCATTCCGCGCGGCCGGGCACTTGGCATGGTGATGCAGCTGCCGGAGGAAGACCGCTATTCCATGCGCTACCGGCAGATGAAATCGCGTCTCGCCATCATGATGGGCGGGCGTGTGGCGGAGGAGCTGGTGTTCGGCGAGGACAACGTCACCTCCGGGGCGCAGTCGGACATCGACCAGGCCACCAAGCTGGCGCGCGCCATGGTCACGCGCTGGGGCTTCTCCAAGGAGCTGGGGCTGGTGGCCTATGACGACAATCAGGAGGAGGTGTTCCTGGGCATGGCGGTGACCCAGCGCAAGAACATCTCCGAGGCCACGGCGCAGAAGATCGACGCCGAGGTGCGGCGCATTCTCGACGAGGCCTACGAAACGGCCAAGCGCATCCTCACCGAGAAACGGGACGATCTGGAAACGCTGGCCAAGGGGCTGCTGGAATACGAGACGCTCAGCGGCGAGGAAATCCGTGACCTGCTGGCCGGCAAGCCACCAAAGCGTGATGACGACGATGGCGGTGGCGAGGAGGTGATTTCCGCCGTGCCGGTGACCGGCGGCCGCAAGGACGAAGGTGGCGGCGCGGAAGGGCTGGAGCCGCAGCCGCAGGCGTGAGCCACGCCATTGCTTGTGCAAAGGCCCCGGCGCTCAGGCGTCGGGGCCTTTTTCATCGGATTTCGGGCAGGGGCGGTGCCGGACAGGCCGTGAATCCGCTGGTGGTGATTTCTTGTCGTTCAGAGGCGCCGATGGTGATTTTTCGCCAGTCATCCGTCAGCCGTTGTCAGACGGGGCGGGTGCCGCGCAGGGCATGCCAGGCGCGCTTGGCCCGTTCGCGGGCGCGGCGGCGCGTCTTTTCGGCGGCGGCCAGCAGGCCGAAGCGCACCCGCGAGATGCCGGGCAGGGGCAGCAGCAGATCGACCAGTTCCAGGCGGTCGTGCCACAGGTGGTCGATCATCGGGTGATCGGGCGCGGCGCAGGAGTCGGCGAATTTCACCTGCGGATCGGCGAATATGTCCTTCGTCACCTCCAGCATCAGCATCACGCCCGGCGACTGGCGGCGCAGCGTTTCATCATAGGCGATCTTGCCCAGCCACAGGGTGCCTTGCGAAACGAATGCGAAGAGGCTGGCAATGGCGTGGCCATTCAGCCGCAGGCGCCAGAAGCGCAGGGCGCCGCGGGCATGAAAGGCCGCCGTCATGGCGCGGGTGAAGGCGGCGTCGTGCTCCGAACAGGCAAGGGCGGTGCCGCCGCGCCCCTTCCAGCCGGCCGCTTCCAGGCGAAGGAATTCTTCCGTCCATTCCGCCACGTCTTCTCCGGGCGAGAGTCGTTCGAAGGTGAGTGCGCCCCGCCTTTCCAGCTGGCGCCACTGGCTGCGCCAGTAACGGCGGCGCTTGGAGTTGAATGACCTCCACCATTCCTCCTGCGGACGGGAGGCGTCCAGCGCGGCGCGGCGCCAGCGGGCCAGCTCCACGGCGGGCGCGCCGCATTCCGTCGCCAGATCACGCAATGATGCGGCCACGGGCCCCGTGGCGGCGATGCTGCACGCTTCCAGCGCCGCGAATCCGTCATCGCTCAGCCGGGTCTGCAGCCGGCGCAGTGCCCCTTTCGGGTCGTCGGGCGTCAGCAGCGGCGTTCCTAGAAAGAAGAAATCACCCCAGCGGCTGGTCACGAGCCGGCCCAGTGGCCGCCAGCGCCAGACGTCTGGCCGCAGGGCGGCGAGCGCGATCAGGTCGCCGGCCTCCCGCACGGCGAACACAGCGGGACGCCGTTTCGGCGGCAGGTGGCGCATCGCCGCGGCGGCGAAGGCGGGAGTCATGGGCGCGGAAGGCTCAAGCGCCGTTTCCGCCAGGCGCCACCAGTCCCCGGCGGAAGGGAAGGCATCCGCCGGCGGTATCGCGGGGGCGGCGTCGCCTGTTTCGTTCATGACCATGCGCATGTTCATGTCAGGCCTCCTTGCCATCGCGCGGGTCATTGGTGGCCGGTCTGTCGTATCCCCGGCGCACCAGCCGCCGGGTTGCCAGCCAGAAAACCAGCGCCTGATAGATGAAGGCGCCGGCTGTCGCCATGCCCGCGCCAAGGAGGCCGAACACGGGGATGAGGCCGATGTTCAGCACGATGTTGAGGGCGGCGGTGGAGCCGGTGATGACGGCGGTGAAGGTCTGTTTGCCGGAAACCGCCATCATGGCTTCCGACGGACCGGCCAGCGCGCGCGCCAGGTAGCCCACGGCCAGCACTGCCATGACCGGCCAGGCGGCGGTGAAGCTCTCGCCGAACAGGGCGAGCACGAACGGGCCGATGGCCAGCAGCAGCGCCGCCGCCAGCAGGGAGGGCACGAACGTCCACAGACGAAACCTGCGCAGCATGCGGGCGGCGGCGGCTATGTCGTTGCGGGCGTAGGCGGTGGCGAAGCGTGGCATGGCCACGGCGACGATGGCAAAATGCACGAAGGCGACGAAGCCGATGACGCGGGCGGCGGCGAAGTAGATGGCGATCTGCGAGGGCTCCACGAACAGCTTGAGCAACAGCACGTCCACGTTGGTCATGAGCAGGGTGAAGCTGTCCAGCAGCAGCAGCGGAACCGAGACCGCCAGCCACTGACGGTGCTGGTGCGCGGGCCTTACCCCGCCCAGCTCCCGCCGGAAGCGGCGCTCCTGCAGGAGCATCTGGGTTATCGCCACCAGCCAGGTGGACAGGGTGAGGGCCGTGGCCGCCGCCCATGCGGTGCGCATGCCGAACACCCAGACGCCGACGCCGACGAAAATGAGCAGCAGCAGGGGTCGCAGGATATAGGGCGGCACGAAAGCGAGAGAGAGCCAGGAGCGGGCGCGCCCGGTGCCGTCGTGGAAGTCGGTGAGGGCGAAGGCCGGCAGGGAGGCCAGACCGATCATCAGCGGCAACCGGAAGTCCTCGTCGATGAGGTCCGGGAACAGGTGGAGAAGCAGGATGCCGCCGGCCGCCGCCAGCAGGCCCATGCCGAAGGAGAGCAGGCGCCCGAAGCGCAGAAAACCGCGGGCCAGCGCCGGATGCTGGTGTTCCATGTATTCGTTGAGAAAGCGCACGGCGGACATGGAAAGGCCGAAAGTGGCCAGGGTGCCGACGACATTCACCATCACCCACACATAGGTGTAGATGCCGAAATCGTGCGCACCCAGCCAACGCGCCATGAGCACCTGGGCGAGAAAGGTGATGAGGGCGGAAGCCACCCGCACGACGAAGCTGAACAGGGCGCCCAGCCCGGCGATGCCGTGGCGTTCGTCGTCTCCGTCGTCGCCGGCGGATTCGCCCAGCAGGGAACGAAGGCGCACGGCCCGCGACCGCAGCCATGTTCGCCAATGGGATTCGCCCCCGGCGGGCCTTCCTGATGTCAGGCTCTGCACGCGCATGCCGCATCCTTGCCCCAGGGAAGCAAACAAATGGTTGGCGCGTGCATCGAATGCGGGGAATGGTTGAGAAAACGTGAAATGTTGTGCCGGCTGGAAACGCTCCGCCCCCCGGTCTATATCTGCGCCATGGGTCACAGCCGTTCCAGAGGAACCATCCGCCCGCTGGGCATGGAGGAAACGCCGGCGCCGCCGCTGACGCCGGAGGCGGCGCTGGCGCGCGCTAAGGCGGGACAGGAGGCGCTGGCGGCCCTGCGTCCGCCGGAACCGTTCTGTCCGGATTTTTCGCCTTACACGTTCCGCAAGCCGCCGAAGACGGAGGGCGGCCGCCCCTTCCGTCTCGTTTCCGAGTTTGAGCCGAAGGGCGATCAGCCAGGAGCCATCGCCGCGTTGGCGGCGGGGCTGGAAGAAGGACGGCGCGACCAGGTGCTGCTGGGGGTGACCGGTTCGGGCAAGACCTTCACCATGGCCAGGATCATCGAGGCAACGCAGCGTCCGGCGCTCATTCTCGCGCCCAACAAGACCCTGGCGGCGCAGCTCTACGGCGAGTTCAGGAGTTTCTTCCCGGACAACGCGGTGGA
>JALUAB010000120.1 GCA_027051195.1 Hyphomicrobiales bacterium
AGCGCGTTCAGCTCATCGCGCTCCTTCGCCAGTTCCTCGTGCTCGCGGCGAATCTCGATCTCCTGGAGCTTGTTCAACGCCCGCAGGCGCATATTCAGGATCGCCTCCGCCTGCGTTTCCGAAAGCCCGAAGCGCTCCATCAGTTTCTGCTTCGGCTCGTCCTCGAAGCGGATGATGTGGATCACCTCGTCGATGTTGAGGTAGGCGATGAGCAGCCCTTCCAGCACCTCCATGCGGTGCGCGATCTTCTCCAGCCTCCAGTAGCTGCGGCGGATGAGCACGTCCATGCGGTGCTCCAGCCACTCCCGCAGCACCTCGCGCAAGGACATGACCTTCGGTACGCGCCCCTGCGAGAGCACGTTCATGTTCAGCGGGATGCGCACCTCCAGGTCGGTGAGGCGGAACAGCGACTCCATCAGTACCAGCGCATCGACATTGCGGCTCTTCGGCACCAGCACCAGCCGCACGTCCTCCGCCGATTCATCGCGCACGTCATCCAGCAGCGGCAGCTTGCGCGCGGCCAGCAGCTCGGCGATCTTCTCCACCAGCTTGGCCTTCGCCACCTGGTAGGGAATTTCCGTCACCACGATCTGCCACTGCCCACGGCCCAGATCCTCCTTTTCCCACTTCGCCCGCAGGCGGAACGAGCCGCGCCCCGTCTCGTAGGCCTTGCGGATGCTCTCCCGCGGCTCCACCAGCACCCCGCCGGTGGGAAAATCCGGCCCCGGCAGGAATTCCATCAGCTTGTCGATGCTGGCGTTCGGATGCTTGATGAGATGCAGCGCCGCATTGCACACCTCCTCGGCGTTGTGCGGCGGAATGGAGGTGGCCATGCCCACGGCGATGCCCTGCGCGCCATTGGCCAGCAGGTTCGGAAAGGCGCCGGGCAGCACCACCGGTTCGGTGTCCTCGCCGTTATATGTCTCGCGGAAATCGACGGCGTCCTCTTCAAGCCCCTCCAGCAGGGCCATGGCCACGTCGGTCAGCCGCGCCTCCGTGTAGCGGTAGGCCGCCGCGCCGTCGCCGTCGATGTTGCCGAAGTTGCCCTGCCCTTCCACCAGCGGATAGCGCTGGGCGAAATCCTGCGCCAGGCGCACCATGGCGTCATACACCGCCTGGTCGCCATGCGGGTGGAACTTGCCGATGACGTCGCCCACCACGCGCGCGCATTTCTTGAATCCGGCCGCCGGATCGAGCCGCAGCACGTGCATGGCGTACAAGAGCCGCCGGTGCACCGGCTTCAGCCCGTCGCGCACATCCGGTAGCGCCCGGTGCATGATGGTGGAGAGCGCATAGGCGAGGTAGCGCTCCTCCAGCGCCTCCTTCAGCGATACCGCCTCCGGCGCGCCCGGCGAATCATGTCGATGCTGCTCGGTCATGGGACAAGAGTAGAACATCACTTCATGCCCGGCAACCGCGGACGACCGGTTCTCCACAGGCCGCGCCATTCAGCTGCCGTTCAGGAATCCGCCCGATTTTCGCCGGATATGCATGACACAAGAACCACATGCGCAGAAATACCCATGCACAGATGGCAAGGAGATGAACGTGCAACTGGATTCCGGAGACGATGCCCGGGCAAGAGCGGAAGCGCTGGAGCGGCTGAGCGTGTTTCTGCCGGCATCCGTCGTGCGCCAGCTGAAAAACCGCGTGCCCGCCGGTCAGCGCGGCAGCTTCATCGCCCGGGCGCTGCGCGAGGCGCTTGCCCGCGAGCGCGCGGAAAGGAACGACAAGGCTTGACCACGCTGAAGCTCCTGCGCTAGTAGTGCCGGTCATGAAGAAGCTTGTAGTAGATTTCGCGCACACCATAAGCGGCGGATGAACTCCCGCCGCGCGACAACATGGTGTGCGCTTTCAGGTCCCGTTTCCGGGGCCTTTTTTGTTGCTCGCAGGGGTGTTCGGAGATAAGGAAAATCCACGCATTCGTGGAAGGTTCGAGAGGCGAGAGGCCAGCCATGAACGACAAGGCGCAACCGGAGATGATGACCGGCGCGGAAATCGTGCTGAGGGCGCTGAAGGACCAGGGGGTGAAGGACATCTTCGGCTACCCCGGCGGCGCCGTGCTGCCCATATATGATGAGCTGTTCCAGCAGGACGAGCTGAATCACATTCTCGTGCGCCATGAGCAGGGCGCCATGCACGCGGCGGAGGGCTACGCCCGCTCCTCCGGCAAGGTTGGCGTGGTGATGGTCACCTCCGGCCCCGGCGCTACCAACACCGTAACCGGGCTCACCGATGCGTTGATGGATTCCATTCCCGTCGTCGTCATCACCGGCCAGGTGCCCACCACGCTCATAGGCACCGATGCCTTCCAGGAATGCGATACGGTGGGCATCACGCGCCCGGCCACCAAGCACAACTATCTGGTCAAGGACGTTAACGATATCGCCCGCACCATCCATGAGGCTTTCTACGTGGCCACCCACGGCCGACCCGGCCCTGTGGTGGTGGACATCCCCAAGGACATCCAGTTCCAGACCGGTGTTTACATTTCGCCAGAGCACGTGGAGCATCGCACCTATCACCCGCAGGTGGAGGGTGACCCGTCTGCCATCGAACAGGCGCTGGAGCTGATGGCGCGCGCCAAACGCCCCATCTTCTACACCGGCGGCGGCGTCATCAACTCTGGCATGGCGGCGGTGGAGGCGCTGCGCGACCTGGTGAAGGCCACGGGCTTTCCCATCACCTCCACGCTCATGGGTCTGGGCGCCTATCCGGCCTCGGATGATCAGTGGCTGGGCATGCTGGGCATGCACGGCACGTATGAGGCCAACCTCGCCATGCACGGCTGCGACCTGATGATCGCCGTCGGCGCCCGCTTCGACGATCGCATTACCGGCCGGCTGGACGCCTTCTCGCCCGGCTCGAAGAAGATCCACATCGACATCGACCCCGCCAGCATCAACAAGGTGGTGCATGCCGACGTCGGCATCCTCGGCGACTGCGGCCACGTGCTGCAGGACATGCTGCGCATGTGGCACGAAAAGAATCTCGGCGAGAAGGTTGATCGCGAGGCGCTCTCCCGCTGGTGGAACCAGATCGACATCTGGCGCGCCCGCGACTGCCTGGCCTACGAGAAGCGCAAGGACGCCATCATGCCGCAATACGCCATCGAGCGGTTGTGGGCGCTCACCCACGAGATGGATCCCATTATTTCCACCGACGTGGGCCAGCACCAGATGTGGGCGGCGCAGTATTTCCGCTTCGACAATCCCAACCGCCTGCTCACTTCCGGTGGGCTGGGCACCATGGGCTATGGCCTGCCCGCGGCACTGGGGGCGAAGGCGGCGAATCCGGACAGGCCGGTCGTCTGCATCTCCGGCGACGGCTCCATCCAGATGAACATCCAGGAGCTTTCCACCGCCATTCAGCACGACCTGCCGGTGAAGGTGTTCCTGCTGAACAACAACTACCTCGGCATGGTGCGCCAGTGGCAGGAGCTGCTGCACGGCAACCGCCTCTCCGAATCCTATGTGGAGGCGCAGCCGGACTTCCTGGCGCTCGCAGAGGCCTATCACTGGAAGGGCATGCACGTCACGAAGCCGGACGAGCTGGATGATGCCATTCGCGAGATGATGGCCCATGACGGCCCGGTGTTCATGAACGTGCAGGTGGTGAACCTCGCCAACTGCTTCCCCATGATCCCGGCCGGCCAGCCGCACAACGAGATGCTGCTGGGCGAGAACGTGAAATCTGCCGAAGAGGCCGGAGTCTGAACACCCCCTCCCCCTGCGTCATCCCCGGGCTTGCCTGCCCTCGGACTTGTTCCGGGGATCCCGGGGATCCAGGGCGAAACACGGCATGCACGCAACTGTCTGAAGAGTTGGAGTTTCGCATTGATCATGCAGTCAGGCGCCCTGATTTGTCGGCAAGACCGGCCACGACAAAAAGGAAGTCGGCCACCTGATGCAGAAAAGAGGATCGCAACCATGAACAAGCCCGCAACTGGCGTTCCGCCCGCCTCCACCTATTTCATGGCTCCGGAAAAGGAGCGCGAGGAACAGCACACACTGGCCGTGGTGGTGGACAACGAGCCGGGCGTGCTGGCCCGCATCATCGGCCTGTTTTCCGCCCGCGGTTACAACATCGAGCAACTCACCGTATCGGAAACGGAGCACGAGCGCGGCATCTCGCGCATCACCATCGTCTGTCGCGGCACGCCGCACACACTCAACCAGATCCGCGCTCAGCTATCGCGCCTGGTGCCGGTGCATTCGGTGGCCGATCTCACCCTCATGGGCGACCCCATCGAGCGCGAACTGGCGCTGGTGAAGGTTGTGGGCGAAGGAGACAAGCGCGTGGAGGCGTTGCGCCTGGCCGATGCCTTCCGCGCCCGCGTGGTGGACGCGCACACTGGTTCGTTCGTGTTCGAGATCACCGGCAAGAGCCGCAAGGTGGATCAGTTCATCGAGCTGATGAAGCCGCTGGGGCTGATCGAGGTGGTGCGCACCGGCATCGCCGCCATTTCCCGCGGCCCGAAACCGCTGCGCACGGATTGAATGGCGGATTGACGCAGGCACCGAATGCGTTTCATATGCGCGGTGCCGTTGGCATTCTCATTTCCGTCATTCCCGCGAAAGCGGGAATCCTGCAACCAGCGACGTCAGCATGGATCCCTGCTTTCGCGGGGATGACATCAAAGAGCAAGGCATGACGGAAACGAGAGAGCCACGCGATCGAATCGCAATATTCTGTGGGCTTCAGCCATGGTCAATCTCTCGGTGAACCTGAACGCGGTGGCGCTGCTGCGCAATCGGCGCGACCTGCCTTGGCCTGACGTGTGCGACATCGGGCGCCTGGCACTGGGCGCGGGTGCTTCAGGCCTGACGGTGCATCCTCGGCCCGACGAGCGCCACGTCCGCAAGACGGACGTGTATGACATCGCCGAGATGATCCGCCGCGAATACCCGGACAAGGAATACAACATTGAGGGATATCCGGATGAGCGCTGGCTTTCCATCGTCGAGGACGTGAAGCCGGATCAGGCGACACTGGTGCCGGACGATCCGGACCAGGCCACATCCGACCACGGCTGGGACTTCGCCGCCCAGCGCGATTTTCTGGCGCCCATCGTCGAACGGCTGAAAAAGCGCGGCATCCGCGTCTCCCTCTTCGCCAATCCAACCCCGGAGGGCCTGGAGATCGCCAAGGAGATCGGCGCCGACCGCATCGAGATCTACACCGGGCCATATGGGCAGTGCTACGACGACCGGCAGCGGCAGACGAAAGAGCTTCAGAAGATTGCCATCACCGCGCAAATGGCGCAGACCCTGCGCCTTGGCGTGAACGCCGGACACGACCTGACGGTGCAGAACCTCACCCCGCTGGTCATGGCCGTTCCAAACCTGGACGAGGTTTCCATCGGCCACGCGCTTACGGCGGATGCATTGAAATTCGGCATGCCGGAAACCGTCCGCCGCTTCCGCCGCGCCATGGGCGATAGGGTGTGAACCGATGACCCGGGAAACCTGGGGAGCGAAACCATTGGCACCAGATCAGGACATTCCCCCCGCTTCGATTCCGACATTGAACTCGGCTGCGGAAGGCCGCCCTTGTCCGCACCATTTTTTGTAACTACAATAAATGACGGACGAGCCGGAATACGAATGGGATCCCGAAAAGAGCGCGTGGAATGAGCGCGAGCGCGGATTTGGCTTCGAGCTGGTTTATGCATTCGATTTCGAAAACGCCCTCGTCGTGGCCGATGAGCGGAAGGATTATGACGAACCCCGCTTCCGCGCCGTTGGCCGAATAGATGGACGGCCTTACATGGTGGTGTTTACCCCGCGCGGCAAACGGCTGAGGATCATCTCCATGCGCCGCATGCACGAGAAAGAGGCCCGTAAATATGGAATCTGACACCAGGACAAGGCCTGATCCCTACCTCGTCGACGAAGACAATTCGCCGCTGACCGAGGAGGAAATCGCCCGGCTGCGCCCCGCCAGAGAGGTGTTCGCCGAGATGGGCCTGCCGTTGCCGAAGAAGCGTGGGCGGCCGCCGAAGAAGGCACCGAAGCAGCAGGTGACCATCCGCCTGGACGCCGACCTGCTGGCCGAACTGCGCGCGCTGGGCAAGGGTTGGCAGACGCAGGTGAACGCTGCCCTGCGCGAATGGATTGAGCGCCGCAAGAAGAGCGACTGACAACCGCCCTCCCCCGCCTCACCGGATGCGCTCGTAGGTGATGACCGTATAATCGGCGTTGTCGCCTTCCTGCGCCTTGTACTCCTGCCGTTCCACCTCGCGCCAGCGCGAAGGCTCCGGGTCGGCGAAGAAACGGTCGCCCTCGGCTTCCATGTGCACCCGGGTGAGATAGATGCGGTCGGCCTGATCCCTGAGCGCATCGAAGATCTGGCTGCCGCCGATGACGAAGATCTCGTCCACCCCGCGCCGTGCCGCCAGCCGCTCCGCCAGTGCCACCGCCTCCTCGATGGAATTGGCCGTCAGCACATCCGGATGATCGGCAATCTCACCGCGTGTGACCACGATGTTGTCCCGCCCTTCGAGCGGCTTGCCGATGCTCTCAAACGTCCGCCGCCCCATGATGACCGGGTGCCCCATGGTGCGCTGCCGAAACAGCTTCAGCTCCGATGGCAGCCGCCACGGCAGACTGTTGAGCTTGCCGATCACGCCATTTTCCGCCGCCGCCACCACCAGCGCCAGTCTGGGTCGTTCTTCCGTCATGCAACCGCCCTCCGGCATCTCCTCCCGTTCGACGGTATTATGACCCGAAATCGCCCAGGGTTGAACAGGCCTTGCATCCCGGCCGGTGGATTTGACCCGGCCCCCTCTCAGCCGCTGGTGATGCCGATGCGAAAATGCCCCGCTTCCGTGCGCTCGATGGCATGCAGCACGTGCCCCTTCTGCTCGCACCACACGCGCACGTCATCGCCGCAGGGAGGGTAGGAAATCAGAAGGGAAACGCGTTCGTCCGATCCGATCCGCGCCACCGCTCGATCGATCTCCAAAAGATACCCGGGGCAGGTCTGCCCGCGCACGTCCACCACCCAGCCGTCCGCCTCCCGCCGCACCTGCGTGCGCGGCGTGGAGCCGACAGCCTTCCTGCCGCCAAACCAGCGGCGCAATGTCGAAAAGAAACCGGACATTCCGCATCGCTCCGTTCCACGATGCAGGATAACACCAACCACCCTACACCGCCACCGGCGCCTTGATGTGCGGATGCGGATCGTACCCGACGATCTCGAAATCCTCGTAGCGGAAGTCGTCTATGCCCTTCACCCGCCGCCTGATCTTCAATCGTGGCAGTGGCCGCGGCTCGCGGGCCAGCTGCATCTTCGCCTGTTCCAGATGATTCAGATACAAATGCGCATCGCCCAGCGTATGGATGAACTCCCCCGGCTCCAGCTCCGTGACGTGTGCGATCATGTGCGTGAGCAGGGCATAGGAGGCGATATTGAAAGGCACGCCCAGAAAGATGTCCGCGCTGCGCTGATAGAGCTGGCAGGAAAGCCTGCCTTCGGCCACATGGAATTGAAACAGCAGATGACACGGCGGCAGCGCCATCTCGTCCAGCTCCGCCACGTTCCAGGCGGAAACGATAATACGGCGTGAGTTCGGATTGTTGCGGATCTGCTCTATCGCTGCGGCAATCTGGTCTATGTGCCCGCCGTCACACGTTGGCCAACGGCGCCACTGTTTGCCGTAGATGGGCCCAAGGTCGCCGTTTTCATCCGCCCATTCATCCCAGATGGTCACCTTGCGCTCGTTGAGCCAGCGGATGTTCGTATCACCGCGCAGAAACCACAGGAGCTCGTGGATAATGGAGCGGACATGCAGCTTCTTGGTGGTGAGCAGGGGAAAACCCTCGGACAGATCGAAGCGCATCTGCCAGCCGAATACGCTGCGCGTGCCGGTGCCGGTGCGGTCGTTCTTCTCCACCCCGTGCTCCAGCACGTGGCGCATCAGCTCCAGGTACTGGCGCATTTCACCCCATCCCGCGCCTGGCAAAAACACACCCGTGGGCCACATGGCCCAACAGGCTGTCATGTTGTCCGATTGTGCGACCCTTCAGGCCGCCGTCCCGGCCTTGCGCTCAGGCCAGCTTGCTCATGGTGCCGGTCACCTGCGCCAGCAGGTAATAGAAGGTGACGCGATTCTTGTTGCGGTCACCCTTCATCTTCTCGCACACCTCGGCCACGCCCTTGGCGGCCTCATCCGGCGTAAGCCCCAGTTTCTTGACGGCGAATCCCTTGCGCACCCGATCCAGCTCGGAATCGTCGGAGCAGGAAACCAGCGAGGCGTCCCGCGAGCGCAGCGCGATACCGAGATATTTCACGATGGTTTCCACGGCTTTCTCGTTCGGGCTGGAATCGTAGCGCTTCACGTCTTCCAGGTATTTGGCGATGTCGGCCATGACATACCCCCTTGCATGGAGGCGGAACGGATCCGCCTGTTGGTCCTCGCCCCCGGTTCGACTCAGGGACCAGTGCGGAATTTAGCCGCTTTGCGCCACCTTGGCAAAGCCGTGGCCATGTATTAGTGGAAAAATCCACGCGCGGGGGCTTCAAAAAGCCTTTCCGCGTTCCCATCTGGCAGGACAGGAAACAGGGTCAACAAACTTGCAGGAGGGGAGGCCATGCGCATCTATTCGCCCGCATTCGCCTATGGCACGGAAATCCCGCCCGAGTTCACCTGCGAGGGCGAGGACATTTCTCCGCCGCTGGTGTTCGAGGGCGTTCCACGGCAGGCGAAGAGCCTGGCGCTCATCGTGGATGATCCCGACGCACCGGATCCGGAAGCGCCGCAGATGACCTACGTGCACTGGGTGGTGCACAACCTGCCGCCCATGTACGAGCTGGATCCACTGGAGCCGGAATGCCTGCCCAAGGGCGCCAGCGGCACTGACAAGATGCCGGAAGGCGCGGTGGAAGGCTACAACGACTGGAAGAAGATCGGCTACGGCGGCCCCTGCCCGCCCATTGGCCGTCACCGCTACTACTTCAAGCTCTACGCGCTGGACACCACGCTGCCGGACAAGCCCATGACCAAGGACGAGTTGCTGCAAGCCATGGAAGGCCACATCCTTGAAACCGCCGAGCACATGGGCACCTACCGCAAGCGTTCGCAGGAGGCGGCCTGAGCGCACAGCCTGTACAGCGAAACATCAGGGCGGCGCCCATGGCGGGCGCCGCCTTTGTCATGCCCTCGCCCGTTCCGTCGCATTAACAGGAGCGTTATCCACCGCCATGCGCGCGGCACTGGGAGCATCCGGCACAGCTGGCTAGGATAGGCAGTCGATGGGGGCGATTCGCAACGGGGCAATAGCGACGGCATGAATGATTACGCAAGCATCCGGCTGCCGGCCTGCCTGTCGCCCCTGCTGGCGTGCCTGGCCATTCTTGCCGCCATTCTCCCAGCCCGCGCCATCACGCCGCCGCCCACTTTCTCGTGCTCTTTCAGCGTCACCGACATTGACTTCGGCAACGTCAACGTACTCACCGGCAGCAATCTCTTCACCACCGGCACCATAAGCATCACCTGCACCAACGGCTGGTCGAACAGCTTCGTCACCATTTGCCCCAACATCGGAACCGGCAGTGGCAACCCCACAGCCAAGAACCCGCGGCAAATGGCGAACGCCATCAACTTCAACCAAAAACTGAATTACCAGCTCTACTGGCCTGGCACCTCCACCGTCTGGGGCTCCTATTACTGGCTGCCGTCGGAACCCAAACCGCCCATCATCCGCTTTCGTCTGAACGCATCCGGCTACGGCAGCACCACCTACACCATCGACGCCCGGATCATCAGTGGGCAGTCCGCCGCCGTGCCGGGACTTTACTCCTCCGCCTTTTCCGGAAAGGACGTGCGCTTCGACTATCTCATGGGCTACTCCAGTTCGTGTTTGTTTCCGGATGGAACAGCCAGCCCCGCCTTCACCGTGCGCGCGAACGTGGAGAAATACTGCGAGGTTTCCGCCACCGACCTGGATTTCGGAACCGTCGGCCTGCTCAACACCAATGTGGATTCCACCGGCACCCTCACCGTGCGCTGCACCAATGGCACGCCTTATCAGGTGGCGCTGAGCGGTGGTCTCGCCGCCGCCACGTCACCGGATCAGCGCCGCATGTTCAATGGTGCCAACAGCGTGCGCTACGGCATCTATCGCAACAGCGCCCGCTCCCTGGGCTGGGGCGACCAGCCGACGAATACCGTTTCCGGCACCGGCACCGGCAATGCGCAAAGTTACACCACCTACGGTCGCGTATTTCCGCAAACGACGCCGCCTGCGGGCACCTATACGGACACCATCATCGTGACTGTCACCTACTGAGAAGAACATCGGCATGAGTATACGGTTCCTGAGCGAACGCATGGAACGCCAGAGGGCGGAGACGCTGGCGGCGGCGCTGGCGGAGGGCGGCTGGCCTGCGGTGAGCGCCGTTTCCGCTTTCGAAGTGGATGAAAGGGCCAGCGAATGGCAGGTGGAGGCCTTCCTCGACCCGGACGCCTTCCGGGAAGAGAACGCGGACGTTGCCGAAGCGGCGCTGGCGGTGCTGAACGACCTGGCGCAGGCCGCGGGCGGGAACCCCGGCTTCCGCCTCGCGCAACTGCCACGCGTGGACTGGGTGGCGAAGGTGCAGCAGGGTCTGCGCCCTGTACGCGCCGGGCGCTTCTTCGTGCATGGAAGCCACGATCGCGGCAAATGTCCACCCGGTGCCATCTGCATCGAAATAGAGGCCGGACAGGCCTTCGGCACCGGACATCACGGCACCACGAAGGGCTGCCTGCTGGCCTTGGATTGGTTATTGAGAACCCGGCGCCTCGCCCCCGGCCACGGGCGCAGGGGGCGCGGTGCGCGCGTGCTGGACGTGGGCGCAGGCTCCGGCGTGCTGGCCATCGCCGCGGCGCGCGCGCATCTGGCCGAGGTGCTGGGCGGGGACATTGATCCCGTCGCCGTGGCCACGGCGGCGCGCAACGCCCGCCTGAACGGCGCGCGTGTCGCGCGGTTCGTCACCGCGGCCGGAGTCCGCCACCCGCTCATCCACCGCCGCTTCGCGCCACTGCCCATGCGACGCACCTCCCGGCCCCGGCCCGGCCTGGAAGAAGTGAAAAGGGCGCTCGCCGCCTCCCGTGTGCCACTGCCCACACAATCCCGCTGGCGCGCGCTGAGGCCCCGGATGCAGCAGGTGCAAAGCGACGGCTACGACCTCGTGTTCGCCAACATTCTTTCGCGCCCGCTGGTGCGACTGGCGCCGGAGCTGACGGCACGGGTAAAGCATGGCGGGCACCTGATTCTCTCGGGCTTGCTGGTGGAGCACGAAGCCTTCGTGCTGGCCGCCTATTTGCCCCGCGGCTTCCGCCTGTTGCGGCGCTGGCGGCTGGAAGGCTGGAGCATCCTGCTGTTGCGGCGTCCCACGTCTGATGATTGAATGAACGCACCATGCGCACCCAGGTGAAAAAGACGCTGCTCGTGGGGTTCGGCCTGCTGTGCGTGGCGCTGGGCGTCATCGGCGCCTTTCTGCCCGTCATGCCCACGGTGCCCTTCCTGTTGCTGGCGCTCTGGGCCTTCGCCCGCAGCTCCGACCGCCTGCACGGCTGGCTGCTGAACCACCCCCGCTTCGGCCCGCCCCTGCGCAACTGGCAGGAGCACGGCGCAATCCCGGCCCGCGCCAAGCTCCTTTCCGTCGGCAGCATGGGCGTGGCGGCGGTGTGGCTGGCCTTCTTCTCCGGCGTGCCGGTATGGGCCATGGCGCTGGCCTTCGCCGTCATGGCTTATGGCGCCTGGTTCGTGCTCTCCCGCCCCACCCTGAAGTGACGCCTCCCGCTCCCCGCAGGAAAAAAGACCGGCGAGATAAAACGACAATATCGCTGGCGCCGCGAAACCTGCGTGGCTGGAGGCGCAAAGGCCCTTGAATGGGGAACGGACAGGGAGTGATTTCCGGCGATTGGCCAGGCGAAAATCGGTGCGGGGCTTCGCAGGAATAGCAGCGCTGTTTCAAGAAGCCCCGTGCCGATTTGCAGCCGGCCAGCGCCGGAAAGCGCCCCTGGACGGGCCCTATTCAAGGGCCAAACAAAAAAGAGAGGCCCGGCTGGGGGAGGGATCCAGCCGGGCCAGTATGCAGAAGCCAGGAGGGAGAAAGAAGAGGGAGGGGAGAACTTCTGGCCTGACTTCCGAAACAGCAACAGAGGGAGGAGAAGCGTGCGATCCTGCTGCCACAGGGCCGCGTCCCCGATCTGTTGGCCCCTATATGCTCCCCTCTTTACGGTTAGGCAATGGTAAATCACGAAAAACTGATATGCATATAATGCATGGCAATACGAAAATAGCAAGATATTGATTTTTTGGATTTTAACATTCCTTCATGAAGTTGCGTTCATAATTTTTTCATATTTCCTAGTGCAGGAATCGGATTTGGTGTCATGATGCCTCATGTGAGCGTTGCGCGAAATCCACAACTCTTCAATGCACATCTTTTCACGCCCTGGCCGCCGTCCGGCTTGACGAACGCACGGGCAGCGCGCACCTCTACTCCCAACGGAGGAATACACGATGGATCAGCGCAGCACACCCGCCCGCAGCCGTTTTCAGAGTTTCGAGAGCCACGGCAAGCCGGAGAAGAGCGCCGAACGCATCGCGGCCTTGCGCGCGCGCATGAAGGCGTTCGGGCTTTCGGCCTGCATCGTGCCGCGCTCGGACGCCTTCCAGAACGAGTATCTGCCCGCCAGAGAGGAACGGCTGGCCTGGCTCACGGGCTTCACCGGTTCCGCCGGCCTGCTCATCGTGCTGCATGACGAGGCGGCCCTGTTCGTGGACGGCCGCTACACCCTGCAGGCGCCACAGCAGGTGGACACGGCTGTCATCACCGTGCTGCCCATCGCCGAGCACCGCCCGCACGAGTGGCTTGCCGAGCGCCTGCGCGAAGGCGAGGCTGCTGGCGTGAATCCGTGGCTGCTCACCCGCGCGGCGGCGAAGCGCTACCGGGAGGCGCTGGAAAAACGGGGCGCGGCGCTGCGCTACGTGCTGCCCGACCCGGTGGAGGAGATCTGGGAAAGCCGCCCCGCCCCGCCGGACGTGGAGATTTTCTTCCACGCCTTTCGCTATTCCGGCCGCGAGGCCGCCGACAAACTGGCGGAAATCCGCAAGGTCATCGCCGGGAAGGGCGCGGACGCAGCGCTGATCACCGCCACCGATTCGGTGAGCTGGCTGTTCAATATCCGCAGCCGCGCCATTCCGCACAACCCCGTGGTGCTGGGCTTCGCCCTCGTGCCCGCTGCGCAAGAGGAGCGTCCGCGGCTGTTCCTGCTCTCTCCCAACCTTGCGGACGAAGCCAGCGCCGAGGTGGGAAAGGTGGCAGACATCGCGCCGCTGGATGCCGTCATCGATGCGCTGAAGGAACTGGGCGCGCAAGGCCGCCGCGTGCTGGTGGACGCCCACCAGGCGGCCGAATACCTGCTTGCCACGCTGGAGGAGGCGGGCGCCGAAGTCGTGACCGGGCAGGATCCGTGCCTGCTGCCCAAGGCCTGCAAGAACGACGTGGAGAGGCAAGGCATGCGCCGCGCGCATGTGCGCGACGGCGTGGCCATGAGCCGTTTCCTGTGCTGGCTGGAGACGGCGGCGGCGGACGGCGCCGTGGACGAGATCGGTGCCGCCGTGCGGCTGGAGCAATTCCGCATCGAGACGGCGGAAGCGCTGGGCGAGCCGCTGTTCGACCTCTCCTTCGGCACCATCTCCGCCGCCGGCCCGCACGGCGCCATCGTGCACTACGGCGTGACCACGGAGACGAACCGTCCGCTGAACCCGGGCGAGCTCTACCTCGTCGATTCCGGCGGCCAGTACATGGACGGCACCACGGACATTACCCGCACCGTCTTCATTGGCCCGCCGCAGATGCAACCCACGCCGGAGCAGAAGCGGCACTTCACGCTGGTGCTCAAGGGCATGATCGCCCTTTCCCGCGCCCGCTTCCCCGAAGGCACGAACGGCGCCAACCTGGACGTGCTGGCGCGTGAGCACCTGTGGCGCGAGGGGCTGGACTACGACCACGGCACCGGCCACGGCGTCGGCGCGTTCATGAACGTGCATGAAGGACCGCAGAACATCTCCCGCCGCGGCAAGACCGCCTTCAAACCGGGCATGATCACCTCCAACGA
>JALUAB010000121.1 GCA_027051195.1 Hyphomicrobiales bacterium
GAGAAGCGCGTGGCGCTGGTGCTGGCCAACTATCCGAACCAGGATTCGCGCATCGCCAACGGCGTGGGGCTGGACACGCCGGAAAGCACGGTGCGCATCCTGCGGGCGCTGAAGGCGGCAGGCTACGGGCTGGACACGGTGCCGGAGGACGGCGATGCGCTGGTGCGCTGGCTGCTGGCGGGGCCGACCAACGCGCAGCCTGAGAATCCTTCAGAGGCCACCTTGAGTCTGGCCGAATACCTGAATCATTTCCACGCCTTGCCGGAAGAGGCGCGCAAGCTGATTCAGGAGCGCTGGGGAGCGCCGGAGGACGATCCGTTCTTCCGCGAGGGCGCGTTTCACCTGCCGTTGCGGCGGCTGTCCGAGCGCATCGTATGCGCCATCCAGCCGGCGCGGGGCTACAACATCGACCCCAAGGGTACCTACCACGACCCGGCGCTGCCGCCGCCGCATGGGTATCTGGCCTTTTATTTCTGGCTGCGGGAGCATTTCCGCGCCGATGCCATCGTGCACGTGGGCAAGCACGGCAACCTCGAATGGCTGCCGGGCAAGGCGCTGGCGCTCTCGCCCGCCTGTTTTCCCGATGCGGCGCTGGGGCTGGTGCCGCACTTCTACCCGTTCATCGTGAACGACCCCGGCGAGGGGGCGCAGGCGAAACGGCGCACGGGCGCGGTGATCATCGACCACCTGATGCCGCCGCTCGTGCGAGCGGAGGCGCACGGGGCGCTGGCCGAGCTGGAGCGGCTGGTGGACGAATACTGGCAGGCGGTGGGCATGGATGCAGGGCGGGCGGCGCATTTGCGCGAGCAGATCATCCTGCACGCTCAGGTCAGCGGCATCGCCGAGGACGCGGGCGTGGCGGCGTTGCTGGAGGAGAATCCGGACGAGGCACTGACCCTGCTGGATGCGTGGCTGTGCGACCTGAAGGAAGCGCAGATCCGTGGCGGGCTGCACGTGCTGGGCATGCTGCCGGGGATGGAGGATGCGGAATCGTTGGCGGAGACGCTGGTGGCGCTGGCGCGCATGCCGCGAGGGGATGGAAAAGGTGAGAACGCCTCGCTCATCGAGGCGCTGGCGGCCGATCTGCTGCCCGGATTCAAACCGTTCGATGCGCCGCCTTCCGAGCCGTGGACAGGACCGCAGCCGGACGTGCTGACGCGGCTTTCCGATGCCCCGTGGCGCACCAACGCCGATGCGCGCGAGCGGCTGGAGTTGCTGGCGCTGGAACTGGCCCGGGAGCTTCTGCGCCGGAAGGGGTTTTCAACCCCTTCCGGAACCTTTTTCCATGAATTGAAGAGGTTGAAAACCCCTTCGGAAGCGTTCGGGACAGGGTTGCAAACCCCGTCCCGCGAGGGGGGGCTTTCTTCCACTATTCCCGCAACCTCCTCCGTCATTCCCGCGAAAGCGGGAATCCATGAAGGCGCGTGGGGAATGGATCCCCGCTTTCGCGGGGATGACGACCTAGGGCGGCGTGGGGATGACGAAAAAGAACGGCGCGGGGATGACGAGGAAGAAAATGCGACACAGCAGAGCATCGACGCGTCCGGGATCGCCGCGCCTGGTACCGACGCGCCCGGGCCGGCGAGCGCAGCGGTGCTCAAGTGGATGGAGCGGGAATTGTTGCCGAAGTTGGTGCAATCCGCCGAGGATGAAATCGGCAACCTGCTGCTTGGCCTCGCGGGCCAGTTCGTGCCGCCGGGGCCGTCCGGTGCGCCGAGCCGGGGCAGGCCGGACGTGCTGCCCACGGGGCGCAACTTCCACAGCATGGACGCGCGGGCGCTGCCGACGCCGGCCGCGTGGGAGCTGGGGCGGCGGTCGGCGGAAACCATGCTCCAGCGGCATTTCATGGAGCATGGTGAGTATCCGCGCGCCATCGGCCTTTCCTGCTGGGGCACGTCGAACATGCGCACCGGCGGGGACGACATCGCGCAGGCGCTGGCGCTCATCGGCGCGAAGCCGGAGTGGGATCACGCATCAGGCCGCGTGGTGGGCTTCGCCGTCATGACGCTGGCGGAGCTGGGCAGGCCGCGGGTGGACGTGACGTTGCGCATCTCCGGCTTCTTTCGCGATGCATTTCCGCAGCAGATCGAGCTGTTCGACAAGGCCATCCGCGCCATCGGGGCGCTGGACGAGCCGGAGGAGCACAACCCCATCGCCGCGCGCATGCGGCAGGAGCGGGCGCGGCTGATGGCAGAGGGGCTGCCGGAGGATCAGGCGGAGCGGGTGGCGGGCTATCGCATCTTCGGCGCGGCGCCGGGGGCCTATGGCGCGGGGTTGCAGGCGCTATTCGACGAGAACCTGTGGGAGACGGAGGCCGATCTGGCCGAGAGCTGGATCAACTGGGGCGGGCATGCCTATGGTGCGCGGGAGCAGGGAACGCGGGCGCCAGAGGCACTGAAGCGGCGGCTGGCGGGACTGGACGCCATCGCCCACAATCAGGACAACCGCGAGCACGACCTGCTGGATTCGGACGACTACTACCAGTTCGAGGGCGGCTTCGCGGTGGCGGCGAAGCACGTGAAGGGTGAGCCTGTGCCGGTGTGGCACAACGACCATTCGCGGCCCGAACGGCCGGTGACGCGCTCGCTGGAGGAGGAAATCGCCCGCGTGGTGCGATCGCGCGCGACGAACCCGAAGTGGATTTCCGCCATGATGCGGCATGGATACAAGGGGGCGTTCGAAATCGCCGCCACGCTGGATTACATGTTCGCGTTCGCCGCCACCACGGCTGCGGTGAAGAGCCATCACTTCGAGCTGGCGTTCGACGCCTGGCTGCGCGACGATGCCGTGCGCGAATGGCTGGCGGAACACAACCCGGCGGCGCTTCATGACATGGCGGCACGGTTCGAGGAGGCGCTGGCGCGCGGGTTCTGGAAGCCGAGGGCGAACGACGCGGTGGCGCTGCTGGAACGGCTGCGCACGGGAACGAGGGAGACGGAGGCATCATGAGCACGAAGGATCGCGACCCGGAACGGCATGCGCAGAAAATGGCCAAGAAGGCCCGCGCGCGGGAAAAGATCATGGCCGAAAAGAAGGTTGAGAAGGGCCTGATCATCGTCAACACCGGCAAGGGCAAGGGCAAGTCCACGGCCGCCTTCGGCATGGTGCTGCGGGCGCTGGGGCA
>JALUAB010000122.1 GCA_027051195.1 Hyphomicrobiales bacterium
TGAAGACCTGGGAGGAGGTGTCCGGCAAGGAAATCCGTTTTCACCAGATCAACATCGCCAGGGAGTACGACAGGCTGTTGGCGGTAATCCGGGAGGAGAAGCCGGATGCCATCGTGCATTTCGCCGAGCAGCGCGCCGCGCCCTATTCCATGAAGACGCCGGCAGCCAAGCGCTACACGGTGGACAACAACCTGAACGCCACGCACAACGTTCTGTGCGCGATCGTCGAATCGGGGCTGGACATTCATCTGGTGCACCTGGGCACCATGGGAGTCTATGGCTACACCACGGCAGGGATGCAGATCCCGGAGGGCTACCTGACGGTCTACCTGCGTAACGAGGACGGTGAGCTGGTGGAGCGGGAGATCATCTATCCGCCGGACCCTGGCAGCGTCTATCACATGACGAAGACGCAGGACGCCCTGATGTTCCAGTTCTACAACAAGAACGATGGCGTGCGCATCACCGACCTGCACCAGGGCGTGGTGTGGGGCACCAATACCGAGCAGACGAAGCGTGACGAACGCCTCATCAATCGTTTCGACTACGACGGCGATTACGGGACGGTGCTCAACCGTTTTCTCATGCAGGCGGCCATCGGCCATCCGCTCACAGTGCACGGCACCGGCGGGCAAACGCGCGCCTTCATTCACATCAATGACACGGTGCGCTGCATCGAGCTGGCCATCGACAACCCTCCGAAGCATGGCGACAGGGTGCATATATACAACCAGGCGACGGAAACGCACCGCGTTCGTGATCTCGCTCGCATCGTCGCTGATCTCACCGGTGCGGAAATCGCCTATCTGCCCAATCCGCGCAACGAGGATGCGGAAAACGAGCTGGAGGTGGAAAATCGCCGGTTCCTGGAGCTGGGGCTGAACCCCACCACCCTGCAGGAGGGGTTGCTGCTGGAGGTGAAGGAGATCGCCGAGAAATACGCACACCGGTGCGATACCTCGCGAATCATCTGCACGTCCTGCTGGACGCCTCGCCAACAGGTGGAGTTGCAGCGGCTTTCCGCCGAATAGGGCTGTGGCGACCGGACCTCACCCGCCCATCGTTCCATGGCGGGCGGCTTCCATTTTCACGACAGGACAGACAATCACGGGATGCAAACGATGGCCAACATCATCGTAACAGGCGGCTGCGGCTTCATCGGGGCCAATCTCGTTCCCATGCTGCGCGCGCAAGGCCATGCGGTCGCCATCCTCGACAACATGAGCCGCGGTTCGGTGGAGCTACTGGACAATCCCGCGGACTACGAGATCATCGAGGCGGACATCCGTGACGCTGCGGTCCTGGATGAAGCCTTCGCCGGGCGCGACGCGGTCATCCATCTCGCCGCCTATGGGTCAGTGGTGGAATCGGTGGCTTCGCCGGAGGAAAACTTCTCCGTGAATGCCGAGGGGACGTTCCGGGTGCTGGACGCCGCGCGCCGGCAAGGTGTCGGCCAGATCGTCTTCTCCTCCACAGGCGGCGCTCTCATCGGCAATGCCGAACCGCCGGTGAGCGAAACCTCCGTGCCACGCCCCATCTCTCCCTACGGTGCCAGCAAGCTGGCTGGCGAGGGGTATTGCTGCGCCTTCGCGCACTCCTACGACATGTCCGTCACCGCGCTCAGGTTCGCCAACATCATCGGCCCCGTCAGCTGGCACAAGAAAGGGGCGGTGACCGCCTTCTTCAAGGCCATCATGAATGGCGACCCCATCTGCATCTTCGGCGATGGTTCGGCCACGCGCGACTTCCTCTGCGTGGAGGACCTCTGCCGCGGAATCCTGCTGGCGCTGGATGCGAGGCGGCCCGGCTTCAACGTCTATCACCTGGCATCCGGTCGGGAAGTCTCCGTGCGTGAACTGGCGGAGCTGTGCCGGAAGGTGGCGGACGCGCCGGATCATCCGATTGTCTTCGAGCCGAAGCGCGCGGGCGAGGTGGAGCGTAATTTTGCCCGGTTCGATCTGGCGAGGCGGGAGCTGGGCTTTGAGCCGGAGATATCGCTGGAAGAGGCGCTGGAGCGCACCTGGGAGTGGTTCGTCTCGCACCCGGAGCGTCCGGGCGGCTGACGGAGGCGCCTTCGCCCAAGCGAGAACACCGGCGATGCCGTCATCGAGCGGCGACCTGATCCTTTGCGAAATGGCGATGATTGGCCGCGGTGGCAACGCCAAGGCTCACAACATGCCGCGGGAGGCATCGTCTGATCGGCCAGGGGGTGCCGCCCTGGCGCACCTACATCCGCTTGTTGACAGATTGCGTCCGCATATACTACAAGGCATGGTCGAAAGAATTGGGGGCAACCGTTGCGATTCGGCCGCATCATTATCGTGTTGTCGCTCTTCTGGCCGTCGCTTTCCGCCGGGGAAACCTTTTTGCGGGTCAAGAGCAGGGAACAGCTTCACCTCCATTGTGCATGGCGCGGCATGACCGGGCACGTGTCTCCGGCAGAGCGCATGGCGTTCTGCCGTCGCGCCGCCCGTCATGTCGGCGCGGTGGCGGTCAGCGCGCGGCGCTGGAACGAGTTGTTGCGCGGGGGTGGCGGCGTGCGCCTCGCCCGGCTGTGGCTGGTGGTCAATGGGAAAACCTCGCTGGGCTGGTCCTGGCAGGAGGGCACCGCCCGGGCCTGGCTGGCCGGGCGCGTGGACGCATGCGGGCCATATCGCATCGGCGTGCGTGATGCCGGCCTGCGTGCCGCCCTGCGGCACGTGCTGAGGAATATTGTGAAGTGTCGTCACTGAGGGGCCGGGGGCTGTTTTTTCATCTCAATCGACGTGAAGGGGGATAGCAGGATCATGGTCACGACCACCTATACGATTTATGCTGCGGGTACCGATTGGATACCGGGGGATTCCTCCACGACGAACGTCCTCTTTCCGGGACTGGCGTTCACCGACAGCATCGAGACGGGAGGGGATATCGACTGGTTCAGGGTGGATTTGCAGGCCGGCGTTCAATACGGAATCTATATCGATTATGCACCTTGGTATTACGGCGCTTCCGTGGATCCCTACCTGCGCGTCTGGGCGCCCGGCTCCACCTCGCCCGGCAGTGGCACGCTGGTCGCGGAGAATGACGACTACGACTTTTTGGGTGGAGACTACCGCTCTGCCGTCGTGATAACTCCCG
>JALUAB010000123.1 GCA_027051195.1 Hyphomicrobiales bacterium
GCGCAGAACCGCCACGAGAAGCGATATACGCACTGCCGCAGGGAATTGCAAAGACCGCGCGGCACCCCGTTTCACCCGGCGGCGGCCGGATTCAATTCGATTGAAATGCGGCGCTTCTGCTGAAAGGACCGTTAACCTTTCATCAAGAAAATGGCCCGCGCGGGCGGCGCAAGACCCTGCCGAAACTTTAACGGAAGGTTAAAGTGTGATATAAGGAGGGTGTATGGCGGTCGCGACAGCCATCCGGGCTTCCTGCTGAAGCCCGGTTTCTTTGCGCGCTGCCGCCTGACACGGAAAGCATAACGGTTGTTTCGACAATTGCAAGCGGTATTCGCCGGCACGGCGTTTGCCGGTCACGAAAAACGAACCGAGGGCGCAACGACATGGCCAGCAAGAAGAACGGCAAGAAGAAGCTCGCGTTCAAGCCCGGCGAGTTCATCGTCTATCCGGCCCACGGCGTGGGCAAGATCGTGGCGGTGGAGGAGGAAGAGATCGCCGGCGTGAAGCTGGAGCTTTACGTCATTGACTTCGAGAAGGAGAAGATGCGCCTGCGCGTGCCCACCAACAAGTGCGAGCAGATCGGCATGCGCAAGCTTTCCGGCAAGGACATCGTGGGCGAGGCCATGAAGGTGCTGCGCGGCAAGCCCCGCATCAGGCGCACCATGTGGTCGCGCCGGGCGCAGGAATACGAGGCCAAGATCAACTCCGGCGACATCATCCAGTGCGCCGAGGTGGTGCGCGACCTCTTCCGCGCCGAGGATCAGCCCGAGCAGTCCTATTCCGAGCGCCAGTTGTTCGAGGCGGCGCTGGACAGGCTGGCCCGCGAGGTGGCCGCCGTCCGCAGGATCACCGAGGCCCAGGCCACGGACGAGATCCGCGAGGTGCTCAACAGCGCATCGCGCAGCCGCACCGCCGGCAAGGCCGCGTAAGGCGCATCGTTCTATCCACTCGGGAAAGGTTTGACGGGAACCGTCCCCGGCCGGTCGTGCAAGGGCATGGCCGGCCATTTCCGCGTTTCCGGCCAGAAAATGCGGCCGGGACGCGCCATACCGCTCACAGGCACGGGTTACCGTTCCCTGTCCGGCTGGAAGACGGATTCCGTAGCGCTCAGTCCACCAGCACGCTCACGCGGGCGTCCGGCATGCCGCGTTCGGCCAGGATCTGCGCGATCTTCTGCTCCAGCTCCGGCGCCGTCATGCCGGCGGCTTTCACGGAGCCCAGCTGCCCCATGTCGATGGTGCCGTCGGCATTCACCCTGTAGGTGCCGGAAAGCGCATCCGAACCGAAGACCACCACCCTCAGTTCCTTGCCGCTGGCGAGCATCGGCTCCGCCGGCGTCATGAAGGAAGCCGTGTCAGGTATCTCCGGCGTTTCGTAGGAAGACGCACACCCGGAAAGCGCAACCGCACCCGCCACCAGGGCGAGCGCCACCCACACCGATTTGTTGTTCTTTTTCTTCCTGGCCATATCCGCCCCCTGAAGTTCCCCCCTTCAGAAAAGCGCCTGCATTATGCCCGCCCACGCAGGCCCGCGCAAGAGGGGTTCGCGGATACCATAGGTCGAAAATCTTGCCGAAAGGTTTATCGGCCACCACCACCGCCTCAGCCTTCCTCGTGGGCGGAAAAGGCCATAGGGTCCACCGCCAGATAGCGAGCGCCCCAGGTGCCCGGCCGCTCCTCGAACACACCGGCGCACAGCGTGGCGCAGTTGGGGCACTTGCCCGCGTCCATCATGTTCCAGTCGGTGATGGTATAACCTCGCCGGCCGATGAGCAGCTGACCGCAATTGTGGCAATAGGTATTCTGCCCATCGCCGTCGCGGATATTGCCGGTATAGACGTATTGCAGCCCCGTCTCCATCGCCAGCTTGCGGGCACGCTTCACCGTCTCCGGTGGCGTCGGCGGCGTGTCAGCCATGCGCCAGTCCGGGTGGAAGGCGGAGAAGTGCAGCGGCACGTCCGGCCCCAGGTGCTCCACGATCCAGCGCGCCATGGCCGAAATCTCCTCGTCCGAGTCGTTCCAGCCCGGAATCAGCAGCGTGGTGATCTCCAGCCACGTGTCCGTCTCGTGATAGACATAGCGCAGGGTATCCAGCACCGGCTCCAGATGACCGGAGGCCAGCTTGCGGTAGAACTTCTCGGTAAAGCCTTTCAGGTCGATGTTCGCCGCATCCATGTGGGCGAAGAACTCCTTGCGGGCCTCGGGATTGATGTAGCCCGCCGTCACCGCGATGGTCCTGATGCCCGCCTCGTGGCAGGCCTTCGCCACGTCCACCGCGTATTCCAGGAAGATGACCGGATCGTTGTAGGTGAACGCCACGGAGCGCGATCCCGTCGCTTGCGCCATGCGCACGATGGTGGCCGGCGTGGCGGGCTTTTGCAGAATGTCGTCGCGGCTGGCCTTGGACATGTGCCAGTTCTGGCAGAACTTGCAGGTGAGGTTGCACCCCGCCGTGCCGAAGGAGAGCACCGGTGTGCCGGGCAGGAAATGAAACAGCGGCTTCTTTTCCACCGGATCGATCACGAAGCCGGAAGAGCGACCCCAGGTGGTCAGCACCAGCTCGCCCCTGTCCGTGGCGCCACGCACATAGCACAGGCCGCGCTGGCCGGGGCGGAGCCTGCACTCGCGCGGGCATAGCTCGCACACCACGCGCCCGTCTTCCAGCCTCTTCCAGTAGCGCGCCGGAACTCCCTCGATCCTCTCCTTTTTCGTCATGGCGCCACCCTGCCTTTTCCGGGAAACTTCCTTGCCCATATATGGGATTGAACAGCCATGATTGCATGTTGCCCAATACGGGTGATTCATGCAATAATGCAATCACTGGTTATGGAGGGTGTCCATGAGCGCCATTCGCCCGCCGGCCATGGCCGGCATGTTCTATCCCGCCGAACCGGCGCGACTGGAGGAATACGTGCGCGCCGCGCTGTCCGCGGCCGCGCGCGAGGTGCCGCAACTTCCGGAGGTGGAAGCGGTGGTGGCCCCCCACGCGGGCTACCGATATTCCGGGCCGATTGCCGCGCATTCCTTCGCCGCGCTGGCGGGGCGCGGGCCCGTGCGCCGCATCCTGCTCATGGGCCCGGCGCACACGGTGCCATTGCGTGGCATCGCCGCGCCGGCATGGGACGGCTTCGCCACTCCGCTGGGCGTGGTGCCGGTGGACACGGAGGCGCGCGAGGCCATCTCCATGCTGCCGCAGGTCATCATCGACAACGTGCCACACGCGAAGGAGCATGCACTGGAGGTGGAGCTGCCCTTCATCCAGGTGCTCTACCCGGACGTGCCGGTGCTGCCGCTGGTGGTGGGTGAGACGACGCCGGAGGAGGTGGCCGAAGTCATCGAGACGGTGACGGGGCCGGACGAGGACACCGCCATCGTGATCTCCTCCGACCTGTCGCACTACGAACCCTACGATCAGGCGCGGATGCACGATTCCATCACGGCGCGGCGCATCGAGGCGCTGGATTACGCGCACATCGGCCCGCATGACGCCTGCGGTGCCCGGCCGCTCTCCGGCCTGCTCTACGAGGCCCGCAGGCGGCACTGGCGGCCGGTGCGGCTGGACTTGCGCAATTCCGGCGACACCGCGGGCGACAGGAGCCGCGTGGTGGGCTATGGCTCCTGGGCTTTCGTGAAGGCGGCCTGATCCTGCCCTCCGCCCGAAAAGCGGATGATGAAAAATGAAGTTTGGCTGAGAGAAACGTCAATGGCGTCTTTTCGCCATTGGTGCTTCCTCTCCATTCTTTCACGACGCCCCGGCTGTCAGGGATGGCCGTCCGGGCCACCGCGAAGCGGCTCCGTCCTTGATGGCCGGGGTGTCATGAAACACCAACCGTTGGCCTCGTGCGCCCTTCAATACAGCCCGCGCAGAAGCCGGTCGAAGTAGTTGCGCTCCACCGGCGGACGCGTGCGATCTTCCGCCCGCCTGCGCAGATATTCGAGAATGCGCCGCGCCCGCTCCATGGCGTTTTCGTCCGGCACCAGCGGGTTGCCCGGGCCGGGATCCATGAACTGCCCGCGCCGTGGTCTTCCCAACGGGTCGTATTGCGGACGCATGCCGGCCATGCCCATGCCGCCCTGTCCCTGCATCCGCCGCGCCATTTGCCGCACGCCCTTGCGCAGCGCCTGCAGCGCCTGCATCTGCTGGCGCAACGCCCTTTCCGCCTGCCCCTTGCCCAGCGCCCGCGCCGCGCCGCGCATGGCCCGCTCCGCTTCCGACAACGCCCGGGCCGGATCGTCTCCGCTGCCGTCGGGGCGCGCCTGCCGTCCCTGCGCCTGCCCGCCCGGCCCCAGCTTGCGCATCATCTCGCGCAGCGCGTCCGCCAACCCCCGTTGACGCTGCTCCAGCCCCTGCATCTCGCCGTCACCCCGCTGTTCGCCGGGGTTGCCGCCACCTTCACCCTGGGCCTCTGGCATGCGCGACAACCCGCGCCCCTGCCGCCGCATCTCCTGACCCTTGCGAAAGGTATCGTTCATCAGCCGCTGCTGTTCACGCATCAGTTTCTGCATGTCGCGCATGGCCTGCTGTTCTGGCCCGGTCTGCATGCCCGCCATCGGCGCCGTCTGCAAATTCTGCAGAATGCTGTCCAGCTGCGAAAGCAGCCGTTCCGCCGCCTGACGCGATCCACTGCGCGCCAGCTTCTCCATCTGCTCCAGCATGCGCTGCAAGTCCTGCGGCCGGATCATCCGCGCCTGCCCGTTCTGCGCCATGCGCGGCCGGCCCTGCTGCATCTGCTGCTGCGCCAATTCGGAGAGATAACGATTCAGTGCCTGCTTCAGCTCCGCCATGCGCCGCGCGATCTCCTCTTCCGACGCGCCATTGCGCAACGCCTCGCGCAATGCCCGCTGCGCCGCTTCCACCTGGCGCCTGAGATCGGCCAGCGTGCCGTCCTCGATATCCTCGGCGATGCGCCACAGCAGCGCCACCACGGATTTCAGCCGCTCCCGGTCGCCATCGGCCCGGTGCAGCATGAACGCCGCCTGCCTCAGCCCCAGATAGGCGCCGCTGGACTCCAGCAGCTCCACCGGCCAGGCCAGGAACGCCGCCAGCATTTCCGCCACCTCTTCCGCCCGTTCCGGATGCAGCACCAGTGCGCGCCGCTGCTCGATGATGGCCTGTGCCAGCGGCTTTCCGAATTTCCGCTCCGGCAGGATCATGCGCAGGCTCCTGGAACGCCCTTCCTGCCCGGCCACATCCGTGGCCACCAGCGTGATGCGCACCGGCAGCCCGGCCCACGGGTGCCCCGCCAGCTTGAGCAGATCCCGCCCCTTCGCCTGCCTGCCGCGCACGCCGCGCAGCAGCGCCTTCGGGGGCTCAAAAGACAGCATGCCCTTCACCGGCTCCGCCAGTGCGATCTCCACCCGCGCCGCTTTAAGCCCGTGGTCGTCGCTGGCCTGCCACGCCACCCGCAGAGCACCGCTCGCCATGCCCGCCGGCGGCCGGACGAAGGAAATGGCCGGCGGCATGTCCGCTTTCACGTCCAGACGCCATTCGGCGGAGGCGCCGCCACCGGAGATGCGCACCACCACCGGCCGCCGCAGCTTCATGGTCATGCGCCATGCATCCTTTTCCACCGCCACCACCTCCGGCGGCGGCAGACGTTCGCCCATGCCCCGCGTCGCCGGGTCGAATGCGAACACCCGCACCGTGGGTGCGTTTTCCGCACCCGCCAGCCGCACCACCAGCCGGCTCTCCTGATGCACCTGCACCACATCATCCGCATGCAGCACCTTGCCGGCGGTGGCCAGCGCCAGCGGCGGCTGCCGCACGTAGGGCGGCGGGTCGATCCATGCATCGATCTGCGCCGTTCCCATGAGCCCGCCCAGCGATGGCAGGCGCAGCGTTTCGCCCAGCCGCTGGCCGAAGCGCTCTCCCTGCAGCGCGAAGGCGGCCACCAGCGCCAACGCCAGCGCGAAGCGCAGGGCATACGGATCCCGCCGCGGCGCATCCGATCGCGGCGCCCCCACGCGCAGCGCCCGCAGCCGCTCCTTCAGCCGCCGCGCATGCGCCCGCCACAACGTCCGCGCCACCGCGTCCTCTTCGGGGGCCGCCACCGTGTCCGCCAGCGTGCGCAACGGCTGATGCGCCAGGCCCGAGGCCCGCTCCACCCGCGCCATCGCCTCCGCCCGCGCGGGCGGGCGCAGCCGCCACACGCCCCGCAGCGACAGGACGAACGCCACCGCCAGCGCCCACAGCACAAAAAGCCGCGGCCAGCCCGGCAGCGCCGGCAGCAGCCCCGTGACCACCAGCAAAGCGAACAGCCCCGCCACCATCAGCGGCCACAGCAGTGCCCGCCACAGCCGCTCCCACGACAGGGCCAGCCATGCCAGCGCCAGCTTGCGCTCCAGCCGCCCTTCCGGGCCGGAAGAGAGAAATTTTCGCCAACCGCTCATGCGCCCATCCTAGCAGCCCGAATCGACCGCGGGATCAATTTTTTGCAAGATTCCACGCCATGACCGCAGCATGACGGTATGGCCAATTCATGATCGGACCCGTGCCAGACGCGCCTCTTGCCGAAATCCCGCGCTTGTGGCCTCTTGCCGGCAACTGCAAGGCAACGCGAGGACACGGCATGCACATAGGCGAATTCTGGCAGAACCGCACGGCGGATATCATCCGCTGGCCGGAACCCGAAAAGGAGGAGCAGAAGGACGGCGAGGCCGAAGCACCGGTGGAGCGCCGCACCCTTTCCGGCGATCACATGCTGCGCATGATCCGCCGCATGGCCCGTGCCCTGGCGCGGCTGGGCGCGCGAACGGGCGATACCGCCTGCTTGCCATCACTGCGCGCGCCGGAACATCTGGCGCTGTGGATGGCCTGCCTCGCCGGCGGCGTGCGGCCGGTGCTGACGCCGGGGCCGGATGCGCTCTCGCCGGGGGACGTGCCGGAGGACGTGAAGGCCATCATCGCCCTGCCGGAGCACAAGGCCGCCTTCGCCCCGCTGGCGCAGCGGCATGGGGCCCGGCTCACCACTCTTGGCGGGCACTGGACGGGTTCCTTCTTCATGTTGCAGATGGTGCAGCCGGAAACACCCGCCCCGGCCGAAGAGGCGCAAACGCCTCCTGAAACCGTCTTCATCAACGCGGAAGGAACGCACGCGCTCTCCCTGGCGCAAATGTTGGAGGGGGCGCGCACCTTCCAAAAGCGGCACGCCGCCGCGCTGTCGCATTCTCCGGCCCTGCTGCTGGCCCCGCCGCAAGAAACCGCGCCTGCCACCATCACCGCCCTGCTGGCCGCGCTGATGGAAGACAGGCCTCTCTACTGGCTGACACCCGGAGAGGAGAAACGCGCCTGCAAAGAGGTGCGACGATTGCCCCGGGAAACGCTGGCGCTGACGACAGAGAATGCGGATATTCCCTTTCGGGACGCCGCACGACTGCGGTGGATCACCATTCCCGGTGGCGCCCGAGGCGCGCCTACTTCATGATCACCACCGCGGTACCGGACACGGTGACCATGAGCATGCTGCCACCCTGGCCCACAGCCTCGTAATCGAAATCCACCCCCACCACGGCGTTCGCGCCCAGCTCTCTCGCCTTCTGTTTCATTTCCTGCAAGGCTTCCTCGCGCGCGCTCTGCAGCACCTTTTCATAGGCGCCGCTGCGCCCGCCCACTAAATCGCGAATGCTGGCGAACAGATCGCGGAATACGTTCGCGCCCATGATGGCCTCACCGGCGACAATGCCCAGATATTCGGTGACGCGATACCCCTCCACGAAGGGCGTGGTGGTAACCAGCATGAACCCCTCCGACCATGCTCGTGCCTTGGCATTACGGCCACAGGATAGCGGAAGAAACTTGCGATTTACTTAGCCCCGATGCCGAAGGCGCCGAAGGGTATGAACCGCACCGTATCGCCCGGCATGATGGAGGCGGGCTCTTCCGTGATCTCGATGATCCCCGTCGCGGCGACGGCGGAGGAAATGAGTCCCGAACCGTCCTTTGGAAAGCGCCGCACTACCGTGCAGCCGCTCTCGTCCGTCTCCAGCCAGCCGCGCAGGAACTCGCGCCGGCCCGTCTTGCGCTTCTTCATCTCGAAACCGGCCGGCAGCGTGATGCGTTCCGGCTCTTTCCAGTCGTGCCCCGCCAGGCCGGAGAGCAGTGGCCAGCCATAGATCAGGAACGTGACGAACGCCGCCACCGGGTTGCCCGGCAGGCCGAGATACACCGTATCGCCGATCTGCCCGAAGGCGATGGGCTTGCCCGGCTTGATGGCCAGTCGCCAGGCGTGCAATTGCCCCAGTTTGCGCACGGTTTCGGCCATGTAGTCGGCCTCGCCGGTGGAGATGCCGGCAGAGGTGATGATCACGTCGCATTCCGCCGCCGCCCGCCTGAAGGCCTCCTCCACCGCCGCGCGCTCGTCCGCGAGAATTCCGTAGTCCACCACCTCCACCGGCAGCGTGGCCAGCGTCCCGCGCAGGAAGAAGTGGTTGGCGTCATAGATTTTCCCCTCCGAGAACGGCATGCCCGGGCGGATGATCTCATCGCCGGTGGACATCAGCGCCACCTTCAGCCGCCGGTACACCGTCACCCGCCCCGTGCCAGTGGAGGCGATGGCCGCCAGCTCCGGCGGGCGCAGACGCTCGCCGGCACGCGCCACCGGCGCTCCTGCGCGCTGATCCTCCCCCGCCGGGCGCACGTTTATACCCTTCGGAATCCCGGCGGGAAAGCGTGCGACGCCTGCCGCCTCGTCATATTCCACGTCCTCCTGCATCACGCAGGTGTCCGCCCCTTCCGGCATCGGCGCCCCGGTAAAGATGCGCGCCGCCGCCCCCTCGGGCAGCGGCTGCGGCACGTCGCCGGCGAACACCCGCATGACCACCGGCAGTTCCGTTTCATCCTCCGGGTTCAGGTCGGTGTGGCGCACAGCGAAACCGTCCATGGCGGCGTTGGCGAAAGCCGGAATGTTACGCGGCGCGATCACGTCCTCGGCCAGCACCCGGCCCAGTGCATCCGCCAGCGCCACCTCCTCCGTGCCCACCACCGGCGCGATGCGCTCCTTCAGCAGGCGCATGGCCTCCTCGTGCGGCATCAGCTTGTCCAGCGCCGCGAAACAGTCATTGGCCAGCCTGCGCGGTGTCATGCTCATGGTTGCGGCAGCTCCAGGAAATCACGGATGAAGGCAGCGATGCCCGCCACGTCGTCCCGATGAAACACCGGCACCCGCGGGTGCGTCAACGGCCCGCTGGCGGCGATGGCCACGATGCGCTTGTCCGCGCCCGCCAGCAACGGCCGCTCCGCCGCCACGTCCCGCACCTCGATCTTCGGATAATCGCCCTGCTTGTTGCTTTCCACCAGCACCAGATCGGCTGGCCCCAGCGCGGCCACCACCGCCTCGATGGATGGCACCGGAGAAACCTCGTCCACCTCGTGCACGACGGCCCAGCGGTAGGGGCTGACCAGCGCCACCGAACGCGCGCCCGCCCGCCGGTGACGAAAGCTGTCGCGTCCCTCGTGGTCGATCTCCACGTCACAGTGGGCGAATTTCACCGTCGCCACGCGCAGGCCCGCGGCGGCGAAATGCTCCACCAGCCGGCAGACCAGCGTCGTCTTGCCAGCGTTCTTGTAGCCACACAGGCCGATGATGGGGTATCCGGCGATGCGGGTGCGCATGACGGCTCCGGCGTTGCTGCGGCCACCGTGACGTGGCGGTGGCCCGGCAGCCTGCATGCGACGGCACCCGCACCGCTGTCAAGCCCGCGCGGGCGTCCGCGGCGTCACGAGGCGGCGACGCCTTCCCCGCCGCCGGCGCCGGCTTCTCGCCGCATGTCGGCGGGCGTCGTCGTTTGCGCCTTGCCGCGCATGGCCACCAGCATCTTGCGCAGCTCCTGCAAATCGGCCTCCAGCTCGCGCATCAGCGCGCCCACCTTGTCGCCGGCGGGCGACGCCGGACCATTGGCCGCCTCCGGCTCTTCGCCCCCGGCACGGGCCCGGGCCGTTTCCTCCGCGACATGCTCATCGTCGGCCACGGCCTCCGCCACCGGCTCGGGGGCGGGCCCCACCTCCGACTCGCCCTCGGGAACGGAAACAGCCTCCGCCTCCGCGGCGGGCGCCAACCCGGACGCGGGCCGCGCGCTTTCCATCACATCCGCCTCATCGGCCCCGGCATCCGCGCCGGCATCCGCCGCGGCGGCCCCGTCTTCCTCCGCCTCCGTGACCAGCACCGGACGCTCCGCCGCCGCGTCGGCCTCGTCCATGCACAACACCGGCTGCCGCCAGTTGTCCTCGCCGCCCTGCCCCGGCTCACCGAACAGGTATCCCTGCATGGCGTGCACGCCCCATTGGCGCAGCAACGTCGCATCCTCCTCCTTTTCCACCCATTCAGCCACGATCTCGATATTCGTGCGGCTGGCCAGTTCGATGAGAGAACGCACGAAATGCTGGTTGTCCTCGTTCCTGCTCAGGTTTTCGCAGAAGGCGCCATCCAGCTTCACGATGTCGAAGTCCATGTCGCGCAGGTTGCGGAAGGAAGTGTAACCGGCCCCGAAATCGTCCAGCGCCACCTGGCAGCCCAGCGCGTGCGCCTGGGCGATGAAGCTGTTAACGCGGTCGGCCTCGCCCAGCATGGCCGATTCGGTGATTTCCAGAATCAGCCGGCCGCGCACGTGCCGTTCGTTCTCCGAGAGCCTGTCCAGAAACGCCCGGCCGTCCATCACCGTGGTGGCGGAAATGTTGATGCCCAGCCGCCCTTCCGGCTGCATGCGCAATGCCTCCAGCGCCAGATCCAGCACCTCCAGATCCAGCAGGCGGATTAGACCCAGCTCCTCCGCCACCGAAATGAGATGGCTGGCCGGCGCCGTTTCGTCTCCCTTCAGCAGACGCAGCAGTGCCTCATGATAGATGGGTGCGCCGTCCTGTGCCCTTACCACCGGCTGAAAGGCCAGGGTGAAACGCCGGCGCTTGAGGGCATCGAAGATCTCGTTGGCGAACCGGGCCTTCATGGCGCGGCGCGAGATGCGATTCTGCGACGGCACGAAGGTGATGGCACTGCTGGACGGACGCGCTTCCGCCTCCGCAAGCGCTTCCTCGGCGCAGGATATGGCCTCGGTGATGGTCTGGGCGTGCTGCGGAAGCAGCACCGCACCGATGGAGAGCATCGGCCAAACAGGCCCCTGCGGCGTTTCGACGGGTTCGCTCATCGGCGTGTGCAGAAAACGCCTGAGCGCCGGCTCGAGATCATCTTCCATGCAGTCGTGAATCAGCAGCGCGATGCGGTTGTCGCCATAGCGGGCGATGATGTCGCCGGCGCGCAGCACCCGGTTGAGCCGCCGCGCCACTTCCGAATAGGCCGCATCCGCCGCCTCGAATCCGTAGGCATCGAAAATGATGGAATAATTGCTCACCGAAAGGATGAGCAGCGCCGCGTATTCCTCCTGCGGCGCCCGGTGATCGAGAAACTCTTCCAGCCGCTTGAAGAAATAGCTGCGGCAGAACAGGCCGGAGGTGGGATCCATCTGCATCGGCAGGTTTGTCGGCAGGCATTCACCACTGGTGATGCAGCTCATACGGCGGATGCTGCCGAACACGTGAGCCGGTTCACCGTTGGCGTTCGGCAGCCAGCGCCCCTGCTCCAGCACCATGAATCCCCGTTCGTCCTCGCGACCCTGCGGCATGAAGCGGTAGCTCACCACGTATTCGTTGCGCCCCTTCTCGAACGCCTCGCGAATGGCCTCGTGCCGCAAATCGGCGTGCGGTGTGTCTATGTGCAGCACCCACGCCCGCGTGCTGTCCAGCCGCGCCGGGTCTTCCACCTGCAACACGGTGCCGGCCGCCCCTCCCCAGTGCAGCCTGTCCTCGGCGATGTTCCAGTGAAAAAGCGCCTCTTCGTTCACACACGAATCCTCTCTCTCCACACCGATCTGCCGCATGACCCGTTCCCGTTTTTTCTTGTAGCCCCACCACACAGGCGCGCGAACTCACATCGAGACCCCCGATTCGCGCAGGCGTGCCCGCTTCCACTTATGACGATCAAAGGAAAAGAAAATGTGAACGAACTTTACCACTTTCAGGCAAGGTCATGGCGAAACGCCACCGGTGGTAAGGCGTTCTCGTGCGCCTTCATCTCGCGCCGCCCGGCTGCCGGCGCCCCCAGCGGCGGCGCACGTAGTCTTCCACCATGCCACGGAACTGATCGGCTATGTCCCCGCCGCGCAGGGTGGCCACCTTCTCGCCATCCATGAACACCGGCGCCGCCGGCGCCTCGCCGGTGCCGGGCAGCGAAATGCCGATGTCCGCGTGTCTGGACTCGCCGGGGCCGTTGACGATGCAGCCCATCACCGCCACCTGCAATGCCTCCGCTCCCGGATATTCGCGCCGCCATTCCGGCATTTTCCGCTCCAGCCACTGCGCGATATCCCGCGCCAGCTCCTGAAACCGAGTGGACGTGGTGCGCCCGCAGCCCGGGCAGGCGATCACGTCCGGCGCGAAGGCACGCAGCCCCAGCGCTTGCAGCACCTGCTGCGCCACCCGCACCTCGCGCGTGCGCGGGCTGCCCGGCTCCGGCGTGATGGAAACGCGGATGGTATCGCCGATGCCCTCCTGCAACAGGATGGCAAGCCCGGCGGTGGAGGCGATGACGCCGGCATCACCCATGCCCGCCTCCGTCAGCCCCAGGTGCAGGGCGTAACGGCCGCGCGCCGCCAGCCGGCGGTACACCGCGACGAGATCCTGCACCTCCGAAACCTTGGCGGAAAGAATGATGCGCTCCTTCGGCATGCCCAGTTCTTCCGCCCGCGCCGCCGAGCGCAGGCAGGATTCCACCAGCGTTTCGTGCATCACCTCGCGCGCATCCTTAGGCGCACCGGACTGCGCGTTCCTCTCCATCAGTTCGGAGAGCAGCGCCCTGTCCATGGAACCCCAATTGGCGCCGATGCGCACAGGTTTTTCGTGCTTCAGCGCAATCTCGATGATGGCGGCGAAGTTCCTGTCCTGCTTGGCGCCGAAGCCAACGTTGCCAGGGTTGATGCGATACTTGTCCAGCGCCTCCGCGCAGGCCGGATGATCGCGCAGCAGGATGTGGCCGATGTAGTGAAAATCACCGATGAGCGGCGTCTCGCAGCCCCGCGCCAGCAGCCGTTCGCGGATATGCGGCACCGCGCGCGCCGCCTCCTCCCGGTCCACGGTGATGCGCACCAGCTCGGAACCGGCCTCCGCCAGCGCCATGACCTGCGCCACGGTGGCTTCCACGTCCGCCGTGTCGGTGTTGGTCATGGACTGCACGCGCACCGGCGCCGCGCCGCCGATGGTCACGTTCCCCACCCGCACGGCGTGCGTTTCATGCCGTGGATGCCGCGCCGAATAACTCATGCCCGCTATATCGCGCCGCGGCCGCGCCGTGGCAAGGCCCGCCTTGCCGGCGCGAGGAAAAAGGCGACGCCCGATTGGGCGTCGCCTCTCCTGTCCGTCCCGCGGCTGGTCCCCTCAGGCCGCCGCCCTTTCTTCCTTCACCGGTTCGCCGTTGATGACCAGCCGGCCGTCCTTCACCGTTATGTGCACGGTATCACCGTCCTTCACCTTGCCGGCGATGATGAGCTCGGCCAGCGGGTTCTGGATGTATTGCTGGATCACCCGCTTCAGCGGACGCGCACCATAGGCGGGATCGTAGCCCTTGTTGGCCAGCCACTCCTTCGCCGCGTCGTCCACGTCCAGCGTGATCTTGCGATCCTCCAGCAGCTTCTGCAGCCGCCGCAGCTGGATCTCCACAATGGCCTTCATGTTCTTCCGCTTCAGGCGGTGGAACAGGATGATGGCGTCCAGCCGGTTCAGGAACTCGGGCCGGAAGTGGCGGCGCACCTCCGCCATCACCTGTTCGCGCACCTTGTCCACGTCCTCGTCCTCCTTCAGCTCCAGCAGATACTGGGCCCCGATGTTGGACGTGAGAATGATGATGGTGTTGCGGAAGTCCACCGTGTGGCCCTGGCTGTCGGTGAGCCGGCCGTCATCGAGAATCTGCAACAGGATGTTGAACACATCCGGATGCGCCTTCTCGATCTCGTCGAACAGGATCACCTGATAGGGCCGCCGCCGCACGGCCTCGGTCAGCGTGCCGCCCTCCTCGTAGCCCACGTAGCCCGGCGGCGCGCCGATGAGCCGCGCCACGGCGTGCTTCTCCATGTATTCCGACATGTCGATGCGCAACAGCGCGTTCTCGTCGTCGAACAGGTATTCCGCCAGCGCCTTGGCCAGCTCCGTCTTGCCCACGCCGGTGGGGCCCAGGAACATGAACGAGCCGATGGGCCGGTTCGGGTCCTGAAGCCCGGCGCGCGCCCGACGCACCGCCTGCGACACGGCGGTGACGGCCTCTTCCTGCCCCACCACGCGCTTGGCCAGTTCTTCCTCCATGTGCAGCAGCTTTTCGTTCTCGCCCTGCAACATCTTGTCCACCGGAATGCCCGTCCAGCGCGACACCACCTGCGCGACGTCCTTCTCCGTCACCTCCTCGCGCAACAGCTCGCCTTCGTGGCCGCCCTGTTCCTGCAGCTCCCTGATCTTCTGCTCCAGCTGCGGAATGACCGAATAGGCCAGCTCGCCGGCACGCGCCAGGTCGCCGGAGCGCTGCGCCTGCTCCAGCTCGATGCGCGCCTTGTCCAACTCTTCCTTCAGCTTCTTCTCCTCATCCAGCTTGGCCTTTTCCGCCTGCCACTTGGCGGTCAGTTCCGCCGCCCGCTGCTCCAGTTCGGCGATCTGCTTCTCAACCTTCTCCAGCCGCTCCCTGCTGGCCTCGTCGGTCTCCTTCTTCAGCGCCTCGCGCTCGATCTTCAGCTGAATGATCTTGCGCTCCAGCTCATCCAGCGCCTCGGGCTTGGATTCCGCCTGCATGCGCAGCCGCGCCGCCGCCTCGTCCAGCAGGTCGATGGCCTTGTCCGGCAGGAAGCGGTCGGAGATATAGCGATTCGACAGCGTCGCCGCCGCCACCGTCGCCGCGTCGGTTATGCGCACGCCATGGTGCGTCTCGTATTTCTCCTTCAGCCCGCGCAGGATGGAGATGGTGTCCTCCACGCTCGGCTCCTTCACGAACACCGGCTGGAAGCGCCGCTCCAGCGCCGCGTCCTTCTCGATGTATTTCTTGTATTCATCGAGCGTGGTGGCGCCGATGACGTGCAGCTCGCCACGCGCCAGCGCGGGCTTGAGCAGGTTCGAGGCGTCCATCGCGCCCTCAGACTTGCCCGCACCCACGAGGTTGTGAATCTCGTCGATGAACAGAATGATCTGCCCGTTGGAGCTCACCACCTCGTTGATGATGGCCTTCAGGCGCTCCTCGAACTCGCCGCGGTATTTCGCGCCGGCGATCAGCGCACCCATGTCCAGCGCCAGGATGCGCTTGTCCTTCAGGCTGTCGGGCACATCACCATTGACGATGCGCTGCGCCAGTCCCTCGACGATGGCGGTCTTGCCCACGCCCGGCTCGCCGATGAGCACCGGGTTGTTCTTGGTGCGGCGGGAGAGGATCTGGATGGTGCGGCGGATCTCCTCGTCGCGCCCGATGACCGGGTCCAGCTTGCCCTCGCGCGCCTTCTCCGTGAGGTCGATGGCGTATTTCTTCAGCGCCTCGTAGGTTTCCTCGGCCGAGGCCGTGTCCGCCTTGCGGCCGCCGCGCATCTCGTCGATGGCCTTGTTCAGTGCCACCGGCGTGACGCCCGCCTTCTTCAGGATGTCGGCGGCCTCCGACGGCTCGATGGCCAGCGCGTGCAGCAGCCGCTCCACCGAGACGTAGGAATCACCCTCCTTCTGCGCCAGCTCCTCGGCGCGCTGGAACACGCGAGCGGTCTCCGGCGCCAGGTAGAGCTGCCCGGCGCCCGCGCCTTCCACCTTCGGCAGCTTGTCCAGCGCCGCCTTCACGTCCGCCTGCACCAGGCGCGGGTCGCCGCCGGCGGCCTTGATGAGGTTGGCCGCCATGCCCTGATCGTCGTCCATCAGCACCTTCAGAAGGTGCAGCGGCGTGAACTGCTGGTGCCCCGCCGCCAGCGCCATCTGCTGGGCGGACTGGATGAAGCCCTTCGCCCTGTCCGTGTAGATTTCCAGGTTCATGCCCTTGTCTCCTCGTTCTGCAGCCTGCCCGCCGCGCCCATGCATCGCGGCACGCGAAGGGCAGCTGGTGAATTCCTTCCCCCCGCGACGGAAAGTCTGGCGGGAAAATGCCGTTCATCAACGGATATAGGGGCGCGCCCCGACGGCACAAGGCGCTTCGGCATGAAATTTTTCCGCGCCGCGTTGGTGCCGCCCGCCACCTTTTCGCCACCGGCTGTTCACTTTGCCGCCACGAGGGGTTAGCATTCTGCCCACGGGCCGCATGCGGGAAGGGGAAAGAGGGGAGCTGCCATGCGGGAGGGTTCGTTCGGTTCGACACGCACCGGGTGGCTGCGCGTATGGAGCACGTTCGCTGGGCTTCTGCTGCTCACCACGCTGATTGCCTACTGGCTCTGGCAACCGGCCGGCCCGGAGGCGCCGCGGGCCAGCATGGCCGGCATGACGCTAGCCGCGCCGGCCGGCTCTACCTCCACCTCCGCATCCGTGGTTCCGGCTGGCTTCATGCGCGCGCCCAGCGGCCACCTGCTGCCGCGTTTCGTCTCGCTGACGAGGGCCAACGCGGCGGTGCGCACAGGCCCCGGCGACGACTATCCCGTCGCATGGGTCATCAGGCTGGCGGGCATGCCGCTGGAGGTTCTCGCCGAGGCCGGCGATTACTGGCGCGTGCGCGATGCGGAAGGATCCGAGGGCTGGATCCATCGCCATGCCCTGGCGGACGAACGCACGGCGCTGGTTTCACCCTGGAACCCGGAAAGCCGGCACCCCCTGCGCACCCGGCCGGATGACGCCGCCCCACTGCGCGCGTGGCTGACCAGCGGTGTGCTGGCCCGCGTGACGACCTGCGACGGGCGGTGGTGCGCCATCACCGTCACCGGCGCGCGGGGCTGGGTGCGCCAGGAGCAGCTCTGGGGGATCTATGCCGGAGAAAGCATCGCACCGGCGCGCTGAGGCCCGGCCATGAACGCTCAGCCTTCGGCACGCTTCACGTAGGTCAGATCCTCGGTGTTCACCACGATCTTCTCGCCGGCGGAGATGAACGGCGGCACCATCACCCTGAGGCCGTTCTCCAACACCGCCGGCTTGTAGGAGCTGGCCGCCGTCTGGCCCTTCACCACCGGCTCGGCTTCCACCACCTCCAGCGTCACGTGCAGCGGCAGCTTCACGCCCAGCGGCTTGCCCTCGTGGCTTTCCACCGTCACCGTCATGCCGTCCTGCAGGAAGGCCGCGCGCTCGCCCAGAAAGTCCTTCGGCAGCTCGATCTGGTCATAGGTTTCCATGTCCATGAACACCAGCATATCGTCCTGCTCGTAGAGGAACTGGTAGTCCCGCTCCTCCAGCCGCACCCGCTCCACGCTCTCGGTGGCGCGGAAACGCTCGTTCAGCTTGGTGCCGCCGACGACGGACTTCATCTCCACCTGCGCAAACGCCCCGCCCTTGCCGGGCTTCACATGCTCGGTCTTGGTCACCACCCAAAGCTCGCCCTTGTGCTGCAGCACCATGCCGGGGCGGATCTCGTTACCCTGTATCTTCATTGCCACGTATCCCGTATCGGTTGCCGGAGTCGCCGCCGCGCAAGGGGCTTGCCGCCGGCGGCTCGCGTGCCGGAACGAAAGACGCGCCTTCCCGTCATCGCCGGAAAGGCGCGCCCGTTCATGAATGGAGCGTTCGCGCCCGCGGCCAGGCCCCGGCGCGAAAAGGCATCACTTCTTGCCGCCCTTGGGCAGCAGGCCTTCGCGCTGCAGCTTCTTGCGCAGCAGCTTGCGTGCGCGGCGCAGCGCCTCCGCCTTCTCGCGCTTGCGGCGCTCGGAGGGCTTCTCGTAATAGGCGCGCAGCTTCATCTCGCGGAAGATGCCCTCGCGCTGCATCTTCTTCTTCAGCGCCTTCAGCGCCTGGTCGATGTTGTTTTCGCGAACGACGACCTGAACCACTTTTCCTTCACCGTCCTTTCGTCTGGATGATTGTCGTTTCCCGCCGTCAGAAACGGCGATGGGAGCCACCCGAAACGGGCGCGAACAAACCCGTTCAGGGAAAGGCTCCCTGCCAGCCGTGCACCGCTTTATCAGAAATCCCCGCCCCTGTCGAGGGCTCCCATCCATGATTTCCGGCGCCAGGACACCCGACCGCTGCACTCCGGGGAGCGCGTGGCGGAGAACGGTTGCGACTCAACGCAACCGTGTGACATGCCCCATCTTGCGCCCCGGTTTCGCGGCGCGCTTGCCATACAGGTGCAGAACGGCGTTGTCCTCCGCCGCCAGCGCCGGCCAGTCGTTCACCTCATCGCCCAGGATGTTGGTCATGGTGCAATCATGATGCCGCGCCGGTTTGGGCAGCGGCCAGCCGGCGATGGCCCGCACGTGCGCCTCGAACTGCGAAACCACGCACGCCGCCTCCGTCCAGTGCCCGGAATTGTGCACCCGTGGCGCCATTTCGTTGAACACGAGCCGCTCCGCGCCATCCGCATCACGCACCACGAACAGCTCCACCGCCAGCACCCCGACATAATCCAGCGCCCCGGCCAGCCTGCGCGCGATGTCCTGCGCCGCGCGCTCCGTTTCCGCCGCCAGCCCGGAAGGCACGTGCGAATGGCGCAGGATGTGATGCTCATGCTCGTTGCGCGGCACGTCGAAGGCGATCGTCGCGCCCTCCGCCCCGCGCACCAGAAGCGCCGACGCCTCGCAGACGAAATCCACGAACCCCTCCAGCAGGCAGGGCGCGCGCCCCAGCGCCTCCCACGCCGCCGCCAGATCATCACCGGGGCGCAGTATCACCTGCCCCTTGCCGTCATAACCGAAGCGCCGCGTCTTCAGCACCGCCGGCAACGCCACCCGCTCCGCCGCGGCGGCGAGATCATCCGCCGTCTCGATGTTCGCGAACGGCGGCGTGGCGATGCCCAGCTCCGCCGCGAAGCGCTTCTCGTTCCACCGATCCTGCGCGATCTCCAGCGCCCGCGGCCCCGGCCGCACCGGTTTTCGCTCGGCCAGAAAGGCGGCGGTGGCGAGCGGCACGTTCTCGAACTCGTAAGTGATGACGTCCACCGCCCCGGCGAATGCCGCCAGCGCTGCCTCGTCGTCCCACGCCGCGGCGGTATGCGCATGCGAAACATCAAAGGCCGGATTATCCCCTTCCGGCGCGTAGATGTGCGCCCGCAGCCCCAGCCGTGCCGCCGCCAGAGCCAGCATGCGCCCCAGCTGGCCACCCCCCAGAATGCCGACGATGCTTCCCGGCGGCAGTGCCGAAGCCCGTACGCTCATACCGTATCCTCGTCCACCGGAAATTCGGCCACGGAGGCCGTCTGCCGTGCCCGCCATTCCAGCAGCCGTTCTTCCAGCGTCGGGTCGGAAAGGGCCAGCACCGCCGCCGCCAGCAGCGCCGCGTTGATGGCTCCGCCCCGGCCGATGGCCAGCGTGCCCACCGGCACCCCGCCCGGCATCTGCACGATGGAGAGCAGGCTGTCCTGCCCCGAAAGCGCCTTCGTCGGAATCGGCACGCCGAACACCGGCAGGTGCGTCATCGCCGCCGTCATGCCCGGCAGATGCGCCGCCCCGCCGGCGCCGGCGATGATAACGCGAAAGCCCTCCTCGCGCGCGCCGCGGGCGAAGGCGTAGAGCCGCTCCGGCGTGCGATGGGCGGAAACGATGCGCGCCTCGTAGGCTATGTCCAGCTCGTCCAGCGTGTCGCAGGCATGGCGCATGATGGGCCAGTCGGACTGACTGCCCATGATCACCGCCACCTGCGGGGTCTGCTCGGTCATGGCGAGATGCTCCCGGCGTTGGCGCTCCCGGCGGTTGCACTTGCCTGCTCATAACCCGCCCGCCGCCCCTTGGCAACGGCGCGCCCGTCGCGGTAGAAATCGATTCGGGGCAGGGGCAGGAGGATGCGGGGCCCGGCATGACGAACAGCCATCACGCCGACATGGAACGCATGCGTGCCGCTCGCCGCCGTCTGGCGCAGGTGCGCCAGCGCGTGCGCCGCCTTTCGTGGATGGCGCGCGATCCGGAAGAGCTGGACACGGAAGTACCCCTGCTTTCCCGCAACGCCTTCGTGCGGGCGCTGGCCCGCTTCCAGACCATCCGCCTGCGCCGCGAAAAGGCGGCGTTGCTGGCCTTTCGCCTGCCCGCCGATGACACGGACCTGCGCCGCGCCGTGGCCATGCACCTCATCGAGAATACCCGCAACTGCGATTCCCTGGGGTGCGCCGACGAACAGACCTTTCTCGTGCTGTTGAAGGGTGCCGACGACACCGGCGCGCACACCGCCTGCCGCCGCCTGCAGGCGGATCTGCGCCAGCTCGCCGCCCGTCATCTGCACATGCTGCCCGTGGTGGAAGGCGCCTGCCTGCCGCTGCCGCCGGAAGTGGACGCCGCCGCGGCGTTGCAGGGTGTCCTCGTCCGCCTGCCGGGGGAAGCGGTATCACGCCCGCCGAAATTCTCCGCCACCGGCAAACGGGCCTGACCCGGCCATGACGGAATCGTTCATGGAAAACTGGCCACTCATCCTCAGTGTCGTCATCCTGCTGCTGCTTTCGGCCTTCTTTTCAGGTTCCGAAACGGCGCTCACCGCCGCCTCGCGCGCACGCATCGCCCATCTCGCCCGGCAGGGAGACGCCCGCGCGCTCATCCTCAAGGCCCTGCTGGACATGCCCGAGCGCCTCATCGGCGCCATCCTGCTGGGCAACAACCTCGTCAACATTCTCGCCTCCGCCCTGGCCACCAGCCTGTTTCTCAAGCTGTTCGGCCCCACCGGCGTGGTCTGGGCCACCTTCGTCATGACCGCGCTGGTGCTCGTCTTCGGCGAGGTGCTGCCCAAGACCTACGCCATTCTGAACGCGGAGAAAATGGCGCTGCGCGTGGCCCCGGTCATCCGCTGGGTGGTGCGACTGCTGGCGCCGGTGGTGATGGTGGTGGAGGCGCTGGTACGCCAGATGCTGAAGACCCTGGGCGCGGACGTGACCCGCGCGCACAACGTCCTCTCCTTCCGCGAAGAGGTACGCGGCGCCATAGAGATGCACCGCGAGCAGACGACGCAGCCGGCGCGCGACGTCTTCATGCTGGACGGCGTGCTGGATCTGCGTGAACTCACCGTCGGCGACGTGATGGTGCACCGCACGCGCATGAAGAGCATCGACATCTCCCGTCCGCCGCAGGACATCCTGGAATACGTGCTGGCCCACGGCTTCACCCGCTACCCGGCCTGGGAAAACAGCCCGGAGAACATCATCGGCGTGCTGCACGCGCGTGACCTTCTCTCGGCGCTGGCCGGAGCGCAGGGAGACATCTCGAAGATCGATGTGCGCGCCCTCCTGCTGCCGCCGTGGTTCGTGCCGGAGCACACCCCGCTGCTGGACCAGCTCACCGCCTTCCTGCGACGCAAGACCCACTTCGCCATCGTCGTGGACGAGTACGGCGAGGTGCAGGGACTGGTGACGCTGGAGGACATCATGGAGGAGATCGTCGGCGACATCGCCGACGAGCACGACCGCGCGGGCCACACCGTGCGCCGCGAGGGCACGGCCTACATCGTCGATGGCGCCATGCCGGTGCGCGACTTCAACCGCGCCTATGGCTGGAGCCTGCCGGAGGATCTCGCCACCACCATCGCCGGCCTCGTCATCCACGAGGCGCAGACTATTCCTGAAGTGGGGCAGGTGTTCACCTTTCACGGCTTCCGCTTCGAGATCCTGGCCCGCGAGCGCCACCGTATCACCCGCATCCGCATGCAGCCGGTGGATGCCCGGAAGGCGCGGGCGGACGAGCCCGCCCCGGAAGACGCATGAGTGCCCGCACATGACCGGATTGTGAACAGCGAATGACACTCCGCCCGCTGCCACGACCTTGACACCGCCCGCCAAACGCGAAACGCTCGCATCTGTAGCCATCCGCCCTGCCATCCGCCGTTTCGGCCGGAGGCGATGCAGAACAATCGTGGAGTGTGCCCATGAGCACGCAAAAGACCATCCTCGTCGTGGATGACGACCCGCTGCTGCGCGAGATGCTGCGGGAACAGTTCGCGCTTCATGACGAATTCCGCATTCTCGACGTGGAAAAGGCCGGCGAGGCCATCGAAACCCTCAGGCGGGAACTGTGCGACCTGGTGCTGCTGGACGTGGGCCTGCCGGACATGGACGGCCGCGAGGCCTGCCGCATCATGCGCCGCAACGGCTTCGCCGGGCCCATCATTCTGCTCACCGCGCACGATTCGGAAGCCGACACCATCCTCGGGCTGGAATCCGGTGCCAACGACTACGTGACCAAACCTTTCCGCTTCGCCGTGCTGCTGGCGCGCATCCGCGCGCACCTGCGCCAGTACGAGCAGAGCGAGGGCGCCACCTTCCGCATCGGCCCCTACACTTTCCGCCCGGCGCAGAAGCTGCTCATTGACGAGCAAGGGCGCAAGATCCACCTCACCGAAAAGGAGGTGGCGATCCTGAAGTTCCTCTACCGCGCCGGCGAACAGCCGGTCAGCCGCGACGTGCTGCTCTCCGAGGTCTGGGGCTACAACACCGGCGTCACCACCCACACGGTGGAAACGCACATCTACCGCCTGCGCCAGAAGATGGAACCCGACCCCTCGCAGGCCACCATCCTGCGCACCGAGCCGGGCGGCTACCGGCTGGTGCCCTGACCACTCACAGAAGTGGGGACATGCGCCCCGCGCCACCGCCCAGCCGCTCATGCCTTGCACACTATCGGGTGGTTGGGCGGGGCGCGGGGCGGCAGGCGGTTTGGAAATCAGGCCCGGAACATGGCGGTGAGGATGCGCATGGCAGCCAGGCGCGCCGTCACCAGGGAAATGAGCGTGGCCAGCACCACGATGAGCAGCCACGAGACGTAGACCAGCAACGTGTGCCGCCCGCCGGCGAACAGCAACAGCCGGATACTCTCGCCGATGCCCGCCGCCGGCGCCAGCAGCGAGAACAGCGCGAACGCCGCGAACGCCGCGAACGCGCCGGCGAAGGCGGCCAGAAACGCAGCCCGGAAGAAATGCAGCTCCACCTGCCGCGCGATGAAGCGGTCGTTGGCGCCGATGAGATGCAGCACCTCGATGGTGGAACGGTTGGCCTCCAGCGCCGCCCGCGCCGCGTGCACCACCAGCACTACCAGCGCCACCACCAGCAACGCCAGCACACCCACGCCCAGCCACAGCGCCGTTTCTGCCAGGTTGGACAATTCACGTACCCATCGCCCGTGGGCATCCACTTGCACGTCGCCCATCTTCGCCTCGGTCAGTGCCCGCCGCAGATTCTCTGCCCGTGCCGGCCGTTGCCTGTCCAGCTCCACGGCCACCAGCACCGGAATCGGCAGCTCCCCCACCGTGCCGGCATCGCCCAGCCACGGCTGCAGAAGCGCCCGGCTTTCCTTCACCCCCAGCACACGCACCGAACGCACGCCGCGCTGGCGCCGCAGGATGGCCGCCGCCTGGCGCGCCCGTTCCTCGACCTTGGACGGGGGCTCGTTTTCCCGTGGCAGCACCTGCGCCGTCATCTCGGAAACAACGCCGGCCGTCCATTCCGCCACCGCCACCCGCGTCAGCAGCACCCCGCCGGCGGCCAGCGCCGCCAGAAACACCATCACCGCCACCGCCACCATGAAGGCGCGCATGGGCGCATGCATGCGCGGCAGCAGATTGCGCCGCATGCGCGAGGCGGCGGGCAGCTGCGGCTGCGCCGTCATTGGTGTTTCCCCGGAGCTCATGGCACCTCCTGTTCCGCCATCGCCGCTTCGGCCCATGTCTGCGATGCGTGGATGGAAAGCCGCCCATCCCGCAAATGCAGCACCTGCGCCCCCGGCGTGGCGCGGATCAGCACCGGGTCATGGGTGGCTATGACCACCGTCGTGCCCATGCGGTTCAGCTCCACGAACAGCCGCAACAGACGCTTCGCCAGTGCCGGGTCCACATTGCCCGTGGGCTCGTCCGCCAGCAGGATCTCGGGACGCGAGACGATGGCTCGCGCGATCGCCGCGCGCTGCTGCTCGCCGCCGGACAGCACGCTGGGCCGCGCCTGCACGCGTTCGCCCAGCCCCACCCATTGCAACAGCTCCAGCACATCCTGCCGGTAGCGCGAGAGCTTCTCGCCCCGCACCAGCAGCGGCAGCGCCACGTTCTCGAAGGTGGAGAGATGCTCCAGCAGCCGGAAGTCCTGAAACACCACGCCGATACGTCGCCTGAGATCGGAAAGGGCGTTGCGCGGCAACGCGGCCGTGTCCTGCCCGAACAGTTCGATGGCCCCGCGGCTGGGCGCCAGCGCCAGATACATCAGGCGCAGCAGACTGCTCTTGCCGGCACCGGAAGGCCCGGTGAGAAAGACCATGTCGCCCGCGTTCAGCGCAAAGCTGACATCGCGCAGCACCTCCGGCCCGGTACCATAGCGCAGCCCCACGTTCTCGAAGCGGATGATAGGCGCCGCCTGCGCCTCCATTTCCAGCATGCCGCCCCCTTTTACGGCACATTAACCATGATCGCGTTTCATGAACGCAACGAACGCACCGGCGGCACGGCGAAGGGCCGCCCTCGCACGAATCAGGTCTGTAGCACGGACACGGTGTCATGATAGAGCAAACCGGCAGCGCCCTGAACCTCTCCGCCAGCGCCCTGCGGAAACCGCGACCGGTGCCACCCGCCACCCCTGCCGCCTCCAATGCCAGGGTGCCGGCAATCGCTTTTCCGGCACCGGCCAACGAAAACGCGAATGGCGTGGACGACGCCGCCCGCCTGGCGGCCGAGGCGCTGGCCCGGGAGAAGGCCCGCGCCGAACGCCACGCCCGCCGCCGGCGCGAACGCCGCCGATGGCTGCAACTGCTGATGTTCGTCGTGATCGTGTTCGCCGCGCTGCGCGTGTTCGCCGCACAGGTGGTGCAGGTGCTGCCGGGCATGGCCCACCTCTACAAGACTGCCGGCATCACCGTGCAGGTTCCCGGTTTCGCCGTGCGCGGTCTGCGCATGCACTGGGTGCCGGGCGCCGATGGCACGCAGGAGCTGGCCATTGGCGGCCACCTCTACAACGATTCCCGCCGTCCCCTTCCCATGCCGCAGATCACGCTGGCACTGCTGGACGACATGGGTCGCGAGGTTTACCAGTGGCGCATTCCGCAGGGCGGCGCTGACACTCTCCCGGCGGGCGGTCGCGCGCGCTTCCACACCCGCATCGCCGATGTGCCGCCGGCCGCCATTTCCATGCGCCTGCGCATCCTGCCACGCAAGAGCACCACGCGCTGATTTCCCCTTTCCATCTCTTGCCATCGCCGCCGTTCGCGGGCATTGGAATAGCCATTCCGCACACCCGTCAACGGCAGGATCACCGCCATGACCACCCCGCATGCCAGCCCCGCCCGGGGCGAGATCGTCCGCCTCGACGGCGAACGCATCCGCGTCATCCACGACGAACGCACCATCGCCGAGCGCGTGCTTGAGCTGGCGCGCGCGGTGGCGGCCAGCGAACCGGTGAACCTGTTGGTGGTGCCTGTGCTCAAGGGCAGCTTCATCTTCGCCGCCGACCTCTTGCGCGCCTTCTACCGCGTCGGGCTGCTCACGGAGGTGGATTTCATGATCCTCGCCAGCTACGGCGCCGGCACCACCTCCTCCGGCACGGTGAACGTGCTGCGCGACATCGAGACGGACGTGGCCGGCCGCGACGTGCTGCTGGTGGAGGACATCCTGGAAACCGGCCGCACGCTGGCCGCCGCCCGCGACCTGCTGCGCGAGCGCGGCGCCCGCCGCGTCATGACCGCCGTGCTGCTGGACAAGCAGGTGGAGCGCGCCGCCGACGTGGCCGCCGACTTCGCCGGCTTCACCTGCCCGGACGTGTTCGTGGTCGGCTACGGCATGGACAAGGCGCACGCCTACCGCGAGCTGCCCTTCATCGGCGAGGTGCTGCCCAACGACGATGATTCGGGAAGGACAGAAAGCTGAGGCCCGCTCAGGTCACGTCACAGATGATAGGCTCGTGCCCCGTGGCCCTCAAGAATCGCAGGAAGTCCTCGCGCCTGATGCTGGTGGTGGCGGTGTTGACGAGCGGGTGAAAGTTCAGCACGTCGTGTTCCATCATCCGCGTGTCCAGCACCACCGTCACCCGGCCCTCCGCATCGTTCATCAGGGCGAACGGCGTCACCGAACCAGGCTTCACCCCCAGAACTTCTTCCAGCAGTTCCGCCCGGCCGAAGGAAAGCCGCGCCGCGCCGATGCGCTTGTGCAGTGCCTTCAGGTTCACCGGCGTATCCTCCAGCGCCACCACCAGCCACAGCCGTCCCTTTTTGTCCTTCAGGAACAGGTTCTTCGTGTGCCCGCCGGGAATGCGCCCGCGCAACGCCTTTGCATCCTCCACGGTGAAGGCCGGCGGATGCGTGACCGTGGTCGTGGAAATTCCCAGTTTCCCCAGAAAGTCAATCAGTTTTGCAGCCTCTTCTGGTGCTCGCGCAGGCCCGCTCATGATCGTGCAAAACCCTCTTGAAATTCTCCTCGGCTTGCGCCATATATCAGGGCGCCAGCGGGAAGGCCAGCGCGAGCAAGGCCCGACGGCTGGCAATTTCATGCGGGCGTAGCTCAGGGGTAGAGCACAACCTTGCCAAGGTTGGGGTCGTGAGTTCGAATCTCATCGCCCGCTCCATTCATTGAGATCCACTCGGCGCCGGAGCCATTCCGGCGCTTTTTTCATGTGCGCGCCACATTCGTCTGTGCCAGAATGGGCTCATGCTGAAGACCCTGTTCGCATCCATCGCCCTCAGCGCCCTGCTGTTGAACGCCACGCTGGCACATTCGGGCAATGCCATGGCCTCGCTCCAAGGGCGCGGCGAGGCCGACCGCCTGCTGGACCGGCTGCGGACGGAGAAAGACCCGCGGGCGGCGAAGGCCCTGCGCGAGAAGCTCATAGAGGCGTGGCTGGCCGAAGGCCCGGTAAGCGCGCAGGTGCTGCTGAAGGAGGCCGCCCGTGCCCAGGCCGACGGGCTGGTGGAAACGGCGCAAAGGCTGCTCGACCTCGCCGTGCGCCGTTGGCCGGACTACGCCGAAGCCCGTTTTCGCCGTGCCTTCCTGCTCTGGCAGCGCGGCCGGGAAACCCAGGCTCTGGCAGAGCTGGACGCTCTGCTGGCCCGCCAGCGCATGCACTTTCCGGCCCTCACGCTGAAGGTGCGCATCCTGCTTTCTGCCGAACGCGTGAAAGAAGCCGCCGCCGCCTGTGAGAAGGTCGCGCGGACCTTCCCCCACTGGCAGGAGATGAAGCGCCGCTGCCAGCGCCTGCGATGGCGGCTGGAGCAGGAAACCTGATTCGCCTCAACGCTCCCTGCCATCGCCTGGCGGAATCAGCCCCGCCTTTTGCAATGCCGCCCGCTGCCGCGCGTCCAGTTCCTCCCGCGGGTGCCGCTCCATGGCGGAAACGAACAGCCGGTGGAAGTTGAGTCTCGCGCCCAGGTGTATGAACACCGCGCCCAGCCCGATGGCGGCGCGATCCATGAACACGAATTCCCGCGGGATGGTCACCGGCCCCTTTTCGCGCAGCAGCCGGTGCACGCGAAAGGCCTCCCGCCGCCCGTATTGCACCGGATCGATACCATCGGCCATGGTGCGCTCGCGGTCTTCCAGAACGGGGCCGTAGATGAACCGGGCCCAGATATTGAGGATCTCGATCAGCTCCCGGTTCAGGCCGCGAAAGCCCCACATCTCGTAGGCCGCCGCGGTGCGCTCGAAATCCTCCTCCCGCAGCCCGTGCCAAAGCTCCACCACGCCGGCGACGAACCGCGCCGGAAAGATGCGCACGCAACCGAAGTCGATGAGGTTGATGCCCGCCGGCTCGCCGCCTTCCTCCCACGCCGAATAGTTGCCCAGGTGCGGATCGCCATGAATGATGCCGTAGGAATAGAACGGCTCCCACCAGGCGCGAAACAGCCACGTCGCCAGCCGGTTGCGCACCTCCTGCGGCGCCTCCTTGTAGTGCAGCATGCCCTTGCCGGAAAGCCATGTCATGGTCAGCAGCCGCCGCGTGGAAAGCGCCGGCAGCGGCTCCGGCACCCGCACCTGCGGCTGATCCTTCAGCAGCTCGCGGTAGAGCAGGATGTGCCTCAGCTCACGCCCGTAATCCAGCTCTTCCGCCAGCCGTTCGGAAAGCTCGCGGAAGATCTCGCTCGTGTCGATGGCCGGATCCAGCCGCCGGTGCACGGCAAGGATCAGTTTCAGCTGCTTGAGATCCGCCGCCACCGCCGATTCCATGTCGGGATATTGCAGCTTCACCGCAAGCCGTCGTCCGTCATGCGCCGCCGCCCGGTGCACCTGCCCCAATGATGCCGCGGCCGCCGCCTTCATCTCGAATTCGGCGTATTTCTCGCGCCAGTTGGGCCCCAGCTCGGCGGCCATGCGGCGGCGCACGAAGGCCGGGCCCATGGGCGGCGCGTTCGTCTGCAACTTTATCAGCTCCGCGGCGTATTCCGGCGGCAGCGCGTCCGGCACCGTGGCCAGCATCTGCGCCACCTTGATGAGCGGGCCCTTCAGCCGCCCCAGTGCCTCGCGCAGAATCACCGCCTCGCGCGTCCGGCCGTCATCACCGGCCAGCCTGGCCGCGCCCATGCGCACCGCCGCGCCGGAAAGCGCTGCCCCCACCCGGGCGTACCGGCGCACCCGCCGGGTGAGACGATTCCGTTCATCCTGCCCGCTCATGCCCTGGCCAATCCTTGCCGTATCCCGCCACCACCGCCGGCGCCGACCCACCAAAAAAGAGGTTGCAACACACCACAACCCACGAAAAAACGGCCCATTCCGGCCGCTCCATTTAACACGGCCTTAACCATGAACGTGCCATGTTCCGCCCAGTGGCGGCAACCGAACGGCACAATCATAACAACGACGGAATAGCATACATGGCAGCCAGCATTCTCATCGTGGAGGACGATCCGGTTCAGCGCCGCATCCTGCAGGAGATGATCGCGCGCTTCGGATACGACGCCATGACGGCGGACAACGGCATTCAGGCGTTGGAGATGCTCTCCGGCCCGGCCGGCAAACGCATCTCCCTCATTCTGCTGGATCTCGTGATGCCGGAGATGGATGGCATCGAGTTTCTGGAGAAGTTCTCCGGCCTGAACCGCGAGATTCCGGTCATCGTCCAGACGGCGCAGGGTTCCATCGAGACGGTGGTGAAGGCCATGCGCGCCGGCGCCGACGATTTCGTCGTCAAGCCGGTGAACGCCGAACGCCTGCGCGTGTCCATCCAGAACCTGCTGAAGGTCACGGCGCTGACGGAAGAAGTGCGCCGCCTGAACAGGAAGGTGAAGGGCGTGCTCACCTTCGACGATATCATCGCCGAAAGCCCGGCCATGCAGCAGGTGGTGCGGCTCGGCCGCCGCGCCGCGGAATCGAACATCCCCGTGCTCATCGAAGGCGAGTCGGGCGTCGGAAAGGAGGTCATCGCGCGGGCCATCCACGGCGAGAGCGCCCGCGCGGGCCGCGCTTTCGTCGCGGTCAACTGCGGCGCCATCCCCGAGAACCTGGTGGAAAGCACGCTCTTCGGCCACGAGAAGGGCGCCTTCACCGGCGCCGTGAGCAAGCACATCGGCAAGTTCCAGGAGGCCTCCGGCGGCACCCTGTTCCTCGACGAGGTGGGTGAACTGCCGCTGGAGATGCAGGTGAAGCTGCTGCGCGCCATCCAGGAGGGCGAGATCGACCCCGTGGGCGCGCGCCGCTCCGTGCCGGTGGACGTGCGCATCATCTCCGCCACCAACCGCAACATGATCGACATGGTCAAGGAAGGCGCCTTCCGCGAGGATCTCTATTATCGGCTCAACGTTTTTCCGATCATGGTGCCGCCACTGCGCCGCCGCCTGGCAGACATCCCGCCGCTGGTGGAGCACTTCATCCACCGCTTCGCCGCGGAGGAAGGGCGCAAGGTGCACGGCATCACCCCGCGCGCGCTGGAGATGCTGATGAAATATTCCTGGCCCGGCAACGTGCGGCAGCTGGAGAACGCCATCTTCCGCGCCATGGTGCTGGCCGAGGGCGACATGCTGGACGCGCACGACTTCCCGCAGATCGCGCAACAGGTGGAAGGCTTCGAGGAATTCGCCGACGCCCCGCCGCCGAAACCCGTGCAACAGGCCAACGACAACGATGCCGCCGACAGGGCTGCCACGCCGCCGCAGCCGGGCATGGTGGCGGACGGCATGGCCGTGGGCATTCCGGTGGTCACCGACGGCGGGCACGTGCGCACGCTGCAGGAGGTGGAGGCCGACATGATCCGCCTGGCGTTGAAGCGCTACCGCGGGCAGATGTCGGAGGTGGCGCGCAAGCTGGGCATCGGCCGCTCCACGCTGTATCGCAAGATCAAGGCGCTGGGCATCGAGCCCTGAACCGCCTCTGCGCTGGAAAAAACGAAAGGCCCGCCGTCCATTGCGGCGGGCCTTCTTCATGGTTCCGTCCGGCGAATGCCCCGCGCTCACTTCTCCGGCGCCAGGATCATGACCATCTGCCGCCCTTCCATCTTCGGCATCAGCTCCACCTTCACGTCCTCGCCGGCGTCGGCCAGCACGCGCTCCATCAGCTCGCGCCCCAGCTCGGTGTGCGCCAGCTCGCGGCCGCGAAAACGGATGGTCACCTTCACCTTGTCGCCCTTGGAGAGGAACTTGCGCAGATTGCGCATCTTCACCTCGTAGTCGTGGGTGTCGATGGTGGGGCGCATCTTCACTTCCTTGACCTCTATGGTCTTCTGCTTCTTGCGCGCCTCCGCCGCGCGCTTCTGCGCCTGGTACTTGTATTTGCCGTAGTCGAGAACCTTGCACACCGGCGGCTCGGCGTTGGGCGCGACCTCCACCAGATCAAGGCCCGCCTGCTCTGCCAGCGCCAGCGCCTCCTCGATGGGCAGCACGCCGCGTTTTTCACCGTTCTCGTCGATGACCAGGACTTCCCGCGCCCGGATCTTCTCGTTCACCCGCGGCCCCTCGTCACGCGGCTTGTTGGGGCTTCTGTGTGGCCTGCGAATGGTCGTGCCTCCCTTGTCTGCCTTGCCATGATGCGGAGAATGCGCCCCGCCCCCTCAAGGAGCGTCTGGCCTTATAGATTCGCAAGGTGTATGGCAAGTCAAGCATTCTGGCAACCATGGAGCCGAAAAAGCGCGGGAGATCGACGACCATGAGCGAAAACGGGCCGAATTTCATGAAAAGTCCCGCCGGCGAGGACATCGCCTGGGTCAACGATGGCGCGTCGCCGGACAGGGCGGAAAAATGCGGCTTCTTCTGGCTGGGCGGCTTCATGTCGGACATGCGCGGCACCAAGGCCACGGCGCTGGGCCAGCTGGCAGCGCGGCGCGAGCGCTCCTCCGTGCGCTTCGACTATTCCGGCCACGGGTCGAGCTCCGGCAGGCTGGAGGATGGCACCATCGGCAAGTGGCTCGACGAGGCCATGATGATCTTCCGCGAGGTGGCGAAGGGCCCGCGCGTTCTCATCGGCTCTTCCATGGGGGGCTGGATCACGCTGCTGCTTTATCGCAGGCTGGCGCAGGAAGCGCCCGAAGAGGCGGCCCGCATAAGGGGGATGGTGCTGCTGGCCCCGGCCGCGGACATGACCGAGGAGCTGATGTGGAAGGAATTCCCGGAGGAGGCGAGGAAGGCGCTGATGGAGCAGGGGCGCATCGAGATCCCCAGCCAGTATGGCGATGCGCCCTACATCATCACCCGCGAACTCATTGAGGAGGGCCGCCAGCACCTGTTGCTGGAGAAGGGCTTGGAGGTGGCCTGCCCGGTGCGCATCCTGCAGGGCGATGCCGATGCGGACGTGCCGTGGGAGCACGCGCTGAAGACCTGCAATGCCCTGCGCGGAACGGACGTCACCTTCACCCTCGTCAAGGGGGCGGATCACCGCCTTTCCGACCCCAATGCGCTGATGCTGCTGGGCGAGACGGTGGAGTCGCTGTGCGTGCGGGCTGACGCGCAGGCCAGGGGCGCGCCCATGCAGGCCCAGACGATGCATTGAGGCGTTTCGGCCACCGCAACGGAAAGGGCGGCCCCCGAAAGGCCGCCCTTGTTCGTCCGCACCGTTTTCTGTGCCTCACTCCACCGGGTCGCGCGAGAGGCCCTCGCGGCGCATGCGCTCCAGGTAATCGGCCCAGAGCTTCTCCATGTTGCGCCCGGTTTCCAGGAAATAGTCCCAGGTAAAGATACCGGTGTCGTGCCCGTCGTCGAAAATCAGACGCACGGCGTAATTGCCCGCCGGCTCGATCTTGGTGATCTTCACGTGCCGCTTGCCGGGCACCGTCTTGCGCTGGGAGGGATGATGCCCCTGCACTTCCGCCGACGGGCTGGTGACCCGCAGGAACTCGGAAGTGAAGATGAACTGCTCGCCGTTCTCGAAGGTCACGATGAGCTCGCGCCCCTCGTCGGTGAGGCGGATTTCCTCCGGCACCAGGTCGAGATCGTCGTTGTTCTCCCGCGTGCTCATGACTTCAAACTCCCTGTTCCGTGGACACGGCCGCGCCGCGGCGCTCACGGCCGGCGCAGCTCCTCTTCCGTCAGTTCCCGCGCCTCTTCTACCAGCATGATGGGAATGCCGTCGCGGATGGGATAGGCCAGTTTCGCGGCGCGGGAAATCAGCTCGTTGCGCTTCGGATCGTATTCCAGCGGCGCGTGCGTCTTCGGGCACACCAGCAGCTCCAACAGCTTCGGATCCGGCTTTTCGCCCGGCGCTTCCACCTTGTCCGTCATCGCGGCTCTCCGTGCAAGTTTGCGATCGCCTTCCCGCACATTACACGACACCAGATGAATTTCCACTCGCCACTCCGGCCGGAAAGCGGAAGCGCCCTTCTCACGAGAAGAGGATGGCCGAGAGCTTCTTGCGGCCTTCCACCGTCATCGGATCATTGGGCCCCCAGGCCTCGAAGAACTTCAGAAGCTCCTTGCGCGCCGCCTCGTCGTTCCAGCTCCTGTCTCTCCGGATGATGTAAAGCAGCTGCTCCATCGCCTCCTCGCGCTGGCCCGCGGCGTTGAGTTTTTCCGCCAACTGCATGCGCGCCTCGAAGTCGTCAGGATTGGCCTCCACCTTCTGTTTCAGCTCGGCGATCTCGCCCTCGTCCACCGGCGTTTCCGCCAGCTCGAGCGCGGCGATGGCCGACTTCACCTCATCCGTCTCTTTCATCTCGTCGGAGAGCTGCTCCAGCACCGCCTTTGCGCCCGCAATGTCACCCATGTTCACCTGCGTGCGGATGAGGCCGGCGATGATGGCCGGGTTTTCCGGATCCATCTGCACCGCCTGCGCATACAGCCCCAGCGCATCCTGCCACTTCTTTTCCGCCGCCGCTTCCTCGGCCATCTTAACGAACTCTTCGGCCGCCTTGCCCGGGCCGCCCAGCTTGATGACCTTCTCAATGAAGGCGCGCACCTGACTTTCCGGCAACGCGCCGGCGAAACCGTCCACCGGCTGGCCGTTGACGAAGGCATAGACCATCGGCACGGACTGGATGCGCAGCTGCTGGGCCAACGCCTGGTTCTGATCCACGTCGATCTTCACCAGCCGCACCTTGCCGCCGTATTCGTTCACCACCTTCTCCAGCACCGGCCCCAGCTGGCGGCACGGCCCGCACCAGGTGGCCCAGAAGTCCACCAGCACCGGCACCTCGCGCGAGGCCTCGATCACGTCCTCGATGAAGTGCTGCGTGTCGGAATCCTTGATGACGGCGCCCTTCGGCGGCCGCGCGCCATCCATGCCGCCGGGCGCGCCGGCGCCGCCCATGCCGCCCATCCCGCCGGCGGCGCTGTCTCCGCCGCCAAGGCTGCCGCCCATGGAAAAGCTCATGCCCTGGCCGTTGCCCTTGCCGTCAGCCCCGTTGGTCATGTCCGTGTTCCTCTCGCAGATTCCGTTTCATTCCGTTTCTGGCGCATTCCGCCTCCCGGCACAATGGGCCACTCAGAAATCGGAGACGATGCCCTTGCGCTCCCAGTCGCCATAGCGGGTCGGCTCCGGGCCTTCCGGCCCGCCGATCTCCCGCGGGCATTCCGCCTTCCCGGCCCGCGCCCGCTTGCGGCGTTCCTCCGCCTCCTTCAATGCGCGCCGGGCCGCCTCGCGGATGCGCCGTTCGTATTCTGCCCTGTCGATTTGTGCGTTCATTCGCAATGAGCCATCAAATACTGCTCTTCACCCACTGGACAATCTGCGATGCCGGCATGGCCCCCGCCTGTTGCGCGATCACCTTGCCCTCGCGAAAGATCATCAGCGTCGGAATGGAGCGGATGCCGAACTGCATGGCCGCCACCTGGTTGCGCTCCGTGTCCAGCTTGGCGAACTTCACTTGCGGCTCCAGCTCTTCCGCCGCCTTGGCGAACTCCGGTGCCATCATCTTGCATGGCCCGCACCATTCGGCCCAGAAGTCCACCACCACCGGAATGCTGGTGCGGGTGACGAATTTCTGGAAGATGGCGTCGTTCAGCTCCACCGGTCTGCCGGTGAACAGCTTGGCGCCGCAGCGGCCGCACTTGGCCTCCTTCGCCGGCTTGCCGGCGGGAATGCGGTTCACCGCTCCGCAGGCGGCGCACACGATCTGGATGGCATCGCTCATGACGGTCTGATCTCCGCGCTAGGGAATCCGGTTTCCTTGTGCTAACAGTCGCGATGAAAAATCACCATACCGCCATATAGGGCAGGCAGTGCGCGAGTCCAACCGCAAGTGCGGCGCCGCCCGGCGGAATTTTGGCCAAGACGCCAGCAAGAGGGGAGCTTACAGGCCATGACGCGCAAGGTGGAAGTGTGCATTCTGGGCGCCGGTTCGGCGGGACTCTACGCCACGGGGCAGGTGGCGCGCCGCACGAAGGATTTCCTCATCATCGACCCGGGCCCGCTGGGCACCACCTGCGCACGGGTGGGCTGCATGCCCTCCAAGGTGCTCATCCAGGCCGCCGATGACATCTACCGCGCCCGCCACGCCTTCGGCCGGGAAGGCATCCACGGCGCCGAGCACCTGCATGCCTCCATTCCGGAGGTGCTGGCATACGTGCGCAAGATGCGCGACGACTTCGCCTCCGGCCCGGCGCGCAAGGCCGAACAGCTGGAAAAACACGGCCACCTGATCCGGGGAGCGGCGAAGTTCGTGGCGGCGAACGCCGTGGAGGTGAACGGCGAGCGCATCGAGGCGAAGGCCTTTGTCATCGCCACCGGCTCGCGCCCGGTGGTGCCAGCCGCGTGGCGGGAGAAGTTCGGCGAGAAGATCATCACCACCGACACCCTGTTCGAGCAGGAAGACCTTCCCGAGAGCGTCGCCGTGCTGGGCATGGGCGTCATCGGGCTGGAGATGGGCCAGGCCATCTCCCGGCTGGGTGTGGACATCGTCGGCGTGGACATGGCCGACACCGTCGCCGGGCTAACCGACGACGGCGTGAGCTACCCGGCCATCGCCGCCTTCCGCGAGGAGTTCCCCATCTGGCTGGGCGCGCCGGCTGAGCTGGAAGAGGCCGGGGACGGCCGCATCCGCGTGAAGGCGGGCGACAACGAGAAGGTGGTGGACAAGGTGCTGGTGGCGCTGGGCCGCAGGCCCAATCTCGACGGCCTGAACCTCTCCGCTGCCGGCATCGAGGTGGACGAGCACGGCATTCCCGCCTTCGACACCGCCACCCAGCGCATCGGGGAGTCGCACATCTTCATCGCCGGTGACGCCGACGGCTACCGGCAGATTTTGCACGAGGCGGCAGATGACGGCCGCATCGCCGGCTTCAACGCCGCGGCGCTGGCGAAGGGTGAGGACATTCGCTGGTTCAAGCGCAAGGTGCCGCTGGCCATCGTCTTCTCCGATCCGAACATCGCCATGGTCGGTGAGACCTTCCAGCATCTCGACGCCACGCTGGTGGAGGACGAGGGCTTCGTCGTCGGCGAGCGTGACTTCTCCAGCCAGGCCCGCGCCCGTGTGATGCAGGAAAACAAGGGCGTGCTGCACATCTACGCCCGCATGGAGGACGGCAGGATCCTCGGCGCGGAAATGTGCATCCCCAGGGCCGAGCACATCGCGCACGAACTGGCATGGGCCATCGACCGGGGCCTCACCGTGGCGGACATGCTCGCCATGCCCTTCTATCATCCGGTGGTAGAGGAGGGCCTGCAAAACGCCCTGCACGATGCCTATTCACAACTGCCCGATTCGGCGAAGGTGCGGGGCATTCCGGACGTGCCGTTTGCCGGGGATTGAGCGCGGGGGCGCCCGGCACGCATCGCGGGGCGTCAGCCCAGCGTGCGGCCGATGGCCAGAAACTTGTCGCGCCGCTGCTTGCGCACGGTTTCTCCATCCATGCCATCGTATTCGGAAAGCGCCTGCGTGATGGCCTCGCCCACCCGTTCGATGGTGGCCTTGGGGTCGCGGTGCGCACCGCCCAGCGGCTCCTCGATGATCTCGTCGATGACGCCCAGCTCCTTCAGATCGTGCGCCGTGAGCTTCAACGCCTTCGCCGCCGTCTGCGCCTTCGTCGAATCCCGCCACAGGATGGAGGCCGCGCCCTCGGGCGAGATCACCGAATAGACGGAGTGCTCCAGCATCAGCACCTTGTTGGCAGTGGCCAGCGCCACCGCGCCGCCGGAGCCGCCTTCGCCGATGACGGTGGCCACCAGCGGCGTCTTCAGCAACAGGCAACGTTCCGTGGAGCGGGCGATGGCCTCCGCCTGCCCGCGTTCTTCCGCGCCGATGCCAGGGTAGGCGCCGGCCGTGTCCACGAAAGTGAGCACCGGCATGGAGAAACGTTCGGCCATGTCCATCAGCCGCACCGCCTTGCGGTAGCCCTCCGGCCGCGCCATGCCGAAGTTGTGCTTCACCCGGCTTTCGGTATCGTGCCCCTTCTCCTGGCCGATGACCATCACCGGCCGCCCGCGGAACCAGCCCGGCCCGCCGACGATGGCGTGATCCTCTCCGAAGCAGCGATCGCCCGCCAGCGGCATGAAACCCTCGATGAGCGCGCTGATGTAGTCCATGGCGTGCGGCCGCTCCGGGTGACGCGCCACCTGCGTCTTCTGCCACGGATCGAGTTTGTGGTAGAGATCGGCCAGCGCCTTTTCCACCTTCGCCTGAAGCTGCGCCACTTCCTCATCGATGTTGATGCCGCCCTCTTCCGCCTCCTCGGCGGAGATGGAGCGCAGCTCGGCGATCTTGCCTTCCAGCTCGGCGATCTTCGTTTCGAATTCGAGATAGGTTTTCATGCGCACGGCCTGCGATAAGCGTTGCCCCCGGACATCGGGCGAGCGGGCTTGCCGCCACGCTGCCTCGTTCCGCCGCATTGCTTGATGGCGGCAAGCCGGGGGCTTGTCAATGCGTCAGGATTCCTCCGCCGCCAGCGGATGATGCCGCACCACCGCCTGGCGCAACCGCTGCATGTCCACGTGCGTGTAGATCTGCGTGGTGGCGATGTCGGCATGGCCCAGCATCAGCTGCACCGCGCGCAGATCGGCCCCGTTCTGCAACAGGTGCGTGGCGAAGGCATGCCGCAGCACGTGCGGGGAAAGCCGCGCCGGATCCAGCCCCGCTCGCGCTGCCAGGGCTTTCAGCTCCTGCGCGAAGCGCTGGCGTGTCACGTGCCCCTGCCCGCCGCGCGAGGGGAAAAGGAACCCGGCGCTCTCCAGCCGCCCCTTTTTGGCACCACTCGCGCAGGCCGCGCGATACTCCGCCAGCGCCGCCAGCGCCGCAGGCGAGACGGGCACCAGGCGCTCCTTGCCACCCTTGCCCCACACGCGGATCAGCTCCGCCTGCTCGTCCACGTCGCCCGCCCGCAGCGACACCAGCTCGGACACGCGCAGGCCCGTGGCGTAGAGCAGCTCCAGCATGGCCAGCAGCCGCAGCGCCCGGCAGCGCGCCTTTTCCGTCCTCGCCGCCGCCACGTCGGCGCGAACCCTGGCGAACAGCCGCTCCACCTCCTCCGCGCCCAGCACTTTCGGCAACGCACGCGCCTTGCGCGGGCTTTCCACGTGCTGCGCCGGATTGGCCGCGCTCAGGCCCTCGCCATAGAGAAAGGCGTGCAACTGGCGCACGGCGGAAAGCCGCCTGGCCTGCGTGGAGCGCGCCAGCCCGAGGTCGGCCAGCGATGCGACAAAGGCGGAAACGTCCTCTTCCGTGGCCTCATCCACCGCGCGCCCGCGCAGGGCGACGAACCCGGCGTAGTCCTCGAGATCGCGGGCATAGGCGGCAAGCGTGTTGGGCGAGGCGTTGCGCTCCGCCGCCATCATCTCCAGAAAGCGTTCGACGAGAAACAGGCTCTGCTCACGGCAGGTCGCGCAACGGGGCATTGGAAAGTTCCTTCGTCGTCTCCACCGGCTGTGGCGGCATGTTGGCCAGCACCCATGCCGCGCCATAGACGACTCCAATCAACCCTCCAATGATTAACAAGAAGCGTAAGGAATCCGGCATCATGGCGAAAAGCCCTCTGAAATCCCGCGGTTCGGCCCCGTTTGCGCGCGGTTTTGACCGCATGCCCTCGGCGCGCTATGCAAGGCCGCACCAGCTCCTGCATAGCGCGGGGCGAGCGAATGAACAAGGTGGAGCGACGAGCCTTTCCATGCCGGAAGCAAACCTGAAGGACTGCGTGCAGACCATCCACGCCCTGCTGGGCGCGCGCTCCATCGTGCTCGTCGGCCTCATGGGCGCGGGCAAGACCACCGTCGGCCGGCGGCTGGCGCAACGGCTGGATTTGCCCTTCGTGGATGCCGATCACGAGATCGAGCGCGCCGCGGGAAAAAGCATCCCGGAAATCTTCGCCGAGGACGGCGAGGAATTCTTCCGCAACGGCGAGGAGCGCGTCATCGCCCGGCTGCTGGAGAACGGTCCGCAGGTGCTGGCCACCGGCGGTGGCGCCTGGATGCGCGAGGCCACGCGCGAGCGGGTGCGAAAGAAGGGTGTTTCCGTGTGGCTGAAGGCGGACATCGACGTGCTCATGGAGCGCGTCTCTCGCCGCCCCGGCCGCCCGTTGCTGGAAGCGGAAAACCCGCGCGCGGTGATGGAGAGGCTCATAGACGAGCGATATCCCGTCTATGCGCAGGCGGACATCAAGGTGGAAAGCCACGATGCGCCGCACCACGTGATGGTGGCGCGCATCATCCGCGAGCTGGCAGAATGGCTGGAAACGCACGGACGGAACGGCTGATGGCAAACACGGACACGAACACGAACACGGCGACGACGGCGGTGGAGACGGTGCGCGTGCACCCCGCCGGCTGGCCGGAATACGACATACACATCGGCCCCGGCCTGCTGCGGCGCGCGGGCGAAGTGATCGCGCCGCTGCTGACACGCCCGCGCACACTGGTGGTGACGGACGAAAACGTGGCGCGCCATCACCTCTCCACCCTGCACGAGAGCCTGCACACCGCCGGCATCGAACATGATGTGATCACGCTGCCGCCCGGCGAGGCCACCAAGAGCTGGCGGCGACTGGAAGAGCTGGTGGAATCCATCCTCGCCCACAAGCTGGAGCGCAACGATCACATCATAGCCTTCGGCGGCGGTGTCATCGGCGATCTCGCGGGCTTCGCCGCCGCCATCGCCCGGCGCGGCATGCCCTTCATCCAGATCCCCACGACATTGCTGGCGCAGGTGGACAGCTCCGTCGGCGGCAAGACCGGCATCAACTCCTCGCAAGGCCACGGCAAGAATCTCATCGGCGCCTTCCACCAGCCCTCCATTGTCATCGCCGACACCGGCGTGCTTGCCACCCTGCCGCGGCGCGAGCTGCTGGCGGGCTATGCCGAGGTGGTGAAATACGGCCTTTTGGGCGATGCCGCCTTCTTCGCCTGCCTGGAGGAGCATGGCGCGGATGTGCTGGCGCTGAAGCCGGAAGCCGTCATGCACGCGGTGGCCACCTCCTGCCGCGCCAAGGCCGCCATCGTCACGGAAGACGCGCGCGAGAAGGGCAAACGGGCGCTGCTGAACCTCGGCCACACCTTCGGCCATGCGCTGGAGGCGACGCTGGGCTACGACGGCACGCTGCTGCACGGCGAGGCGGTGGCCATCGGCATGGCGCAGGCCTTCCGTTTCTCCGAGCGGCTGGGGCTGTGCCCGCCGGGCCGGGCGGCGCGCGTGGCGAAGCACCTGTCCGCCGCCGGGCTGCCCACGGATACGCGCGCCATTCACAACCGCCTCCCGGCGGCTGAAGACCTGCTGGAGCTGATGCGACAGGACAAGAAGGCGCAGGCCGGCAAGCTGGTGTTCGTGCTGGTGCGCGAGATCGGCGAGGCCTTCATCGCGCGGGATGTGGACGAGGCCGCCGTGCTCGACTTCCTGCGCGAGGAGCTGGCCTGACCCAGTTCAGGAGAGCAACCCTGCCCCCTTCAACCCCGTCAGCACGAACTGCACCGCCAGCGCCGCCAGGATGATGCCCAGCAGCCGCGAGATGGCCCGCACTGCCGTCTCGCTCAGGAATCGTTCCGCGTGGCTCACCGTGAAGAACAGCATCCACGTCAGCGCCAGCACCGCCAGCAGCACCGCCACCACCGCCGCCTGCGCCACGCCGTCATCCGCATGCTTGCCCATCAGCAGGATCACCGAGGTGATGGCCCCCGGCCCGGCGATGAGCGGAATGCCCAGCGGAAACACCCACACGTCGTCCACCGCCCGGTATTCATGCGGCGGTTCCTTGTGCGAAGCGGCCTTGCGCCGTCGCTCCGCCCGCTTCTCGAACAGCATTTCCGCCGCGATCATGAACAGCAGGATGCCGCCGGCGATGCGGAACGCCGGAATGGTGATGCCGAACAGTTTCAGGATGGCCTCGCCGAAGAAACCAAACAGCAGCAGCACGCCCGCTGCCAGCAGCACCGCGTTGCGCCCCGCCCGCCGCCGCGCCGCCACGGACTGCCCCCGCGTCAACGCCACGAAGATGGGCGTGAGCCCCAGCGGATCGATAATGACGAAGAAGGTGGCAAACGCCGGCAACACCACGTCCGTCCACAGAGTCATCACACCCGCTCCCCGCGCCTGCGGCCCACCTCACGGCAACAGCGTCTGCAGCGCCGACATGACGGTGGCCATGCGCCGCGCGTAGTTGGCCATCACCAGCTTTCCCATCTCCGGAAACTCCTCGCACACGTGCAGGAACAGCTCGCGCGGAATGCGCAGCACGCGCAGCTCTTCCAGCGCCTGCACGTGCATGCGGTGTGGCAACCCGGCGATCATCGCGCCATCGCCGATGAAAGCCCCGCGCGAGATGTGCAGCCGTGTGGAGGGATCCTCCTCCATGTATGCCTCTGCCGTGCCGCTGCGCACGAGGAAACCGGCCGGCAGATTCTGCCCCTGCCGCACCAGCCAGTCGCCCGCCGGCACCGTGGCCTGCTCCGCCGCATAGGCGATCACGCGCAGATGCGCCTCGTCGATACCTTCGAACAGCGGCGTCTGCGCCAGCAATTGCACGTCCTCGTCCACCGACATCAGGCAAGCCCCTCAGACCCCGATTGCGCAACACCCTAGCCCGACGCCGGTCACAATTCCAGTCGCACCCCGCCCCGCGCAGTGCTATCGCTGTGGCGCAAGAGAAAACCCCGACCGCACGCGAGAACGCCATGACCGGCCACGCCACACGCCGCGCCGCGCTGAACATGCTCACCGCCATTCTCTGCAACCACCGCCTGCTGCATGAGGCGGAGGCGGCGGAGCAACAGACGCTGGAACGGCTCACCACCGCCGACCGTGCTCTGACCACCCAGCTGGTGCGCACCGTGCTGCGCCGCCACGGGCAACTGCAACATCTGCTCGACCGGTTGCTGCACAAGCCGCTGCCGAAGCGCGCCTGCCGCGCACGGGCCGCGCTCATGCTCGGCGCGGCGCAGCTCCTGTTTCTGCGCACACCGGCCCATGCTGCCATCCATACCACCGTGGAGCTGCTGAAAGCGCACCCCCGCACCCGCCCGCTGGCCGGGCTGGCCAACGCCGTATTGCGCCGCCTGCAACGCGAGGGCGACGCCCTGTTGCGACAGGCGCCACCCACATTGAATTTCCCGGACTGGCTGCGCCGGCGCTGGCGGGAGCAATGGGGCGAGGAGGCCGTGCAAGCCATGGCGGAGGAACTGCTGCGCGAGCCGCCGCTGGACATCACCGTGAAACGCCCCGGAGAGGCTCCGGTGTGGGCCGAAAGGCTGGACGGACTGCCGCTGCCCACCGGCACCGTGCGCATCGAGAAACCAGCCCGCCCCGTCGCCTCCCTGCCCGGCCATGCCGAGGGCGCCTGGTGGGTGCAGGATGCCGCCGCCACCCTGCCTGCGCGACTGGCCGGAAACGTGACGGACCGCATGGTGGCGGACCTCTGCGCCGCGCCGGGCGGCAAGACCATGCAGCTCGCCGCCGCCGGCGCGCAGGTCACGGCGGTGGACATCTCCGCCCCGCGGCTGGCGCGCCTGCGCGAAAATCTGACCCGCACGGGTCTTACCGCAGAAATCGTGCAATCGGACGTGCTGAACTACACCCCCGTGGCACCCTTCGACGTGGTGCTGCTGGACGCTCCCTGCACCGCCACCGGCACCTTCCGCCGCCACCCGGATGTGCTGTTGAACAAGACGCCGGAGCAGGCGCACGAGCTGGTGGCGTTGCAGGAACGCATGCTGGAGCACGTCCGCCACCTCGTCGCCCCCGGCGGTCTGCTGATCTATTGCGTCTGCTCCCTTCTGCCGGAGGAGGGCGAGGAACAGGTGGCCCGCTTCCTTGCCCGCCACGGCGACGCCTTCGCCCGCGACCCGGTGCGATTGGAAGAGAACGGTGGCCTGCGCGAGGTCATCACGCAAGAAGGTGACGTGCGCACCCTGCCGCATTTTTCCATTGGCGAAACGCGCGGGCTGGACGGTTTCTTCATCGCCCGTCTGCGCCGCATTTCCTGAAATGCGAGCCATTCATCCACGATGCGCAACAACCGGCGCACGGGAGATGACAAACCGTCACAGAGTTCACAAGCAACCATCGCCCGTGATCTGTGCTTGACTTCGGCCCCGTTCGCGGCCTATGGCGAACGCGGGCCACCCCTCCCCAACGAGGGGCGAACATCTGGAAGGATGTATTGACATGACCAGTATCGAAAAGCCGGCCACCAAACCGGCCAATCCCCGTTTCTCCCCCGGCCCCACCACCAAGTTCAAGGGCTGGGATTTCTCTCTCCTCAAGAACGCCCTGCTGGGCCGATCGCACCGCAGCAAGGAATCCATCGCCCGCATGCAGGAGCTCATCGCGCTCACCCGCGAGGTCTTGCAGGTGCCCGATGACTATCTCGTCGGCATCGTGCCCGGTTCGGATACCGGTGCGGTGGAAATGGCCATGTGGAACCTGCTGGGCCCGCGCCCGGTGGACGTGCTGGCCTGGGAGAGCTTCGGCAAGATGTGGGTCACCGACATCTGCGACCAGCTGACGGTGGAATCCCGCGCCATGGTCGCCGATTTCGGCGAACTGCCGGACCTCTCCGCGGTGGACTTCACCCACGACGTGGTGTTCACCTGGAACGGCACCACCTCCGGCGCGCGGGTGCCCAACGGCGACTGGATTCCCGCCGACCGTGAGGGGCTGACCATCTGCGACGCCACCTCCGCCGCCTTCGCCCAGGAGCTGCCCTATGAAAAGCTGGATGTCACCACCTATTCCTGGCAGAAGGTGATGGGTGGCGAGGCGCAGCACGGCATCATCATCCTCTCGCCGCGCGCGGTGGAACGGCTGGAAAGCCACACGCCGCCCTGGCCGGTGCCAAAGCTGTTGCGCCTGACCAAGAACGGCAAGCTCATCCGCGAGATCTTCGATGGCATGACCATCAACACCGTCTCCATGATGGCGGTGGAGGATCACATCGTGGCGCTGAAGTGGGCGAAGGAGCTGGGCGGCCTGCCGGCACTCATCGCCAAGGCCAACGAGAACGCGCAGACCGTCTGGGACTGGGAGGCGAACACCGACTGGGTGGAGAACCTGGTGGCTGACCCGGCGATTCGCTCCAACACCTCCGTGTGCATGCGCCTGTCGGAGAAGGGCAAGGAAGGTCTGACGGAAGAGCAGGCCAGACAGCTGCCCACCCGCATGCTGCAGCTGCTGGCGGAGGAAGGCGCCGGCTACGATCTCGCCGCCTACCGCACGGCGCCGCCGGGCTTCCGCATCTGGTGCGGCGGCACGGTGGAGAAGAGCGACATCGAGGCGCTGCTGCCCTGGCTCGACTGGGCCTATGCCACGGCGAAGGCCGAACTGACGGGCTGAACCGACGCAACACGCACAGGGGCGGGGCCGCAAAGCCCCGCCTTCCTCTTTTTTGTCACCGGCGTTCACGGTCAATCACGGATCATCACGGGCAAGAAAAGGAGGCTGCCACCATGGCGCCGAAGGTTCTCATTTCCGACAAGCTTTCCGAAACCGCGGTGAAAATCCTCGAGGCGCGTGGCATCGACGTCGCCTACGAACCGGATCTCGGCAAGGACAGGGACGCGCTGATAGCGCGCATCCCCGAGTTCGACGGGCTGGCGGTGCGCTCCGCCACCAAGGTGACCTCCAAGGTCATCGAGGCGGCGAAGAATCTCAAGGTCATCGGCCGCGCCGGCATCGGCGTGGACAACATCGACGTGCCCGCCGCCACCGCCCGCGGCATCATCGTCATGAACACCCCGCTCGGCAACGCCGTGACCACCGCCGAGCACGCCATCGCCATGATGCTGGCGCTGGCCCGCAAGATCCCGCAGGCCAACGAATCCACCAGGGCCGGCAAGTGGGAGAAGAACCGGTTCATGGGCGTGGAGGTCTATCGCAAGACGCTGGGCCTCATCGGCTGCGGCAACATCGGCTCCATCGTCGCCAACCGCGCGCAGGGGCTGCACATGCGCGTCATCGCCTATGACCCGTATCTGACGGAGGAGCGCGCCCGCGAGATCGGCGTGGAGAAGGTGGACTTCGACGAACTGCTGGCCCGCGCCGACTTCCTCTCCCTGCACACCCCGCTCACCGACAAGACGAAGCACATCATCGACGCGAAGGCGCTTTCGAAGATGAAGAAGGGCGCGCGCGTCATCAACTGTGCCCGCGGCGGCCTCATCGTGGAGCCGGATCTGTATGAGGCCATCAAGTCCGGCCACATCGCCGGCGCCGCGCTGGACGTGTTCGAGGAAGAGCCGGCGCGGGAGAATCCGCTGTTCGAGCTGGAGGAAGTCATCTGCACCCCGCACCTTGGCGCCTCCACCACCGAGGCGCAGGAGAACGTGGCCGTGCAGATCGCCGAGCAGATTGCTGATTATCTGCTCTCCGGCGCCGTTTCCAACGCGCTCAACATGCCCTCCATCACGGCCGAAGAGGCGCCGGTGCTCAAGCCCTACATCGAGCTGGCGGAGAAGCTGGGCCTGTTCATCGGCCAGATCATCGGCTCGGCCATCGAGGACGTGACCATCGAATACGCCGGTAACGTCGGCGAGCTGAACATTGGCGCACTCTCCTCCGCCCTGCTGGCGGGGCTGCTCAGGCCCACCCTGGGCGAGGACATCAACATGGTCTCCGCCCCCGTGGTGGCGAAGGAGCGCGGCATGACCATCAACGAGGTGCGCCAGACCCAGCGCGGCGTCTATGAAGGCTACATCCGGCTGGAGGTGGCCACGGAAAACTCGAAGCGTTCCGTCGCCGGCACGGTGTTCGCCGACGGCAAGCCGCGCATCATCCAGGCCAAGGGCATCAACATGGAGGCCGAGTTCGGCCCGCACATGCTCTACGTCATCAACGAGGACCGGCCCGGCTTCCTCGGCGCCCTGGGCACCATCCTGGGCGAGGAGAAGGTGAACATCGCCGCCTTCAACCTGGGGCGCACGGAACCGGGCGGCGAGGCCGTGGCACTGGTGGAGGTGGACGAACCGGTGCCCGCTTCCGTGCTGGAGAAGGTCCGGGCACTGCCGCAGGTGAAATGGGTATCGGCGCTGGAGTTCTGAGCGCGTTTGCTATACAAGAAAACACGGCCCCGCGGCGTTGCGGGGCCGTTCGCGTGTCCTGAAAGGAAGGGGTTTTTCCGGCAGCGGGGAGCGGAAGTCATGACGAACGTGGTGGTCATCGGCGCCCAGTGGGGCGATGAGGGCAAGGGCAAGATCGTGGACTGGCTCTCCGAGCGCGCGGACGTGGTCATCCGCTTTCAGGGTGGCGCCAACGCCGGGCACACGCTGGTCATCGATGGCGTCACCTACAAGCTCTCGCTGTTGCCTTCAGGCATCGTGCGCCCCGGCAAGCTCGCCGTCATAGGCAACGGCGTGGTCATGGACCCGTGGAAGCTGGCGGAAGAGATCGAGGGCATCCGCCGGCAGGGCGTCGAGATCAGCCGCGACAATCTGCGGATCGCGGAGAACACCACCCTCATTCTGCCGCTGCACCGCGAACTGGACGGGCTGCGCGAGCAGCTGGCCGGCAGGGGAAAGATCGGCACCACCGGCCGCGGCATCGGCCCGGCCTACGAGGACAAGGTGGGCCGCCGCGCCATCCGCGCCGGCGACCTGGCCAACCCGGACACCCTGCCGAAGAAGATCGAACGCCTGCTGGCCCACCACAACCCGCTGCGCCGCGGCCTGGGCGTGGACGAGATCGACGGCCGGAAGCTGCTGGACGATCTGATGGGCATCCGCGACGCCATCCTGCCCTACGTGGACAGCGTCTGGGCGCTGCTGGACGCCCAGAAACGCGCCGGCAGGCGGCTGCTGTTCGAGGGCGCGCAGGGCACGTATCTCGACATCGACCACGGCACCTATCCGTTCGTCACCAGCTCCAACACCGTCGCCGGCAACGCCGCCACCGGCGCCGGCGTCGGCCCTTCCACGCTTCAATTCGTGCTCGGCATCGCCAAGGCCTACACCACGCGCGTCGGCGCCGGGCCGTTCCCTACCGAGCTGTTCGACGAGACGGGCAAGACCATCGCCGAGCGCGGCCACGAGTTCGGCACCGTCACCGGCCGCGCCCGCCGCTGTGGCTGGTTCGACGCGGTGCTGGTGCGCCAGGCGGTAAAGGTCTCCGGCATGGACGGCATCGCGCTCACCAAGCTCGACGTCCTTGACGGCTTTGACGAGGTGAAGGTGTGCGTCGGCTACGAGCTGGACGGCGAGCGCATCGACCGCCTGCCCGCCGGGCAGGGCGCGCAGGAGCGCGTGAAGCCCATCTACGAGACCATGCCGGGCTGGAAGGAGAGCACCTATGGCGCCCGCTCGTGGAACGACCTGCCGGCGCAGGCGGTGAAATACATCCGCCACATCGAGGAGCTCATCGAGTGCCCCATCACGCTGGTTTCCA